>CAZAIG010000051.1:6279-15075 GCA_964485135.1 uncultured Porphyrobacter sp. | reverse complement strand
GGGGCTTCCTCGATCACCTTTTGGTGGCGGCGTTGGAGCGAACAATCCCGCTCAAACAAATGGACGACATTGCCGTGGCTGTCGCCAAAGACCTGAACCTCGATATGGCGCGGTGAAGTGATCCATTTCTCCAGCAGGACTTGCGTGTTGCCAAAACTTGCCTTGGCCTCGCGCTGGCAGCTTTCCAGCGCGCTGGCAAAATCCGCCGCCGCATCGACCTTGCGCATCCCCTTGCCGCCGCCGCCTGCGACCGCTTTGATCAGCACGGGATAGCCAATCGCCTCCGCCTCTGCCGATAAGCGCTCCAGCGATTGATCCTCACCCAGATAGCCAGGCGTGACCGGGACTCCCGCAGCGATCATGCGCTCTTTTGCCGCATCTTTCAGGCCCATCGCTTCAATGCTTGCAGGCTTGGGACCGACCCAGATCAGCCCTGCGTCAATCACCGCCTGAGCAAAATCGGCATTCTCCGAGAGGAAACCATAGCCCGGATGGATCGCCTCGGCGCCCGTTTCCTTGGCCGCTGCGATGATTGTCTCGCCGACTAGGTAGCTTTCCGCAGCGGGCGAGGGGCCAATATGCACCGCCTCATCCGCTGATCGCACATGCAGCGCCTTGGCATCAGCATCGGAATAGACCGCCACCGTCGCAACGCCCATGTCGCGCGCGGTGCGCATGATCCGGCAGGCAATCTCGCCGCGATTGGCTATGAGGAGTTTTTGGATCATGTGAAACGGATTAGGCGGTCGCGCTCCAGCGAGCAAGCATTCTGGGCCAGCCTAATGCGCTTTCAGCCTGTCGCGGGTCCAGCGTTTCCCCGGCGGCGGATCGGGCGGCGGCCAATTGTCGAGCGCATCGCGAAACGCGCCTGCGACATGGCGCAGCTTTTCCCAGCCGGTGGTATGGATGCGGCCATTCCACGCCTGCGTTCCTGCTTCGCGCACCTTTTGGCCGATATCGCCGTAAATGCGCATCGCTGCCATAATCGCCCAGCGCTGGCGGAAGGTCAGCTTTTCAATGCCGAGCCGGGCGTGTGCCTGATGCACTTCCATCAGGTCAATCAGCCGCGCTGCCATCTCTGCTAGTTCCTCGCGGTGATGCGGCTTAGTGTGCTGGCCGGGTTCAATGTCTTGCTCAACCAGCCAATCGAGCGGCAAATAGCACCGTCCAGCCGCATCATCTTCCAAAACATCGCGGGCGATATTGGCGAGCTGAAACGATATGCCAAGGTCTACCGCTTGGTCGAGCGTTTCAGTGTCTTCGCGGTCCACGCCCATCACAATGCCCATCATCAGTCCGACCGCGCCAGCGACATAATAGCAATAGCGCATCATATCGTCCTCAGTTCGCGGCCGCCAATCCTGCTCGTCCAGCTCGAAACCCGCGATGACTTCTTCGGCATCATCCAGCGTCAACCCGGTTTCCGAGGCGACTTGGCCGTAAGCATCGAAAGCGACTTCGGCGGTCGGCTGGCGGTTGAGCGCAGCACGGGTTAGCACGCGCAAGGCTTTGACCCGCTCGGATAGTCCCGCTTTGCGGTCGAGCGCGCCGCCCAATTGCTGTCCATCGATCAAGTCGTCGCAGCGGCGGCACCACGCATAAAGCATCCAGACCTGTTCGCGCGTGGTGAGATCGAACAGCATCGAGGCCGCTGCAAAGCTCTTGGAACCCTCAGCGATGATGCGCCAGCTCGCCTCGACCAGATGTTCGCGGTTACGCCCGCCGCCTGCCTCGCGCAGAGTATGGCGAACCAATGAGCTGGTATGGGCGCTTTCAGTACTGCGTTCGGAACTGCTTTGAGAATTGGCAGCAGGAAATGCCGGCTGGTTGCCCGCCGATCCGACCCCCGCCTGTAAGAACGGTGAATTGGAAATGTTTTCCCCGGTGACTGCTGTCACAAAATCGCCTTCACAAATCTTCTGCGTTCATCCTGAAAATCGGCGTATGCGGCCGGTATTCATGCATTTTGTTCAATAGCGTATCAATCGATTCGGCGGAAATAAGAATATTCTGATGCGCAGGGCGAACAAAACCGACTGTGGCCATTTGTTCGTTGAAGGCAATTAAATGATCGTAAAATCCAAATACATTGAGCAGGCCTACCGGCTTGTCGTGATAGCCCAATTGCGCCCAGCTCAGCGCTTCCCATAGCTCGTCCATTGTGCCGACACCGCCGGGTAGAGTGATGAACCCATCGGAAAGGTCAGTGAACATCTGCTTGCGCTGGTGCATGCCAGTAACGGTGTGAAGCTCACTGCAATCGTGATTGGCGACTTCTGATCCGGCAAGCGCCTCGGGAATCACGCCGATGACTTCGCCGCCTGCGTCCAATGCACCCGATGCGACCGCGCCCATCAGGCCGAGCCGCCCGCCGCCATAGACGACGCCAATGCCTTTATTGGCCAGAGCTGTGCCCACTTCGCGCGCGCATTCAATATAGCGCGGGTCTTCGGGCGTGGCAGAACCGCAATAGACGGCGAGTCTTTTAATGGGGCGATTGAGCGCGTCGGTCATTCGGAGACCTCCTGATGCGTCCACTCTTTCCCGCATACTGCACGCATCATATCGGCTGTTTCATCGGTCATCTGAGATGTTAGCGGTCCAAATTGAGGGGGCTCACGATATTCCGCCCATGGGTCAGGCACTCGCTGACCATTGCTAACCTCGTCGATGGTTGCAGATCGAAAATTCGCGCAATCGATCGCCACCAAGCTGTCTTGATAGTGGAACATCGTTCTCCAAGCCGTCCCTTCGTTGGCGACCACTCTTAAAACAATGGTTGGATATTCTTTATCATCAAGGGTTTGCGAGCGGATCGAGTTTGTGTCCCACCAAATAGGCAGCCCGCTTTCTTCTGCCAGAAAGACCCATTTGTGCTTGTGATCGGCGTCAACAAGGATGGAGCGCTGGTAATCCTGCGCGCCATAGGTCGCTTGTAAAAAGAGCGGCAAAAGAAGGGCCTTGATCATCCCTCTTTAGTGACGGCCAAATCCTTTAGCATCAAGCCTGCTGTTGCTTTTGCACTGCCGACAACGCCGGGAATGCCTGCGCCCGGATGCGTGCCAGCGCCGACAAGATAGAAATTGTCGATCACATCATCGCGGTTATGCCCGCGCAAATATGCGCTTTGCCACAGGACCGGCTCTAGGCTGAAGGCGCTGCCCATATGCGCGTTCAAGTCCTGACTGAAATCCTTGGGAGCATAGCTGAACTTGGTTACGATCCGGTCGTGAATATCGGGGATCAGGCGGCGGCCAATCTCATCGAGCACGCGCTTTTCCAGAATCGGGCCAACCTCGTCCCAATCAATCGGCATTTTGCCCATATGAGCGACAGGGACAAGGGCGTAAAACGTGCTCTTACCCTTGGGCGCCATGCTGGGGTCGGTCACGGTGGGGTGATGCAGATAGATCGAGAAATCCTGCGGCAGCACGCCATTGTCGTAAATGTCATCGAGCAGCCCTTTATAGCGCGGGCCGAATAATATCATGTGATGAGCGATTCCGGGCCATGCGCCGTCGAGGCCAAAGTGCACGACAAAGAGCGACGGGCTGTAACTCTTGCGCTTGAGCGATTTGGCCTGATCTGCGCCTCGCTTACTTTCTGACAGCAAATCGCGATACGAATGCATGATGTCAGCGTTCGAGGCGACTGCATCAAAGCGCTGTTTAAAGCCGCTTTGCGTCTCCACTTCGCTTGCGCGGGTGCCGACGGTGTGCACCTGCACCACTGGATCGCCTAGGCGGACGGTGCCACCCAGCCGTTCAAAATGCCGGATCATCCCTGCGACTAGACGGTTTGTGCCGCCTCTGGTCCACCACACACCGCCATCTTTTTCTAGCTTGTGGATCAGCGTGTAGATCGAGCTGGTTTTCATCGGATTGCCGCCGACGAGCAGTGTGTGGAAGCTAAACGCCTCGCGCAGTTTTTCGCTTTTGATAAAGCTTGAGACTTTGGAATATACGCTGCGCCATGCCTGTTTCTTGACCAGCGCAGGCGCGGCTTTCAGCATGCTCTTGAAATCGAGGAAAGGCACATGGCCGAGCTTGATATAACCTTCCTCATAAACGCCTGCGGAATAGTCGAGAAACTCCTGATATCCCGCCACATCGGCCGGCTCGAGCTTAGCGATTTCATCGTCCATTTCGGCCTGATCGTTGGAGTAGTCGAAATTGGTGCCATCAGGCCAGTTCAGGCGGTAAAACGGTTTCACTGGCATCAGCTCAACGTCATCTTCCAAACGGTGATTGGTCAGCTGCCACAATTCGCGCAGGCAATCGGGATCGGTGACAACGGTGGGCCCGCCGTCGAAGGTAAAGCCGTCTTTCTCCCAGAAATAGGCCCGCCCGCCGGGTTTATCGCGTGCTTCGATGATGGTGGTTTCGATGCCAGCTGATTGCAGGCGGATAGCCAGGGCCAGACCGCCAAAGCCTGATCCGATGACACATACTTTGCGGCCCGCATATTTCTTCGCCAGAATCGGGTCGACGCCGGCCGGTTTGGGAGAGCGGGTCAGACTTTCCAGATCGGGCGCAACATCTGCTTCGAATTCAGCAACTGTATCAGCGGAAGAGGGACGCTCGGCGCTCATGGTCTATCTCCATTATCGGCATTGCTTTTAAGCGGCTTTCCGCGAGAAAATATAGCGCGGATGGCTCTTGGTATAGTTACGGGTGGCCGCCCGATTAAGATGCGTGCGCGGTCGCCCCATGTGGATTGAGCGCGGTAGAAACGTTCAACCAAAGATTGAGGGCGGCGGTAGAATAGCGAGAAAATTCGGTCGCGCTTGTCAGGGTCGCCTGCACCAAACAAAAGGCGGCCAAGCATGCGATAGAACCATGATCGCCGCCAGTGGCGACGGGCGCGAAACTCAATAAATTCAGCGATATCGCTATTCTCTGAACGGCGAGCGATGGTATCTGCGATGGCCAGCGCATTCTCAACGGCGATCGGCAGTGTGTAGCTGGTGAGCGGGTGGGAGAACCCCCCGCGTGCCCCAGCGACAGCCACGCCCGGGATACGGATGCTGTCCAAATAGGCATCAAAATCGCCGCCTGTGATAACCGGCAAGAAGCCCACCTCGCGGTCCGTTTCTTCGCCCTGCCACCCGGCAACATGGCAATAGCTGTCGATCCGGCTGGCCAAAAGGTCGCGGTCCATTCGCGCCGCATCGGCGTAATACGTATCCTCGACAAAGACCTCATCTTCGCTGACCGGCAGGCTGTAAACGAACCGGTATGCGCCGCTATTCCCGCCATTAGGGCAAAGCTGATTAACGTCGGCATCCATGATGACCGGGCGCTGCATCCCGTGCGGTTTGGACAGACGCATCCGCCGTCCAAGGAAGATTTGCCAGCCGCCGTCCAAATGCTCACTGGCCTCGAACGGGCGGCAATCGATAACCAGCTTCGCCTCCAGCCGTTCACCCGATGCGAGCGTAACACCGTCAGCATCGAGCCGGGTCGCTTGCGCATTGAGCCGCAAAGCATCCTCGGGCAGTTCAACGCTTAGAGCGCGGTGAAACTCATCGCTTGTCAGCGACCGGTAACCACTGGATAGAGTGCGCTCATAGCCGACAAAGCGCACGTCATATCCAGCATCCCACTTTGCTTGCGTAAAGCCTGCCATCAACGCTGTGCCTGCATCATCCAGATCGCTTGCAAACCAGCTCCAGCGGTGGTTGCCGCCCAACGTCTCGCCTTGTTCGATCAGGGTGATAACGGTGGCGGGATCCACGCGGTGCAACGCAAGCGCGATCAGCCCGCCGGCCAAACCGCCTCCTACAATTGCAACATCGACCGCGTTTTTCGTCATTTCGCGACAAGCCCTAGGCCAGCGCCGCGCAAGGGGCAATCACCAAGCGCTTTTCCCCGCTTTCCCCGGCTTACCCCTGATGCAAACTTGCATAGCCGAGCGGCCTTATTCATCTTGCCGCGCATGGGCATATTGAGGCCGAACCGCACGAGCGTTCTCATCTCCATCGGCATCACGATGGCCGCAGTGGTGATCCTGCTCGCCATGGGCCGCCCGCCGATCTGCGAATGCGGCTATGTGAAGCTGTGGCATGGCGACATCAATTCGATGGGCAACAGCCAGCATATCGCCGATTGGTACACGCCCAGCCACATCATTCACGGGCCGATATTCTATGCGCTGGGCTGGTTGTTCTTTGCGAAATGGAAACTGGGCGGAGAGAATGCGATCCGCTGGGGCCTGCCGCTCGCTGTGTTTCTGGAAGCCGCATGGGAAGTGCTCGAAAACACACCGATGGTGATCGACCGGTTCCGCTCTGTCACTGCCAATTGGGGCTATTCGGGTGATAGCGTGCTCAATTCCACCGCCGATATTGGCTGGATGGCGTTTGGTTTTTATCTGGCGATGCGGTTGCCAATCTGGCTTACCGTTACGCTGGCGATCATCGCAGAAGTGGTTGCCGCGCTGGTCGTGCGCGACGGGCTGACGCTGACCGTGATCATGCTGCTTTTCCCAATTGACGCGATTGCCGAATGGCAAGCAGCGGGGGCTGGGACGCCGCCTGGTTAAACTCCGCTAGTTGTCACAAGCGGCCGCCCAGGTGGGCAAGGAACGCGCCCACCATTGGGTGGGCGGGCGCGTGTCGTTTCTGGCGAAACGACTGGTTCAAAAGCGCGGGTAGGGAGCAAGTCTAATCCTTATTACTCCCCATCCTCGCTTTCATCCTTGGGCGGTTTTGCGCCTTTTGCGCCATCGGCCAAAGTCGGACGGGCCGCTGGCATCGCAGCCTTGCGGTCACCCGTTTTAAGGTAGGTATCGAACCACTCCATCATCCGCAGATTGTAATCATACCGGCTGCCCGCCCGGCGGTTGCCATGCCCTTCGCCCGGATAGAGGACGAAACGCACTGGCGTTTCGGGCTTACGAATTTTAAGCGAGCGATAGAGCTCAAACGATTGGCCCGGATCAACCCGCGTATCGCTGTCACCATGCAGGATCAGGATCGGCGTTTCCGCTTTGTCGACGTGGTAGACTGGAGAGACTTCTAGCATTGCCTGCCAATCATCCCATGGCCATTTCAGGCTGTGCACGTTGTACATCTCGTAAGGGATGTCGCCTGTGCCAAATTTGCTGATCTGGTTGGAGATCCCGACGAACATCACGCTGGCGGCATACTCAGCCGATAGCGCGGTTGCGCCCCATGCGCTGGCATAGCCGCCATAGGAACCACCGGTGATGCCCGTGCGGTCGGGATCGGTGATGCCCGCTGCCACAAGCGCGCGCTTGCCATCAACAATGTCGTTAAACTCGCGGTCGGCATAATTGTTCTGATGCTGCTTGGAAAAGGCCGTGCCATAAGCGGTTGAGCCGCGATAATTGGGCAGGAACACGGCATAGCCTTGACCGGCTGCGACTTGGCCGGGCTTGGAGTAAGCGGTCTGCCAGCCATTGCTGTCATGCGCTTCTGGTCCGCCATGCACATTCATGATGGTGGGCGCGCCGCCGCGAGGAGCACCGCCAACCGGCTCGATCAAAACGCCTTCTACAGATTGCCCGTCGCGCGCTGTGTAAGTGACCGTGCGTTGCTTACCGAAAGAAATCTCCGACAGCCATGGATTGTGCGAAGTCCAGCGGGTGAAGTTTGTCCCATCAAGCACGAACAGCTCACTGGGATGCTTAGGGCTGTTGGCGGCCACCGCGATTTTGTCGCGCGCGGCGTCAATCCGGGTCAGGATCAAATCACCAGGATCAATTTCCGAAGCAATGCTGCCATCAGCATTATACATCCGCAGCACGCTTTGCGCGCCGACATGGACGATGGTGGCGAGGCGCCCATCATCGAGCCATTCTGCATCGACAGCGGCTTCTGGAGCACCAGCGTTGAGTGCGCGGTATGTGCCTGTCGCTGTGTCAACCAGATGCATGGTGGTTGCCGCAGGGTCGTTCATATCGACACCAGCAATCAGGGAAAGCTGCGAGCCATCGGGCGAGATTTCAACATCGCCGATTTTGCCCGGCGTTTTGACTTCAGCGCGCACATTGCCAGTGCTCAAGTCGATGATGTTCACCCGCTTTTTGGTGTAGCTATCATCCACCAGCGGAGTGGGCGCGGTGTCGACAATCGCAAAAGAGTTATCGGGCGCAATATCAAACGCGCTGACAAAACCGGGCAGAGCAATCTCGCGCGGTTCTTTGTCGACTTCGCTGCCAACTTTTGCGGCGAACATACGATTGGGCTTGAACTCTTCTTCATAGACGCGGGCGTTGAAACCAGCTTTCGACTGAGTCTTGCGTTGCTTGTCTTCTGCAGCGCCGGCCAGCAGATACAGCATGCTGCCATCCGCACTCCAGCGATAGCTATTGATGTTTGCGTCCTTAATCTCGGCTAGCTTGCTGTAGGTGCCGCCATCAATCGGCACGCCCCATACGGCGCGTTTATCGTCCTTTTCCTTGGCCCAGACGAAGCTGACTGTGCGGCCATCAGGCGAAAATCCGACACCGCGCGGTGAAATATCATCGGGCAGGTACGCGCGGGCAGCATTTGGCGCATAGGCGACTTTCAATTCCTGCTTGGTTGTGCCGTCTTTTTCGCCTTCGGTGACGTCAGGCAGGCTGGCTGTGGTAAAGGCCACGCGCGCACCATCGGGAGAGACAGCCATGGTGCCAAGGCTTTCAATTTTGGCGACATCTTCGGGTGTCATGGGGCGGGCCTGTGCGGTTGCAGCCAGCGATGCGGTGGCAAACAAAGTCGCCGTCAGTCCGAGCGAGCGTGATGCAAAATGCTTCATAAGATTGTGATTCCTTACTTTTGGAATGTTGCGC
>CAZAIG010000051.1:0-6179 GCA_964485135.1 uncultured Porphyrobacter sp. | reverse complement strand
ATCGACCTGTCCGACAAAACCGTTCTTCCCGGCCTGATTGACCTTCACACGCATCTCTCGGGCGATCCATCGGGCGAGTTTTGGCGCGCGGCGACCACGCCTCCTGAATATTACACACTGATTGCGGCTAAGAACGCTCGGATCACGGCCAAGGCGGGCTTCACCACTGTGCGCGATTTGGGCAGCCGCACTGATCAAGTCACGCAAATGCTGCGGCGTGCGACCGCAGAAGGCATCATCCCTGGCCCGCGCGTCGTCACCTCGGCCCGCACTATCAGCATTGTCGGAGGGCACGGCCAAAGCAATAATGGTTTTCACAAACACGTTTCCGACGCCTTGGCGTCCGGGTTCACTTGTACCGGCCCGATCGAATGTTCACAAAAGGTGCGCGAGGCATCGAAATATGGTGCGGACCTCATCAAAATCACTGCGACCGGCGGCGTGCTCAGCCAGCAAGGGCGCGGGTTAGAAGCGCATCTTACCGATGCGGAAATGAAAGCGATTGTCGATACGGCGCGCTCGCTTGGACTGAAGGTGGCCGCCCATGCGCACGGCGCTCGCGGGATTGAAGCAGCAGCGCGTGCGGGCGTTCAAACGATTGAGCATGGAACCTATATCGATGAACAGGCGGCCAAAGTGATGCGCGAAAACGGCACGATCCTTGTCCCGACGTTGATGGCCTTTCAAGGCGTTAAGAGTAATCTGGGCAAGGGCTTTTACACTCCCGTTGTAGAAGACAAGATCCGTGCGGTCAGCGCTGTTGCCGACACCATTATCGAGCGAGCGCGCAAGTATGGCGTCAAAATCGCCTTTGGCACGGATGCCGGCGTTTTTCCCCATGGCGAGAACGCAGGCGAATTTGCCTTGATGGTGAAAGGCGGGATGAGCAATGCTGAGGCGCTTGCTAGCGGAACGAGCGTAGCAGCAGAAGTGCTGGGCATGGGCGATACAATCGGCCGGCTAAAAGTGGGTTACTCCGCCGACATTATCGCGGTGGATGGCAATCCTTTGCAAGATATTCGCGTGCTTGAAGATGTTGGCTTTGTGATGGTTCGTGGGCGCGTGATCGAATGATCAATTCCGAAGGCCATGAAGTTCCCGAAGGCAAGATCGTTTGCATTCCGGAACATCCCGAATTCGCCGATAGCATGCTGTCGGTGATCGAGCCGCTGCGCAATCATCCGCAGCGTGAAGAGCTGGGTGAACATTCCTATCACTGCTTGCCCGTGGTGGTCGGCAATCAATATGGCTTTGCGATCAAGAGCCTCGTTTCTTGGACTGCGGTGTGGAATGGCGGCCCTGCGCCCAGCGATACGCGCGTCACGATTGATGAAGAAGACGAGGGCAACCATGACCAATACATCCAGACCCATTTCGGCAGAGGTATCGTCACGATCCAGAACCGCTTTCACTTTCGCACCCCGCCGGGTGTCAATTTGATGGTGCTGGATGCGCCCAATTACTTCCATTTCAACCTCTCCAACCTGTTCGCTGTGGTGGAGACGGACAATTTGCGCCGCGACTTTACCTTCAACCTCAAAATCGTGAAGCCGGGGGTTGAGGTGTCAGTGAAGAAGGGCGATCTGATTAGCGCGATCATTCCGGTTCCGCGCTATTTCGTTGATGATTTCGAAGTTATCTCCGGCACCGATGTGTTTTCTGAGGAACAACTTCGCGAAGAGGAATTGCAGGGCGAGAAATTCGCCAAATTCCGCTATGAAGATGATCAGTCAAAACCGAACCGGGTTGGGAAGCTCTATTGGCGCGGGCGCGATGCCGATGGTGGGCGCTTTCCTGATCATCAACGCAAGCTGAAAGAGCCCGGCGCCCTGCGCGGCGAAGACGGGCTGTTCAAACGCTTGCAGCGACTGATCAAACGGAACGAAGACTGAGCAAGACTAAGCGAACCGAGGTTGCCTTGCGTTCACCATAACTTGCGCCCGAACGCCTTGCGGGGTAGCTGAGGCTTTCCAAATATTTCCCGGGCTTGGAATTTCATTATGACGCTTCTTCGCACTACACTGCTCGCAGCCACTGCTTTGACGCTATCGGCTTGCGCGGCGACGGACGCCGCAACGCAAAGCGCATCGCCTCAGGCGGGGCAATCCGTTTCGGCAGCGGCAACCGCGCAGATCGAGCGCGATGCGATGTTCGCAATCTTTGAAAAGGCAGATCAGGCTGAACTGGAACTCAACCCCATCGGGGCGATGTTCCGCGGCATTTTCGACAATGCAGACCAAATTGGCGATATCTATACCGACAGTTTCGATGCAAAGGTTAAAGCCAATGCAGAGGCCAATCTGGCGGCATTGGACCGAATCAATCGCGATGCGCTGACCCCGACTGACCGGCTTGCCTACGATGTGTTTCGCGGCAATCAGTTGGAGACGCTATCTGGCTTTGAACCATCGATATTGCGGACCGAGCGCGCCCGCCCGCTCAACCATTTTTTCGGCTTTCACACCTTCTATCCCAATTTTGAAAGCGGCAGCAGCGCAGCACCGTTTGGCACGGTCAAGGACTACGAAAACGCAGTCTCTCGACACAAGCAGTATGGCGAAATCATGGACCGCGCGATTGGGCGTTTCCGCCAAGGGCAAGCCTCTGGCATATTCGAAACCCAGCTGACCGTTGGCAATATGATTGAGCAGCTCGACACGCAGCTGGCGCAGCCGATGGAAAAATCGCCCTATTGGGGACCAATCGGTGCATTTCCCGAAACTTTCACTCAAGCGGAAAAAGACAAAATCACCGCCGATTTTAAAGTCTCTGTTGCCAGCATTTATGCCGCCAACACACGCCTGCGCGACTTTCTCAAAAACGAATATATGCCGGCCGCGCGCAGCTCATTCGGCCTGTCCCAGATGAAGGGCGGCAAGGCGCTGTATGAAAAGCTGGTGCGTGATACCACCACGCTGCCTCTGTCTCCCGATGAAATCCATCAGCTCGGCCTGTCAGAGGTCGCGCGCATTCGCGGCGAGATGTCGAAAGTGCAAAAGAAAATGGGCGTGGAAGGATCGCTGGAAGATTTCTTCGCCTACTTGCGCACGGACCCCAAGTTCACCCCTCCCAGCCGCGAGTGGATGCGCGATGAATATTACCGCATAGGCAAGGTGGTTGATGGCAAGATTGGCGCGCTGTTTTCACTCACGCCCAAAACGCCGCTTGAAATCCGCCCTTACGAAGCATTCCGCGAAAAATTTCAGGCTGGTGGTTCCTATCAACCCGGTCCGCCCGATGGCTCAAAGCCCGGTATTTTCTACTTCAACGCCTATGATCTGCCGAGCCGCCCGATCACCCAGAACGTGACGCTGTATTTGCATGAGGGCGCACCGGGGCATCATTTCCAAATCAGTCTGGCGCGAGAGAATGAAGCGCTGCCGCCCTTTATGCGCTTTGGCGGAAACACCGCTTATGTTGAAGGGTGGGCGCTTTACGCTGAAACGCTCGGCTTTGAGATGGGCCTCTATGAAGATCCCATCGCGCACTACGGCACGCTGGATGACGAGATGTTTCGCGCAATCCGGCTTGTGGTCGATACCGGCCTGCACTCCAAGGGCTGGAGCCGCCAGCGCGCGATTGACTATATGCTTGCCAATTCCTCCAAAGGCGTGACCGATGCGACAGCAGAGATTGATCGCTATATCGCAATTCCATCGCAAGCCTTGGCCTACAAAGTGGGCGCATTGAAAATTCAGGATCTGCGCGCAAAGTCAGAAGAACAATTGGGCAGCAAATTCGACATAAGAGAATTTCATGCTGAGGTGCTCAATACCGGCGCATTGCCACTCTCTATCCTTGAAGCGAAAATCGATCGCTGGATTGCCGCGAAGAAGGCTGACTAGAAAGCCGCACCAAATACTCTCATTTCAGCGAAGTTGCTCAGCCAAATTTGGCATTTGAGCGATCATATGGTAGCGCTACCACTATAAACTGATAACAGAAGCGGGGAGTAATTGGGATGCGCGGTAGTGTTGGTAAAATGGCGGCTGCGCCATTGGCGCTTGGAATGATATTGGCGCTTGGCTCGTGCGGAGGTGAGGGTTCAAGTGGCAATTCGGCGGCTATTACCGGCGCGCCAGCACCCGCTCCGACACCTACGCCTACCCCGACACCCACACCTACGCCGACCCCTACGCCTTCAAGTTCGCAATCGGCCTTGAGCCAATCCGATGCGCGCATAGGTGCCTGCGTCAATATGGCCAATCATCTTGAAGCGAACCCGACCGAAGGGTCTTGGGGCCGCGCCATCAATGACCAGGATTTTGCCGACATCGCTGCTGTAGGCTTCGAGACGATCCGACTTCCTGTCCGCTGGTCGAACCATGCGTCCAATTCGCCGCCCTATACGATTGACAGCGTATGGATGGAGCGGGTTGAGGAGGTCGTGAACCAAGCCCGCGCGGCTGGATTGCGGGTCATTCTTGATGATCATCACTATGATGCAATTTTCGAGAATCCCGATGCGGAGAAGGATCGCTTCGCTGCGATCTGGAAGCAGATTGGCGAACGGTTCAAAGATGCCGATGATATGGTTTGGTTCGAACTCATGAACGAGCCGCATAATCAGATCACCGATGCCAATTTGCTCTCCATTCTCGAGCCTGCCTTGGCCGAGGTGCGGGCGACCAATCCCACTCGGCCTGTGGTCATTGGCGGGCAAAATTACAGCGGGATCAATTCCTTGGCGACTTTACCCGTGCCCAATGATGACTATCTAATCGCGACATTCCATTTCTACGATCCCTTCAATTTCACCCACCAAGGGGCAACTTGGGTCGATCCTTCCCCGCCGCTTGGCACGACTTATGGCAGCGCAGCTGATCAGCAAGAGCTGGACAATGCCGTTCAAAAAGCACGCGACTTCATGGATCAGACCGGCTTGCCCGTGTTCATGGGCGAATATGGTGCCTATGATGTAATCCCGTTGGATCAACGAGAAGACTACTACCGCGCGGTCACTCAGGCTTTCAAGGATGCTAACATTGATGGCTGCGTGTGGGGTTACACCAACAGCTTTTCATTCCGCGATGCAGACACGGGTGAGTGGTACCAAGGTTTGCTTGACGCAGTCGGGCTTTAGGCCGGGGCGCTTTTCGCCAAAGGACACTTCTGGACACGGCTAGGCACTCGCTCTAACATCGGTGCATACCCCGGGGAGCCAGCGAGTCCTTTGCTAAAGAAGGCGATGGCTGAGAGGAGCGTTTCGCAACCGCTCGACCCGTTGAACCTGAACCCGTTAAAACGGGCGGAGGGAGCGGGCATGCGGCAATCCATCCAGCATGCGCTCTCCGCCTACATTGGAGAGACGCAAATATGGCTGATATCAATTCAAAGCTCGAAATTGGCGTGACCACCGGACCCATTCGCGGTAGCCGCAAGGTGCATGTGGGCGCTCGCACGGGCAGCGGCGTTCGCGTCGCTATGCGCGAGATTGATTTGGAAGGCGGCGAGCCATCTTTGCGGGTCTATGACACCTCCGGTCCCTATACTGACCCTGAGGCGAACATTGATATTCAGGCTGGCTTGCCTGCGCTGCGCCGCGATTGGATCATGGCGCGCGGTGATGTCGAGGAATATGACGCGCGCGAAGTAAAGCCAGAGGATAACGGCCAACTTGGTCCCGACCGTAGCGGCGGTGTTCCTGCTTTCCCCAATGTCGTCAAAAAGCCCGTGCGCGCCAAATCTGGCAAGAATGTCAGCCAGATGCACTACGCCCGCCAAGGGATCATCACGCCCGAGATGGAATATGTCGCCGAGCGCGAGAATCTGGGCCGCGAAACCGCTGCTGAAACCATCGCAGCGAATACGGCTGGCAGCGAAAGCTGGGGCGCGTCGATCCCGCAGCTGATCACGCCGGAATTTGTCCGCGATGAGGTTGCCCGCGGGCGCGCGATCATCCCGAACAATATCAACCACCCTGAAACAGAGCCGATGGCAATCGGGCGCAACTTCCTGGTCAAGATCAACGCCAATATCGGTAATTCTGCCGTCGCCTCTGACGTTGCATCGGAAGTTGATAAAATGGTCTGGTCGACCCGCTGGGGCGCAGACACGGTCATGGACCTGTCCACCGGACGCAATATCCATGATACCCGCGAATGGATCATCCGAAACTCACCCGTGCCGATCGGAACCGTCCCGATTTACCAAGCGCTCGAGAAGGTCGGCGGGGTCGC
>CAZAIG010000050.1:0-15123 GCA_964485135.1 uncultured Porphyrobacter sp. | reverse complement strand
CCGATGGGCAGGCGCCACATTTTGTCGCCCGAGTTCTTGCCTGCGCTCAGCAATTTATCCGCCAGATCATCATCATTGGCGAACAGGCCGCCGTGTTCATTGCCCAGCGCAATCATAATCGCGCCCGTTAGCGTCGCGAAATCAACGATAGTTTTGGGCGAGTATTGTTCCTGCGCCCAGTGAAGCGCATCGCATAGTACCAAGCGCCCTTCGGCATCGGTGTTGAGCACTTCGACTGTCTGTCCGCTCATTGTGGTCACGATGTCGCCGGGGCGCTGGGCTTTGCCATCGGGCATGTTTTCGACCAGGCCAACAACGCCGACGACATTGGCCTTCGCCTTGCGCTTTACGAGCGCAAGCATTGCGCCAACAACAGCGCCCGCGCCGCCCATATCCCATTTCATATCGCCCATGCCGGGTCCAGGTTTCAGACTGATCCCGCCTGTGTCAAACGTCACGCCCTTACCGACAAAGACGGTTGGCTCTTCATCCGCATCCCCGCCATTCCAGCGGATCGCCAATAAGCGAGAGGGCTGCTCAGACCCCTGCCCCACGCCCAGCAACGCACCCATCCCCAGCTTGCCCATTTCCTCCTCGTCAAGGACGGTTAGCTCTGCGCCGGTTCCAGCAAACACTTCTTCGCAGCGTTCTACAAAGCTGATTGGATAAACAATGTTGGCAGGCTCAGCGACCAAAACGCGCGTGAATTCAATACCTGTCGCCAGCGCAGCCATATCGCTCCATGCAGCCTCTGTGCCCTCTGGCGCATTGACAGCGGCAGCCGATTTCAGAGTGATTTTCTTCTCATCAGCCAGTTTGGTGCGGTACACGTCATAGCGCCATGTGCGCAGGCGTAGACCCAGCAAAACACTAGCAGCTTCATCGCCCGACAGGTCCGCTCCAGCAAAGTCCACTGCAACGCTTTCCTCGCCCGATGCACCATATTTCGCTGCAATCGCCGCGCCCGTTTTTTCCAGATTGCCGCGCCGATCATTGGCGTCCGGCTTGCCCGCGCCTGCCAGCACGATGCGGGTTAACTTGCCATCACGGTGGGCGAAGCCTTCAAAAATCTGCCCCACCTTTCCCTTAAACCGGGCAGCCTCTGCACCCTCGGCCAGCTCTGGTTCAAGGTCAGCCGGTAAAGCGCCGTGATTGACGATGAAAACTGCAAGACGAGCGCTGTGTGAACCGGCAGTGCTGAATGAAATTTGCATGAATGCTCCTAAGAGAAAATGAGGCGGTCTACCAAGGTAGACCCAGTCGGATCAAATGTTGTGGCCAGACGATCAATGGAGATTGCGATTACGCGCGAGCGGTGCGATAGGCAAGCCATGTTCCCGATGCAAAAGTCATGTTCGCAGGCCAAGCAATACCGCCTGCGCCCAGTGGGATCATCCACCTTCGCACTAGGTCTGGCTGCGGTGGCGAGCTTGGCCCCCGATACAGCGGCGGCTCAGAATGCGGACGGCTTGGAAACGCCGGCTCTTGAACGGATTATGGACCCGCAAAGCATGGAGCGGGCCGGAAAACGCGATGAAGCAGAAGCCGATCCGTTTCCCAAACCGCCGTCAGAAACAAGCACTGCTCTCTCGCGCTCAGTCGACTTTGAAGCCGATGCGCTGGATTACGATAATTTCCGTGATTTCGTCACTGCGCGCGGCAATGTCGTTCTATCCGATAGTGAGCAAACTGTGCGCGCTGATCTGGTGGAATGGGACCGGCGCGCTGAAACCATAGTGGCGCGCGGTAATATCCTAGTGCGCAAGGGCGACCGGTCTGTTCGTGGAGACGCCGCATTATGGAACCTAGGCAGAAAAACAATCGAGGTTTCTGGGAACGTCCGCCTCGTCGATGAAAGCGGCAATCAGCTTTACACGCAGTCTGTTGAATTAGACGATACGTTTGAAACTGGCGCGATGCAGGAATTGCTGGTTGCCCTTCGCGCCGGCGGAAGGCTGGCAGCGCGTTCTGGCGAGCGGGGCGAGGATGGCACCGTTATTCTTAAAGACGCAGCCTACAGCGCTTGCAAAGTGCAAGACCCCGATGGCTGCGGCAAAGACCCCAGCTGGCGGATCACAGCTGACAGGGTGGTTTTCAACCCCGAAACCAATGAAGTTGATTTCGACGGAGCCGTGCTGGAGCTGTTTGGCCGCCGTATCTTGCCCATGCCGGGCCTTGCTGTGCGAACCGATGGCCGCGCGATTGGCGGCTTTTTGGTCCCCGACCTACGCATTTCAGAAAGCAATGGGGTCGAGGTTAGCAGCGATTATTACATCCGCATGGGTGAGAATAAGGATCTGTTGCTGGGAGCGCATATATACACCGAAGCAGCACCCATGGTTCGCGCGGAATGGCGTCATCTAACCGAAAAGGGCGCCTATCAGATCACTGGATATGCGACCCATTCCAGCCGCATCTCTACCTTTACTGGGGTTCCAACTTCAGAAAGCGATTTTCGCGGGCATTTGTTTGCCAATGGCCGTTTCCAGTTCAACCCGGAATGGAGCTTTACCGGATCGGTTCGCGTTGCAAGCGATCGCACATTCTTGCGCCGGTACGATATCAGCCGCGACGACCGTTTGCGCTCGACATTCAACCTCGAACGTATCGATGAGGACAGCTATTTTTCCATCGCTGGCTGGGCCACACAAACTTTGCAATTGGGCACGCCGCAGGGCCAAGTTCCTCTCGCACTGCCGGTGGTTGATTATCGAAAGCGCTTTTCTGAATCGGTTCTCGGCGGCAAAATTGAAGTGCAAGCCAATAGTTTGGCGATTGTCCGGGACGTAGGCCAAGATACGCAGCGCGCTTTTGCTGGGGCCAAATGGGATTTGCGCAAGCTTACCCCGCTTGGCCAAGTGGTCACTTTAACGGCGCTGGCACGCGGCGATGTCTATCACACCGATGAAACGCTGCTAACGTCTACGGCGATCTATCGCGGCAATCCGGGCTGGGGAACGCGCGCGGTTGCCTTGGCAGCGGTCGATGTTGAGTGGCCATTTGTCGGCGAAGCATTCGGCGGCACACAGGTGTTTAAGCCGCGCATTCAGCTGGTCGCAACGCCGCCTATCCGCAATCTCGCCGTTCCAAACGAAGATGCCCGCGCGATTGATCTGGAGGATAGCAACCTTTTCGCTCTCAACCGCTTTCCCGGGTATGACCGGATAGAAGACGGTGTCCGGCTGACATATGGCCTTGACTGGGAACTTTTGCGGCCCGGTTGGCGAGTAAAAGCGACCGTTGGCCAGTCATACCGTTTTGACCGCGATCAAGATATCTTGCCCGATGGAACCGGCCTTTCCGAGCGGGTATCGGACTTTGTGGGCCGGACCGAGGTGCGCTTTCGCGACCGGGTTAAGCTGACCCACCGGTTCCGGCTCGACAAAGACAATCTGACCATTCGCCGCAATGAATTTGACGCGACCATTGGCAATGAACGCGATTATATTGAGCTGGGCTACCTCAAACTCGACCGCGACATTACCGAATTGGAAGATTTGCAAGACCGCGAAGAATTGCGTGCAGCAGCCCGGATTAGCTTTGCCCGATATTGGTCAGTGTTTGGCTCTGGTGTTTTTAACTTAACCGACCGCGATGAGGACCCAACACTGGTATCCGACGGTTTTGAACCAATCCGGACGCGGCTTGGCGTGGCCTATGAAGATGACTGCCTGGAATTTGGCCTTACATGGCGGCGCGACTATGTGACCGCGGGTGATGCGGAGCGCGGCAATACGTTCCAGCTGTTCTTTAGCCTCAAAAATCTGGGCTTCCGCTAGGCTGTGGATTGGCATTGGGGTGAAAGCAGGCTAATCGCTTGGCTTGTTAACGGGGACAAATCATCAAAGCTGAAGCACATACTCAGCCAAGGTTCAGCCGCATTATGAAATGCTATGTTACAAAATGGGCGCATTTACGGCGCTGCAATTGGATTGATCGAGTGTTTTTCAAATTGACCAAAAATACCTTCTTACTGGCCGCTGCCACATCACTTGTGACAGCGCCTATCGCTGCGAGCGCCCAGCAAGCTGTGCCGCAAACTGCTGGGCAAGCCTCTGCCGCAAACCCTTTGGGAATTCCGCAGAATGTCACTATTCTGGGCAATGACAATCCGAATGTGCGCAGCGCTACCGCCATCGTCAACGGACAGGTCATTACTGGCACGGATATCGACCAACGCGTTGCGCTGGTTACCTCCGCTTCGCAAAACCAGATCAGCGATCAAGAGCGCCAGCGTCTGCGCATGCAAGTCTTGCGCAATTTGATCGACGAAACTCTCCAAATTCAGGCTGCGAAAGAACAGGAAATTGCGCCTGCGCAAGAGGAAGTCAACCAAACCTATGCGCAGGTCGCGAGCCAAAACTTTGGCACAGATTTGGGTGCAATGGATAAATATCTGGAGAGCGTTGGCTCGTCGCCTGGCTCGCTCAAACGCCAAATCCAAGGCGAGCTTTCGTGGAGCAATTTGCTGCGCCGCAATGTTCGCCCGTTCGTGAACGTGTCGGAAGAAGAAGCGAAGGAAGTCCTTGCCAAACGCGAAGCGGATCGTGGAACCGAGGAATTCCGCATTGGTGAGATTTACCTTTCCGCCACAGCAGAGAACAGAGAGGCCGTATTTCAAAACGGTCAACGTATCATGGAACAATTGCGCCAAGGAGGCAGTTTTGTCGCCTATGCACGGCAGTTCTCTGAAAGTTCGACCGCATCAGTGGGTGGAGATTTGGGCTTTGTTCGGCTGAACACTCTGCCTGCTGCAATGGCGCAGGCTGCACGGTCGATGCAAGCCGGTGAACTGATCGGTCCGATCGAAATTCCCGGCGGCTTTGTCATCATGTATCTGATCGACAAACGCCAGGTTGCAATGGCTGATCCGCGCGATGCTATGCTGAGCCTGAAACAGATTTCGATCCTGTTCCCTGCTGGGACAACCGAAACGGCCGCAGCGAAAAAGGTTGAAGCCTTTACCAACGGTGTTGCGGCCATTCGTGGTTGCGGCGATGCGGATGCATCAGCTGCAGGGTTTGGTGCCAGTGTGGTTACAAATGACGGCATCCGGGCACGCTCTTTGCCGGAGCAGCTCCAGCAATTGGTACTGCAATTGCAAGTTGGCCAATCCACCCCGCCCTTTGGCTCTATCCAAGAAGGCGTGCGCGTTTTGATGCTATGCGGACGCGATGATCCGAAAGTGGCATCGGCGCCGTCCATTGATCAAATCATCGGTGAAATCGAAGAAGAACGAGTCGGCAAGCGGGCGCAGCGCTATCTGCGCGATCTGCGCAATGACGCTTATATCGAATACAATTGAGCGAGCAGCCTGCCCCGCTCGCGGTCTCTTTGGGTGATCCTGCGGGGATTGGCCCTGAACTGATCGCAGAAGCATGGGCAAACCGCGAAGCGGAAGACCTTGCGCCCTTCGCTGTCTTGGGCGGTGCAGAAGTCTTGCGGAACGCCGCCGGTCAACGCGGTGTAAACTGCCCCATCGTCGAAATCGCTGAGGCAGGCGAGATTGCCGATGCCTTTGCCCGCGGCCTGCCTGTGCTCGATGGCGAGAATGGAGACTACACGCCCGGCAAGCCGACCGAAGCAGGCGCCGCGCTTGCACTCCAATCGCTCGCAGAAGCGACGCGGATGGCGCTGACCGGCAAAGCCAGCGGCGTCGTCACCGCCCCTGTCGCCAAGTCGCAGCTCGCCAAAATTGGCTTTGAGTTTCCCGGACAAACAGAATTTCTGGCCGCCGTGTGCGGTGCGGGCGAGGATGACGCGGTGATGATGCTTGCGGGACCGACATTGCGCACAGTTCCGCTGACAATCCATATCGCGCTAGCCGATGTTCCGGCGGCGCTTTCGACAGAGTTGATTGTCGCCAAAGCGCATATCGTGGAGCGAGCATTGAAACGCGATTTTGCCATTCCCTCGCCCCATATTGCCATTGCTGGACTTAATCCGCACGCCAGCGAGGATGGCCGCTTTGGCGATGAGGAAGCACGGATCATTGCGCCCGCGATTGACGCATTGCGCGAGGCGGGATTGGATGTATCCGGCCCGCATCCAGGTGACGCCTTGTTTACGCCGCGCGCGCGCAAAGGATATGACGTAGCGCTATGTATGTATCACGATCAGGCGCTGATCCCGATCAAGGCGCTGGAGTTTGATGAGGGCGTCAATGTCACTTTGGGTCTGCCGATTATTCGCACATCGCCCGATCATGGCACGGCTTTTGATATTGCCGGCAAAGGTCTTGCCGATCCCGGAGCTATGATCGCCGCGATCCGCATGGCAGGCCAATGCGCGCGGCGGCGGGCCGATGGCTGATTTGCCGCCCTTGCGCGAAGTGATCGTGCGCCATGGCCTCAGCGCCTCGAAAAAGCTGGGTCAAAATTTTCTGTTTGATGCGCAATTACTGGACCGGATTGCAGCGATCCCCGGCGATTTGAACGGTCAGAATGTGATGGAGATTGGCCCCGGCCCCGGCGGCTTAACCCGCGCATTGTTAAAGGCGGGCGCCAATGTCACAGCCATTGAAATGGATACCCGCTGCCTGCCTGCACTTGCTGAACTATCAGAGGCCTTTCCCGGCAAGCTCACTGTCATTGAAGGCGATGCGATGAAGCTCGACCATGGCGCAATCATGCATGGCGAGCCTTTCCATATCGCTTCCAATCTGCCCTATAATGTGGGCACAGCACTCCTTGTGAAATGGCTGGGCAGCGCGAATGTTTGGCCGCCGCAGTGGCAATCGCTCACTCTGATGTTTCAGCAAGAGGTCGCCCAGCGCATAGTCGCTTCAGAAGGCGGCTCAGCCTATGGCCGATTGGCCGTGCTGGCCCAGTGGCGCAGCACTGCAAAGATGGCGATGAAAGTGCACCGCAGCGCATTCACTCCGCCGCCCAAAGTCATGAGCGCGGTTGTGCATGTCACGCCCGGTGACGCTCCAGCAGGGGTGGAAGCAAAGGCGCTTGAACGCGTAACCGAAGCCGCCTTTGGGCAGCGCCGCAAAATGCTGCGGCAAAGTCTTAAAGGCCTTCCGGGCGCATTGGACGCGTTGGAAGCGGTTGGCATTGATCCCACCCGCCGCGCGGAGACATTGAGCGTGGCAGAATTTGTGCAAGTGGCAAAAGCTCTGGGCTAACTGGCCTTTTTAGCCAACCGCCATTGGTGCAACAAAGGTTCGGTATAGCCTGAGGGCTGATCGACACCTTTAAAGATCAGATCGCGCGCGGCGCTGAAAGCAGCGCCATCCTCATTTCCTGTCAGCGGCACATAGGTCGGATCGCCTGCATTTTGCGCATCCACCTTGGCCGCCATCCGGGTGAGCGAGTTCATGATTTGCTCCTTTGTGACAACACCGTGGAGCAGCCAGTTCGCCATATGTTGCGAGGAAATGCGCAAGGTTGCGCGATCTTCCATCAAACCCACGTCATTAATGTCGGGAACCTTGGAGCAGCCCACACCCGCATCGACCCAGCGCACGACATAGCCCAGTAGGCCTTGCGCATTGTTGTCCAACTCATCACGTAGCTCGTCTTCCGACCAATTGGTGCCTTGCGCCAGGGGAATGCTCAATAGCGCATCAACGCTGGGAATATCACGCACATTGTCTTGAAGATCGAACACGTTCTCGCTGTGGTAATGCAGCGCGTGCAACGTTGCCGCGGTGGGCGATGGCACCCAGGCGGTGTTTGCTCCGGCCCGAAGATGACCAATTTTCTCGACCATCATTTGCCCCATCAAATCAGGCGCTGCCCACATGCCTTTACCAATCTGCGCCTTGCCAGAAAGACCGTGTTTGAGACCGATACCAACATTGCGGGCTTCATAAGCGGTCAGCCATTCGCTGCCTTTCATCGCGCCTTTGCGCATCATCGGCCCGGCCTGCATGCTGGTGTGTATCTCATCGCCCGTGCGGTCGAGGAAGCCAGTGTTGATGAACACAATCCGATTCCGAACGGCATGGATACATGCGCCCAAATTGGCACTGGTCCGGCGCTCTTCATCCATAACGCCAACCTTGATCGTATGGCGTTTCAGGCCGAGCAAATCTTCGACCGCATCGAACAGATCATTGGTGAAAGCGCATTCTTCCGGTCCGTGCATTTTGGGCTTCACGATATAGATGCTGCCCGATTTGGAGTTGCCGTGTTTGGCGTGTCCCTCAACATCCAAAGTGCTGATCGCGCTGGTAAAGACCGCGTCCATGATACCTTCTGGTATTTCTGATCCATCAGCTAGCGTGATCGCCGGATTGGTCATTAAGTGCCCAACATTGCGGACAAAGAGCAGGCTGCGACCCGAAAGACTGCGTTCCTCGCCAGAAGCGTCAGTATAGGTCTTGTCGCCATTGAGACTACGGGTCAGCGTCTTTCCGCCCTTCTCAAAGCTCTCCTGCAAATCGCCGCGGATGACGCCCAGCCAATTGGTATAGGCGAGCAATTTGTCCTCAGCATCAACCGCAGCCACTGAGTCTTCGCAATCAGCGATGGTGGTCAGGGCGGCCTCAACATTGATGTCCGCTATATCGAGCGGATCGTCTTTGCCGATTGGGTCTTGGGGATCGAACACAATTTCGATGTGCAGCCCGTTGTTTTTGAACAGCCTGCCCCGCTTGGTCTTGCCCACATACTGGTCATTGTTGGCAAGCGAGACGAAGCAACCTTCGCCATCCTCCAGGCTGTTGAGATCAGCCCAGCTACCGCTCGCCAAAGGCACAGCTTCGTCCAGAAACTGCCGCCCGCGCGCAATCACAGCATCGCCCCGCGCTGTATCATAACCGCCGGGCTTGGCTGCGGGTGCATCTAATGCGTCAGTGCCATAAAACGCATCGTATAGGCTACCCCAGCGCGCATTGGCGGCATTGAGAAGGAAGCGCGCATTGAGGATCGGAACCACCAGCTGCGGTCCCGCCATCGTCGCAATTTCAGGATCAACATTTTCACTGCCGATGGTGAAATCACCCGGCTCAGGTACAAGGTATCCAATCTCGATAAGAAACGCTTTGTAAGCAGCGGCATCATGCGGCTGACCGCTTCTTTCCTTGTGCCAAGCATCAATCTGCGTTTGCAGGCTTTCGCGCTTTTCAAGCAAAGTGCGATTGCGCGGCGCAAAATCGGCCAGCAATCCAGCAAAGCCAGTCCAAAAACTGCCCACATCGCGGCCAAGCGGCACGAGAACTTCGCGCTCCAAGAATGCCGCTATTGCAGCATCAACATTCAAACCAGCTTTGGTGACGATATCGCTCATTTTTCCTCGCAAAATTGCACATACAGCGCGGCCGCTGGACGCAGATTATTCAAACAAACTGTCCGGGGAGGAGCTTCACAGCGATATGGCGAGCTTTCATCCCAATTGCAACGGGGTTGGAACGCTGAGGCATGGCGGCTAGAGATGGTTGCAAATGAAAATAGATCCCAACACACTAACCGATTCCATTGATGCCGCTGCAATGCTCGACCAGGTGGAGCAGTGGTGCGTCATCAATACAGGCACGGCCAATTTGGAGGGTTTGGCAGAGCAAGCGGGCCTGCTCGCCAATGCTTTTTCCACGCTGCCGGGTGAGGTTGAGCTGGTTGATCCAGCCCCAGTGACCGCTGTTGCCAGCGATGGCAGCGAATTTGTAAAGCCGCACGGGGCACACATGGTTTTGCGCGTGCGTCCCCGCGCAAATCGGCGCGTTCTGCTAACCGGGCACATGGATACGGTTTTTCCGAAAGAGCATTCTTTCCAATCGCTCACATGGCTGAAAGATGACGTTCTTGGCGGGCCGGGTGTCGCCGATATGAAGGGCGGCATTGCTGTCATCCTTCACGCGCTCACTGTGCTAGAGCAAGCCAGCGCGATTGACGGGCTGGGCTATGATGTCTTGCTCAATTCGGATGAGGAAACCGGATCGCTTGCATCCTCGGCGCTGATTGCCGAGCTCGCGCGCGGCAAACTTGCCGCACTCACCTATGAGCCGAGCGCGCTGCCTGATGGCACTCTGGCGCATTCTAGAGGCGGCAGCGGCAATTATTCGGTGACGATCACGGGGCAATCCGCCCATGCTGGACGCAATCCGCAGGAGGGCCGCAATGCCGTCGTCGCGGCGGCTGATCTAGCGCTTCGGATCAAACGCGCTCAAAGCGATCAGCTTTCCATAAACCCAGCAAAAATCGAAGGTGGCAGCGCCAATAATGTCGTGCCGGATCATGCCCTATTGCGTTTCAACATCCGCCCCAAAGCACCAGAAGCCGCCACACAATTTGAGCGCGACCTTAAGTCGATGATCGCTGCGGTTGAGCGTGAGCACGAGGTTTCTGCACACTGCCATGGCGGGGTCACGCGCCCGCCCAAGCCGGTCGATGCCAAGGCGCAAGAACTGTTCGATCTGGTCAAGCAATGCGGCGCTGATCTGGGGCAGGATATTCGCTGGCAATCCACCGGCGGTGTGTGTGATGGCAATAATATCGCCGCCTGCGGAATACCCGTGGTCGACACTATGGGAGTGCGCGGCGGCGCTATTCATTCACCGCAAGAATTTCTGATCGTGCCATCGTTAAAGGAGCGCGCGGCGCTATCCGCGCTCGTTATCCAGCGGATCGCACAAGGAGAACTCCAGTGACGTTTCGCATCCGCGCCTCCCGCCCGACCGACCTTGAATATTTGTACGAAATGGCAAAGCTAACCGGCGGCGGCTTCACCAATCTTCCCGCCGACCGCGAAGCATTGGAGGAAAAGCTCGCCACCTCGGCAACAGCCTTTGCCAACACCAGCGATACGTTGACCAATGAGGTGTTCGTGCTGGTGCTCGAAGACACAGAAACGGGAAGCGTCCGCGGCACCTGCCAACTGATGACGAAAGTGGGTGAGCAATGGCCGTTCTATTCTTACAGGCTCCACACGCTCACCCAGTACAGTCAGGAGCTAGACCGTACGGTCCGCGCCGAGCTGTTGAGCCTGACCACCGACTTGGAGGGGTCAAGCGAGGTTGGCGGACTGTTCCTCCACCCCAATGAACGGGCGGGAGGATTGGGCCTGTTGCTCGCACGCAGCCGCTATCTCTTCATTGCCATGCACCGTAGCCGCTTTGCTGACCGTGTGCTGGCCGAACTGCGCGGCATTATCGACGAGCGAGGCGGATCGCCGTTTTGGGATGGGGTCGCTGGCCGCTTTTTTGGCATGGGCTTTCAAGAAGCGGACTATTTTAACGCGATCAATGGCAATCAGTTCATCGCCGATTTGATGCCCAAACACCCCGTCTACGTCTCCATGCTAAGCGACGAGGCAAGGAAGGTCATTGGCCTTCCGCATCCAACGGGCCGCGCGGCGATGCGGATGTTAGAGAAGGAAGGTTTTGCCTACGAAGGCTATGTCGACATTTTTGATGGCGGGCCAACCATGATTGCGCGCACCGATACGGTTCACTCCGTCTCAGGGGCAGACGAGGCGGTGGTGAGCGACATTGATGGTCACCAAGGTGAAAGGGCTTTGATCGCTACTGGCAGGCTGAACGATTATCGCTGCTGCTATGGGGAGCGGCGGGTGCTCGATGATGGCAGCGTCGCGATCGATCCCGGTTCGGCGAGCGCGCTTAATGTTTCAGTAGGTGAAACAGTGTGGAGCGTCACGCGGTGAGCGCCCTTGTCGAGATCAACTTTGATGGCATCGTCGGGCCAAGCCACAATTACGCTGGCCTAAGCCTTGGCAATTTGGCCGCAACCAAGAATGCGGGCGATGTCTCCTTCCCCCGCGCCGCCGCGCTTCAGGGCTTAGCCAAGATGCGCGAGAATCTGGATCGGACTGGCCATCAGGGCTTTTTGCTTCCTCTGCCCCGGCCTAACAATGCGCTGCTCATACAATTGGCGGTGGATGAGAGCACGCCGCGCCAACTGATTGCCGCAGCTTGGTCAGCCTCCAGCATGTGGACGGCCAATGCAGCGACCGTCAGCCCTGCGCCCGATACCGAGGACGGAAAGTGCCATCTGACCCCGGCCAACCTGGTGACAATGCTTCACCGAGCCCAAGAGTGGAGTGATACACAGGCCCAGCTTAAAGTTGCCTTTGCCAATAAAGACCACTTCACCGTCCATAACGCCGTACCGTCCACTTTTGGCGATGAGGGCGCGGCCAATCATATGCGCCTTTGCGAAGGCCATAGCAGCACTGGAGTAGAGGTCTTCGTCTATGGGAAACCCGGCGGGAAATTTCCCGCGCGCCAGCATGAGCAAGCCAGTCGGATCATCGCGCGCCGCCATGGTCTTGATCCCGGCAAATGCGTCTTTGTCGAGCAATCACCCGAAGCCATTGCTGCAGGAGCCTTCCACAATGATGTGGTCGCAGTCGCCAATGAGACTGTGATTTTTGCCCATGAACGCGCCTTTGCTGACCGCCAAGGTGCCTATGATGCGATGCGCGCTGCTTTCCCCGCGCTGCAAGTGGTCGAAGTACCCGATAGTGCGGTCAGCCTTGTAGAGGCGATCCGCACCTATCTCTTCAATTCGCAACTCATAACATTGCCCGATGGCAGCATGGAATTGGTTGCGCCCAGCGAATGCAGCAAGAGTCCCGCCGTAAACGCATGGGTCGAGCAGGCCACTGGCGGCAATCAGCCGATCCGTTCGGTGCGATATGTCGATGTCCGGCAAAGCATGGCCAATGGCGGAGGCCCTGCTTGCTTGCGCCTGCGTGTTGTTTGCGACCCTGCGACCGTTGATCCTCGGTTCTTGCTCACCGAGGCAAAGGCAGATGCGATTGCAACCTGTATCGCCGCGCATTGGCCCGAGCAAATTGACCCAGCCGATATCGGCTCAGATGCGCTCGCGTCATCCGTATTTACCGCGCGGCAGTCCCTACTTGAGACACTTGAGCTAACCCAGCTCTAGTTAACGCGCTGGACTCTGTGTCGAGCCGGTTTACACTTGCACACACGTTAACCATCGTGGGGCCCTGAAAACTGCCGTTGGCACAGGGCTTGCTATGAAAGATATTAACGAAAGGATGGGGATGTTTCGCAAGATTGGAAGGCTGTTTGTGATTAAGACACGCATCGAAGCGTATCTGATCATCTATGCGCTGGCATTGGGCGCAACAGCACGCGGCGCACAATATCTTGTCGAATGGCCCGGCTGGGAAGGCAAATTGCTCTACCTTGCCTGCACTGGCGCTGTGTTCTTGGCGGGTGCGAAAATCCTCGATGCGTTGAAATATGAGCGTGAGCAGGAAAACGCAGCCTAGACGAACGGCCTAAACGAATGGCAGTCGCAGCGCGCCGAAAGGGCTTTAGCGCGCCACCATACGCACCGGCATATGGGTAAATCCATGCAAGAAACAGCTTGGCGCTCTTTCCCAATCACCGGCCTTCTCAATCGTGATGTTCCGACTGAGGATTTCCTCGATATATATCTTCAACTGCAGCTCAGCCAGCCGCGCACCGACGCAGCGATGAATGCCAAAGCCAAAACCGATGTGACGCCGCGCATTGTCACGTGTCACGTCAAACTGATTGGGATTGCTGAATAGCGCCTCATCACGGTTGCCGGAAAGATACCACAGGATGATTTTCTCGCCCTTGCGGATCAATTGTCCATCTAGCTCATAATCCTCGGTCGCGGTGCGCCGCATATGGGTAACCGGCGATTGCCAGCGAATAATCTCGCTCGCGGCATTCGTGACGAGGTCTGGCTTTTCATGCAGCAGGTCGAGCTGATCGGGAAAGTGGTGAAATGCATCAATCAGCCCGGACATGGAATTGCGAGTGGTGTCATTCCCGCCCACAATCAGCAGCGCAATATTGCCCATGCGTTCAGCTGGCGGCATATTGCCCATCGCCTCTGAATGGATAATCCGGCTCATCAAATCATCGCTTTCAGGCTGCGCTTTCTTTTCCTGAAGCAGGCGGTCGAATCGCGTCAGCATTTGCATCATCTGCTCTTGCCATTTGGCGGTGCGTTCTTCGCTTCGATCATCGGTAACTTCGCTCGCCCAATCCGACCAGCGTTTAAGATCGCGCCATTCTTCCCAGGGAAAATCAAATAATACGCATATCATCCCGATGGTGAGCGGAATGGAGACATGCTCCACCCAATCGAATACATCGTCTTTGGGCAGGTCATCGAATAAAGCTTTGACCCGCTGACGGATCTCAGCTTCGTGCAGCTCCATCCGGCTGGGGTTAAAGCTGGGCTGCACAACGCGGCGCTGCTCGGTATGCTGGGGCCGGTCCATCGCAATGAAATTGTCAAAACCGACTTCATCGCGCGCATCGACAATCGTGATCGAGCGGTGCGAGCTAAACATATCGGGCAAAGCTTCAACCTGCTGGATCAGCGCATGATTTGTGGCTGACCAGTAAGGGCCAAACGGACTGTTCTCTCTCCAAGAAAGCGGCGCATCGCGGCGCAATTGCGCAAAGGGCGCTTGCCAGCGATCTTCGACGTAAAGATCGTTGTCGCTCAGGTCGATCGGCGTGATCGGACGGTCCAGCGCAATCTCAGGCATCGCATTCTCTCCACTGCTGCACGAAGGAGGCTAGCATTGATGGAGGAAAAGAGTCGATTCAAAGCGATGCCAAGCCACGTAAGAATCAAGAATGTGGGGGTTTGTGTTGCTAGCTACCCGCGCCTTTGTGCAAATCCGGGGGAGGACCGTAGCTCTTCAACGCTCGTGGTTCTCATACCAACTGGCGTAAAAGTGGGGCGATTCTGTTGCTAGGCCCGCCCGCCCTTTTTCGTAGATTCCGAGGGAGGACCGGCGTTCTGATACGCTCGACTTGGCGCTTTTCTATTGAGGGATAAGTGAGGGTTTCTGTTGCTAGCTACCCTCGGAGCCCCGGTATCCCTTCTGTTGCCCGGTGGGTCCAACCGCGCATTAGCTTAGTAAATTCAGGCCGTTAGGCCGTCACATTACGCTGCAACTGCGAGTGCTTCGTTATCGTTTGCACTTATAAAGATGAACAGTTTTACGGGGTTTTCAGCCCGAGCAAAAACTACGCTTTTCAACACACGTCGATCCTAGTTCGGCCCCGTCAAAAGTCCCTGTATAGCAGGGGTTTATGGTGGAGCCGCCGGGTACTGCCCCCGGGTCCGTTGCATCTATTGCACGCAGCAATTTATCGCCATAGCCCACGAAAAAGCGGGCAAGACCTATATAGGC
>CAZAIG010000049.1:6068-15192 GCA_964485135.1 uncultured Porphyrobacter sp. | reverse complement strand
GATGAAAACGCGCGCAAGGGCGGCGATGATGACAAGACTTGCATGATCGAGGCACGCCCGCGCGGAGACAAGCCGATTGGCGTGACTGAACATGCGGGCGATGTGGATACAGCGGCGCGGCGCGCGGCAAACACGATGGCGCAGCGGCTGGAACGTGTGCTGGGCAAGGCGTCCAAGCACAAGCACAACCCGCGCCCTGACAAGGTGATGTAAGCCAGGGCTTTTCCAGCGGGCCAGCGCGCCTCTTAAGCGGCCTTTGCAGGTGAAAGCTGTGAAGCAAAGCTCGTGAATAGCACTTTGGTATCGAGTTCCATTGCCTTTGGAAGGCTATTCAGAAAAGTCTCGGCTGATCCCGCGCCTGTCATCGGCGTGGTGAGTGAGCGCATCGACCAGTCGGGGCATTCACGGCTCTCGCGCTCGTCCTGCCGGATGTAGGTTATCGCGCAGTGGCGATCATCAGCCTCGATGATCTCCATGATTGTGCGGACATCGTCGCTATCGCCTTCTAGCAATTGCATGAAGCTGCGCGAATTGTAGGCAAGCATGCCGGTGACATTGTGTTCAGCATTGCGTTTGGCAGCGTTATTGGCAAGCGCTTCTACCTCTTGTGCTGATAGCATCTCGTAGCCTTGGCTGACATACATCAATGAAAGCACACCGTTTACCCCTCGTCGTCCCACTTTGCTGCGCATTTTCAACAGAAAGAGAAGCAGTTGGCAAGGGGGCGTTATGGCGATGGCGCTTGTGCGGGTTGCTTGGTCGATCGGACCAGTGACCAATCATATCCGAGCTCGCGCAAGCAGACTTGCAAAGCAGCGCGAAGCTTGGGTGAAGGGTGGGCACCATAGGCCAACCTCCACAAGTCGCGCCCCGATGGATCGCCCATGATAGAAGAGACGTATCGCCCGTATCGACCCGCTATGCTGCCGTCGAGCTCCCAATAGTCGGCGTAAAAAGGGGGCTAATTTGCGCCAAGATCACGCGAAACCGTGAAACATCTGTGGACTCGCAAAAGTCAAACCAAATGGTTAATGGTAAAGGTATGAGGGGTCGTTTTACGAAATGCGCGCTGGTGCCATTCGGACTTTTGCTTGCCTGCAGTCAGTCGGATGCCGAGCTGGTCACTGCATATGACGGTATCGGCAGCGATGAAGTGATCACGCTGGGCGGCAACGAACCGTTCTGGGGCGCAGAGATCGCTGGCAGCGAGCTAACCTACACAACTCCGGATATGCCTGATGGAATTAGGGCGAACGTCGAGAGATTTGCCGGGAATGGCGGTCTTAGCTTTTCCGGTACATTGGATGGCGACCCACTAAATGTCACAATTACACCGGGTGAATGCGATGATGGGATGAGCGATTTTAGCTATCCCTTTACCGCCAGCCTATTGCTGGGTGAGACGTTGCTCGAAGGCTGCGCACACACCGACAAACAGCCCCGCACTGGGCAAGAATCCTCAGACCAAGGACCGATTGAATGACACAAGAACTGGGTGGGCAGACAAACTGGACGCGTTTCTTCTACGCCGCTGCGATCTTCAACTTTCTGATCGGACTGGCGGGGATGTTGGTGCCGGAATCCACGCTGGACGGGCGGATTATTGGCCTGCTCGTCTTCTCCTTTGGCCTGATGTATTTGCTCGTGGCGCGCGATCCGGAACGATACGGGGCGACATTGTGGGCAGGGGTTATCGGCAAGTTGGGCGTAGTGGGCTTGCTGGCGCCCGCGACCGTCTTTGACGGCGGTGATCCGGTGATTATGGTGATCCTCGCTTTGGACTTGCTGTTTGCGCTGGGCTTTTTGGTCTATCTATTCAACCGCCCAGAAGCGGCGGAAAGCTCCTAAATAGGGGGCAGCGATTATGGCGCTTACCGGACAATGCCTTTGCGGGGATGTGCGTTACTCAGTCAGCGCCGATCCGCTGATGTGCGTGACGTGCCATTGCAAGAATTGCCAGCGGCAAGCAGGCACCGCGCTTTCCATAATCGTTGGTGTGCCTGACGAAGCGGTGACGATCACAGGCGAGTTGAAAACCTACCATGACACCGGCGATAGCGGTGCGGAGGTGCGGCGCCAGTTCTGTCCCAATTGCGGCTCGCCAGTCTTCACCCGGGTTGATCGGGAGGGCGCACCCCTATTTATCAAGGCAGGGACGTTGGATGATACATCCAGTTTAAAGCCCCAATTCCATTGCTACACCAAAAGCGCGCAAGAATGGGTCGAACTGGGCGATCTGCCGCAGTTTGAAACCGTGCCGGACGGGCTTTAGCCCTTGGCGGTCACGCCTGCGCGCTCTAACTCCGGCCCCAGTCTGCCGGTAATCCAAAAGGCCCACATCTTAAAGTCGGCATACAGCGACCACAAAGGATAGGTAAAAGTCGCGGGCCGGTTCTTCTCATGCGCAAAATGCGCCACCCATGCGAAGAAATACCCCGCCACCGGCATGGCTGTGAACCACCAAAACTGCCCGCTTGTCAGTGCATAGAGCGCGACGCCTATAACCAAGCTCGTACCGATGTAGTGCAAAGCGCGGGTCAGCGGCCGGCTGTGCTCTTGCAGGTAAAAGGGCCAGAATTCAGCGAAGCTGGTGTAGCGTTCAGACATACTGCTCTACCGCATATCCCCCGACGGATTGTCAAGTTCGATTGCGCCAGTGCTTTGCAGGGATGCAGCTGCTGAAAAGGTCTAGGGAACCATAATGCGGGCTGAGTGTTGGATTTATGAAGACGAGAGACAAATGACCCGCAATCATTGTATCCTTTTTGTTGAAGATGAACCCCTAATCCTGATGGATTTGGATCATACGGCGCAAGAGCGCGGCTGCGATACGTTGACGGCAAGCACGGCCGCAACGGCCCTGCGCTTGATAGATTTTTGCAAGTGGCGAATTTCCGTGGCGGTGATTGATTTGGACCTAGGCCGAGCTGGCGATTCAATCACTGTGGCGCGCGAACTCAAAGATGGCGGCATTCCCTTCATCTGGCATTCGGGCAGCTTTGGCAGTAGCACGAACTTTCAGGGAGCCAACCAATACGCTGGCCCCGATGAACTCACCGCACCTTTGATTTCCAAGCCTGCCTCAGCGGCGTTGGTGGTGGATGCTGCGCTTAACCACGGTGCAAAGCGATCTAAGGTTCAGCAGGGTGCCTTAGCATAAGCTGGCTCAATTTGGTTGAGCGATCGGCATTTTATGAGCCAATCAATACAGCCCCGGGATCTCAAACTGCGCTGATGTTGGTCGTTCAGGGCGCAATGGTTCCCTTTCAGACGTCACACTTTGCGTGCTGCGCTGCGTTCCGCCAGTAATCGGCGTGCAGGTTCGCCCGCCCAGGAAATCGAGCGCACGGGCAATCGATGCCTCGTTTGGATCGCCAAGCGGCGTGAAGATATCATCGCTCGCACGGCAAGTGTTGGGCATCACGCTGGCAAGTCCGCTGAAATATTCGCCATTGCCGTCGGCATTCACCGTTTGGAATGTCACCGCCCTGATCCGCAGATCGCAATCTTCAAGGTCAAAGCCGAACTGACCCACTGGCTTGCCCGAAGTGTTCGCTCCAACCAATGCCATGCCATTGCCGACATAGGGGATCATGGAATTGGTCACCAGCTCGCTCGCCGATGCTGTGCTGCGCGTGCCGATTACGGCGATTTTCGTGGGCTCTAGCGCGTTGAGTTCGCTTTCAAACAGTTCGGTCGAATTGCGCGACGATTTGGATTCGCGCAGAACAGTCTCGCTCCAAACCTGTCCAACCCGATTGGCCCCCATCAGATCGCCCATGGTGTCCGCGACATCGACCAATCCGCCGCCATTATAACGCATGTCGAGGATCAGCTCGGTCACGCCCTCTGAGCGAAATTCGCCAAAGGCATCGCGCAATTGGTCTGCTGCGTCGGACACGATGAATGTGCGCAGGTTGAGATAGCCAACCTTCTTGCCGCCATCATCAAGGATAACTGTGCCGTAACGATCCGAGATTGGATCGAGCGCAAAGTCAGCTTTTTCAACCGATCGCTCAACGACATCGCCCGATGCATTGGTGAAACGCAGCAGCCGTGTAACGCCCGGATCTGAGGGTCCCAACGCATTGCTGACTGCTTGTGGACCGCCCGATGCCATCAGCGAGGCTACGGTTTGGATGTCGCTAGCATTGGTGCCGATCGCGAGCAATTCTGATCCGCGATCAAATCCGGCATCAAAGCCGGGAGCGGTTTCAAAGCTCTCAATCACAAAGACACGGTTGGCAGAGGTGTCATAGGCAAGGCGAATACCAAAGCCTGCGCTGGACCCAGATGCGATCAACGCGTTTTCCTCAGCAATGGAGGTCGCAAAGGTGAAGCCCTTATCCACCGACTGCGCTCTGGCTGGGGCGACTTTGGCGTTTAGGAATGTTTGCACATCGGTGAAATCGGCGGGGTCCACGCTGCTATCGAGCAAATCAGGGAACAAATACCATTCATTGAGCACATCGTTAGCGAAATCAAGCTGCTGCGATACGGTGCATCCGCCCGATGTGCCCGATCCGCCGCCGGACCCAGTGCCGCCATTAAAATTTGCATTCGGCGCGCTGCTGCCACCACCGCCACAGGCTACTAGCGCAAGAGCAAGCGTGATAGATAAAGCAGAGCGGGCAGCATTTTGGGCTTTAGTCATGAAATAGGCTCTCCGAAAGACGCGCAGTGAAAGCTGTTCTATAGTGTGCAGACAGTGTCACGATGGTGTCTGAACGGTCAATGAGCAATTCGCACTCACACGCTGCTGAATGTCGATTTTGGCGCTATTTCATACGATTTACGGAGAGTTTACGGGGAAAACTGCCCAAAATGGCACTTGCACACCTCGCAAGCCACCGGGGAAGCGCCTAGTTTGCACTCCTGATTTGAGGGAAGATTCTTAATAATGAGCGTGCCTGACTGGCTTCAATCTGCACTCCCACCTGCTGCTAGGCACGATGGCCTTGCGCTGTGTCGGCTGGGTGATGCGCGCGGCTTTGAACGCGGCGGTTTGAAGCTCACGAGTCCGGCGTTCGATCCTGGCGAAGAATTGGACCCGTGTTTTACCGCCGATGAAGAAGACGCTGTTGCGCCCCCATTGGAGTGGACTGCGCCGCCGCCCGGAGCGCAGGAGATTGCGATCATCGTTGAGGATGCGACTGCTGGCGCCTCTGATCCCAAATGTCATTGGGCGGTTTGGGGATTGCCCGGCCAGCGCGGCAAAATATTAGAAGGGGAAACACCTCCGCGCACTGGTAAGAATGGCCAGGGCAATTCGGAATGGCTTCTTCCCGAGCTTCCCGTGGGCGAAACCCACACTTTCGTATTCCAGCTTTTCGCGCTTGATCTGCCGTTAACCCTTATGCCGGGGGCAAGCCGAGCTGACTTAGTCGCGGAAATGGATGGGCATGTCATGGCCAGCTCTACGCTGGTCGCCCAATACACCCGGTCGCAGGAGGATGAGGACGATTGGGATGATGACGAAGACGACTAATTACACGTGTCAGAACATCGAAAGGAAATAACTATGGCTGGCAAAAATAACGCGCTTCAAAAGCCCGTGACACTTTCGGGTGATCTTGAAAACGTAATCGGCAAAGGTCCAATGACCCGCGCTCAGGTTACGTCAAAAGTCTGGGAATATATCAAAGCCAACAACCTGCAAGATTCCAAAGATAAGCGTCAGATCAACCCTGATGCGAAGTTGGGCGCTGTTATCGGCACAGCGCAAATCTCTATGTTCAAGATGACAGCAGCGGTGTCTAAGCACCTCAGCTAATTGTCTGACTACAGATACAAAAGGGGCTGGGAGCATTCGTGCTTTCCGGCCCCTTTTGCATTCTTTCGGGTCTACAGGGCGCTATTGCGGCCCTTGCCGATCACTTCGCCTGTCCAAAGGGCGAGCCAGATAAAGATCGGCTGAGCGATCATGCGGGGGATGTGATAGCCCATTCCGGCTCCGCCATCAGCCGAGGCCATATCCATCATCATGTGATTGATATTCGCTGGCCAGACGCAGATCGCATAGAGAGCAAGCCCAATGCCGCCCGCCTTGCGCAGCGGCTTTGAAAAGGGCTGGATAAGCGCAATCGCGCCGGCAATTTCCGCAATGCCCGTCCAATAGATGACCGCTTCGGGCGCTGGCACCCAATCAGGCGTAATGGCGAGGAACGGCGCAGGGTTCGCGATATGCGCATATCCTGCATAGGCGTAGAATACGGCCAGCAACACGCGCAGAATGATCTTAATCCAGTGCATCAACTCCCCTTTCAATGTCTGATGCCTGCGCTACACTCGTTCTCGGTCACAAACAAATGTGCGAGAGTCCCTTGATGAAAACTGCCACTCTACTTGTATCGTCTGCATTGATAGCAGCTGCATTGCAAACTGCGCCTGTATCCGCGCAAGAGGCAGATAGCGCTGACCCCACTGCATCGGTTGCTGCCGACGTGCCTGAACCACTCAGCCCAGAGCAGCAAACCGCTATGGCAGCGCTCAAAGCTGCACCGGTCTTTGATGGCCACAATGATGTGCCGATCCAGTTGCGGTCGCGCTTTGACAACAAAATCAATGACTTTGATTTCAACGACACTACCGGAACAGGGCACACTCACCCTACTGGTCGGACGATGCACACCGACCTCACCCGCCTCAAAACCGGTATGGTCGGCGCGCAATATTGGTCTGTTTATGTCCCCGTCACTTTGGATGAACCCGAAGCTGTTGTGATGACGATGGAGCAGATCGATGTGACCAAACGGCTCATCGCGCGCTATCCCGACACGCTTGAATTGGCGCTGACCGCGGATGATGTTGAGCGCGCAGTGCGCAGCGGAAAGATTGCCTCGATGATCGGTATGGAGGGAGGGCACTCAGTCGGCTCCAGCCTCGGCGTATTGCGGCAAATGTACGATTTGGGCGCGCGCTATATGACGTTGACGCATTCGAAAAACACGCCTTGGGCGGATAGTGCGACTGATGCGCCTGAGCATGGAGGCCTTACTGATTTTGGCCGCGACATGATCCGCGAAATGAATCGGCTGGGCATGCAGGTCGATCTTTCCCATGTCAGCGAAGATACCATGATCGATGTGCTAGATGTGGCGAAGGTTCCGGTGATCTTCAGCCATTCCGGCGCGCGCGCGATCAATGGCCATGCGCGCAATGTGCCCGATAGCGTGCTCGCTCGCCTGCCGGAGAACGGCGGCGTTGTGATGGTGGTCGGCCTGCCGGGCTTTCTCAATGAAGATATGCGGCAATGGTATTCGAAGCGTCAGGCCGAGCTCGCTCGGCTAGAAGCGCTGTATCAAGGGCAGCCTGAAGTGGTGAAATCGGGCATGGGGTCTTGGGACTCAGCCAATCCAGATCCCACCGCAACAATCTCTGACATGGCCGATCATATCGACCACATCCGCAAAGTGGCGGGCGTGGAATATATCGGTATCGGCGGGGATTATGACGGGATGCCAACCGGCCCAGAAGGGATGGAGGACGTCACCGGTTATCCTGCGCTCTTCACCGAATTGGCGCGGCGCGGATATTCTCAAGCTGAGCTAGAGATGATTGCGTATTACAATGCCATGCGGGCCCTGCGCGAAGCAGAGCAATATGCCGCCAGCCAGCGCGGCGCCGCGCCGATTGAAACGCTGATACCGACGGATTAGCCTTTTAGGGCGGGTATGATCCAAATCAGGGACATGGCGATAATGGCCAGAACCAGTCCAATGCCCAAGACATAGCGCATATGGCCGGTCGTATGCGCCGCCCGCGCATCATCATCTTCGATGTGAATCTCTTGCTCTTTGTCTGCCATCACCGTCTCCTTTGACGCAGTTATAGCGCAAAATACTTAGCCCGTCACATTACAAGCGTTCCGCTGCTCGCAGATCAGTCTCTAAGCAGTTCGTTGATGCCTGTTTTGGCACGAGTTTGCGCGTCAACGGTTTTGACGATGACAGCGCAAGCAAGCGATGGTCCGCCATTGGGATCAGGCAAAGTGCCGGGAACGACAACCGAATAGGGTGGAATGTGCCCTTTAATAATCTCGCCCGTGTCGCGGTAGACGATCTTGGTCGATTGAGTGATGAAAACACCCATGGCGACTACGCAGCCTTCGCCTACGATCACGCCCTCAACGATCTCAGAACGTGCTCCGATAAAGCAATCATCGCCAATGATGGTGGGGTTTGCCTGCATCGGTTCAAGCACGCCGCCAATGCCGGTGCCAGCAGAGATATGGCAGTTCTTTCCGATTTGCGCGCATGACCCAATCGAGCCCCACGTATCAACCATGGTCCCATCGCCTACATAAGCGCCGATGTTCACAAAGCTGGGCATCAAAACCACGTCTTTGCCAATATGGCAGCCGCGCCGCGCGATGGCACCCGGCACTGCGCGCAGGCCCGCATCTTTGAATTCGGCTTCACCCCATCCGGCAAACTTGCTTGGCACTTTGTCAAAGGCTGGCGCACCGGCTGATCCGCCCTCTATCACAGCATTATCGTAAAGGCGGAATGACAATAGCACTGCTTTTTTCAGCCATTGGTTGACTGTCCAGCCGCCATTACCATCGGGCTGCGCCACGCGGCCTGTGCCGCTGTCGAGCATAGCGAGCGCTTGTTCCACATCGGCTTTTACGTCGGAGCTTGCGGGAGTGACTTCGGCCCGGTTTTCCCAAGCGGCTTCGATCTTTTGTTCCAGCGCAGCAGTATCGGATGGGGCAGCCATGAATTTTCCTTTGTTAATAATCAGGCTCAAGAGCGGTTCATGAACGCGCTGCTAGCCGTGCTAACACATCGCTGCAAGTCTGCATCAAAATGGTACGGGCATTTGCGGGGAGCGGCTTCGCTCTACTTTGGTGTTATCTTATTGCATAGCCAGCGAAAGCATACCTATGCTGATGGCAAGATTCGGGGGCTAGAAAGCGCTCTGAGCGGGCGTACGGATTGAGGATTTGAAGGAAGTTTGATGGGACTCTTGAGAAGCGTCAATATGGGTAAAAACGGCTTTCGCATGCGGGCGATGGTGGCTGTTTCGGCCTGCGCTTTGGTGGCTGGTTGCGGCGGCGGTGGCGGCGGCGCTCCGCCGGTTAGCACACCCGGACCTTTGCCAACTCCGACTCCGACGCCGA
>CAZAIG010000049.1:0-5968 GCA_964485135.1 uncultured Porphyrobacter sp. | reverse complement strand
CCTACACCTACACCAACTCCTACACCTACAGCGACGCCAACGCCCACCAGCACGTTCAACACAGCTGAATTCCGCCGCTCCGATGGGCCTGAGTTTCACAGCTCAGTCACGCCGTGGTCAGACGGGATCACAGGTGAGGGACAAATCATCGCGGTGATTGATACGGGCATCGATTCCGATAGCCCCGAATTTGCTGGCCGCATCCATCCCGATTCATCCGATCTTGTCGCCAATCGCGGGGTCGATGGAGAGGACGATCATGGCACTAATGTTGCCCTGGTTGCGGCTGCGGCGCGCGACAATTCAGGCGTGGTGGGCATAGCGTTTGATTCGCAAATTCTAGCTCTGCGCGGGGACGATGTGAATTCCTGTGGCAATGATACGCCAGAGGACTCCAGCCTCGATTGCTTGTTCGATGATCGCAGCATCGCAGCCGGTATTGATCAGGCTGTCACATCGGGCGCAACGGTGGTGAATATCAGCCTCGGCGGCGGGGCGGCCTCGCAAGTTGTGCTAAATGCGGTCGAACGAGCAGCGAATGCCGGCGTAGTGATTGTTGTTTCGGCCGGCAATGGCGGCGATGGATCAGAGGCGGGTATTGATCCGAACCAACCTGATCCTTTTGCTGCGAGCCTTGCACGGGCAGGCAATGGCAATGTGCTGATCGTGGGTTCGGTCAATGATCAGGGTGAAATCTCGGACTTTTCCAATCGCGCAGGCGATTTGGCAGACGGCTATATTCTTGCGCGCGGGGAACGGATTTGCTGCGTTTATGAAGATGGTGAGCTGTTCATTACGGAGGAGAATGGCCAGCGTTTCGTCACACTATTTTCCGGCACAAGCTTCTCTGCACCTCAAGTAGCAGGCGCGGTGGCCCTTTTGGCGCAGGCCTTTCCCAATCTCTCAGCGACCGAGATCGTTGAAATTCTGCTCGATAGCGCGATCGATGTAGGTGATACAGGTACGGACAACATCCATGGCAGAGGCCTACTGGATTTGGCCGCGGCCTTCGCGCCATCAGGAGCCACGACAATTGCTGGCACGAGCAATGTGCTGCAGGTGGCTGACGATGCATTGGTTGCATCCTCTGCGATGGGCGACGCTTTGGGGACGCAATCGCTTTCGACTATTGTGCAGGACCGGTATAAGCGCGCATTCAATTATAATCTTGCCGGACAATTGCGCAGCGCGAACGTGGCGCCCAAATTGCGCGGCGCAGTGGAGCATCGCGGGCGGGCGCTGGCTGCCGGCAATCAAGCTGTTTCTATGGCATTTCGTGTTGGAGAAGGGGCGCGTGCTGCCGGGCTAAGCTGGTCGCGCGAATTGCAGCTATCCAGTGAAGATGCTGAACTCGCAGAAGTATTGGCGGGCCGGATCGCAGCAAAACTGGCGCCTGATCTTGAATTGGGTATTGCTTACCGGGAAAGCGCAAGCGGGCTGGTCGCGCAATTGCAGGGACAGTCGCGGCCCGCTTTTCGATTGGCAGGCACGTCTCGCGGGGATGAAGGGTTCTTCCAAGGCAGTGCGGTGTCGCTCGCTTTGCGGCACAAAATGGGCCCTTGGGGGATCACAGCTTCGGCAGAAAGCGGCGATGCGTGGCTAGGCAATTATCGCCGCTTGCAAGGTTTCTCGCAAAGCCAGCGAGAAAAGCGCTCGGTCCATAGTTTGGGTTTGGCCTTTGACCGGACATTTGGATCAAACGATGCGGCATTGGGTGTGACATGGCTCAATGAAAGCGACACTATCCTAGGCGCTCATGTTCATGAAGCCATCGGCGCAAGCGGAGCAAATACGGCCTTTATTGATGCTTCACTGACGCGCCGTTTGTCAGACAATTGGCGGATCGGTGCAGATTTTCGTCAAGGCATCACCATGGCCCGAAATAGCGGCCTTGTCGGCGCTGGCAGCCGCATCATGAGCCAAGCATTTTCAGCAGATATCAGCCGCCAAAACACGGTGACTTCGGGTGATATGATCGGCCTTCGCGTGAGCCAACCCTTGCGCGTGATGAGCGGCGGTTTGAATCTCGAGCTGCCGACCGCCTATGATTATGCGACCGAGACAGCCTCGTTCGGTATGCAGCGGATCAATTTGACGCCGCAGGGGCGCGAGCTGATGGGCGAGATAATGTGGCGCGGCCCTATGATGCTTGGACCATTGTCGGATTTCGGCCTTACAGCTCAAGGTGGAGCTAGCTTGTTCTACCGCCACAATCCCGGGCACTTTGCAGACCAGCCTGCTGATGTGGGCGCAATGGTGACGTTTAGCGCCGACTTTTAGCCGAAGCCCGCACCACAGCCGCCCCCTAGTCGGGCACGGCCCGCCAGCCGCTATTCCGGCATCCCAGCAGAGCGGGCAAAGTCATAAGCGCGCTCGATCAGGGGTGTTACTCGCTTGCTCATCTCTTTGGCATGGGCAGAGGATGCGGTTCCGTCAATCACGCGTTTCTTGATGCCTTGCATAATGCCCGCAAGACGGAACAGGTTATAGGCGAAATACCACTCCATTGGCGGCACGGGATATCCGGTGCGCGCGACATATCGCTCAACCGCTTCAGATACGCTGGGGATGCCAAGCTCTTCGAGATCGAGCCCATCCAGCCCCGCGCGCCCATCATGCGGGTTGAACCAATTGAGCATTAGATAGCTAAAGTCAGCAATCGGATCGCCCAGTGTCGATAACTCCCAATCGAGCACTGCAATCACGCGGTTCTCGGTCTGGTGAAAGATCATATTGTCGAGCCGGTAATCGCCGTGCACGACGCTGCTTTCATGCTGCGGCGGGATCGTTTCGGGTAGCCATTTGATCAGCGCTTCCATCTTGGGCTGATGCTCTGTTTCAGACAGCTTATATTGCTTGGTCCAGCGGCCGATCTGGCGCGCGCAATAGTCAGTCGGCTTGCCAAAATCGCCAAGGCCAATTTCGGCTGGCTTCTTCAAGTGCATGTCCGCCATTGTGTCGATCATGGCGTTGTAGATTTCGCGGCGGTCCTCTTTCGTCACACCGGGCAATGCACCATTCCAAAGGCTGCGCCCATCGGCCATGCTCATGACAAAGAATTTGGAGCCTAGCACCTCGGGATCTTCGCAAAGGCCGAAAGTTCGCGGCACGGGAAAGCCGGTGGGATAGAGCCCTGTCATCGCCTTATATTCGCGGTCCACGGCATGGGCTGAGGGAAGCAATTTGCCAAAGGGCTGGCGGCGCAACACGTAATTCGCAGCTGGCGTTTCAATTTTATAGGTGGGGTTGGATTGCCCGCCCTTAAACTTGGTATAGCTGATGGGTCCTTCATACCCATCGACATTGGCTTCAAACCAAGCCGTTAGCTTGTCTAGATCAAGCTTATCGGCGTCTTGCACTTCTACAGTGCCGACCATTTCTACGTCGAAATCGATTGCTGGACCGTCTGCGTTTGCGTCACTGCTCATTAGTCAAACACCACTATACTGCGCGCCGAATGCCCTTCGCGCATTTTGTCAAAACCTGCGTTGATATCATCGAGCGAAATGCGCTCAGCGATGATCGTATCGAGATCCAGCAAGCCGCGCATGTAGAAATCCACCAGCCGGGGCAGATCAACGGGGAAGTGGTTTTCACCCATAATGGCTCCTTGCAATTTCTTGCCGGAAAGCAAATCCATCGCGCCCAGGCCCACTTTACAATCAAGCGGCATCATGCCCAAGATGATCGCAGTGCCGCCGCGCCTCAGCGCTGCGACCGCCAGATCAGCGGAAGCTTGGCGGCCGACAGCCTCGATCCCGTAATGCACGCCGCCGCCCGAAATATCCATGATCTGCTTGACCGCATCATCGGCCATGGCATCGACCGTGTGCGTCGCCCCCAAAACCTGCGCCAGCTCGCGCTTTTCAGGAAGCGGATCAGCCGCGATGACTTTGCCAGCGCCAGCGATTTTGGCGGCATTGATTGCGGCAAGGCCAACCCCGCCGCAGCCAACAACCAGAACGGTCTCGCCCGGGGTTACATTGGCGGCGTTGAAGATCGTTCCAGCGCCGGTGGTTACCGCGCATCCAATCACCGCTGCCCGGTCAAGCGGCATGTCCTTATCAATTGCAACGCAGGCATTTTCATGGATCAGCATTTGCTCGGAAAAAGCTGACAGGTTCAGCATTTGATTGACAGGTGATCCATCAGCGCGGGTGATGCGCAGGGCGTCACCCTTACCGCGCCGCGTATTCGCACCAAGGCATAAGGCCATGCGGCCCGTGACGCAGAATTCGCACTGGCCGCAGAAGGCGGAAAGGCAAGAGACAACGTGATCACCCACAGACACGCTGCGCACTTCGCTGCCCACAGCGCGCACCACGCCCGCCGCTTCATGCCCGGGAATAGCGGGCAGGGGGTGCGGATAGGTGCCGTCGATAAAGTGCAGATCGGAATGGCACAGTCCGCATGCCTTGGTATCGATCAATACCTCATGCGGAGCCGGATCAGCGATCTCAACATCGCCGATCACCAGCCCTTCGCCCGGTGTTTCCAGAATTGCCGCCTTTGCCATGTTTTCCTCTCCCCGTTTCGGCTGACCCTAGCTGGCGGGCTTAACGGGTCGCGCCCATATCGCCAGAGCTAGGGCGGTCACCGACCAAGGTGGGCCCTTTACCATCGCGCAAAGCGTTAGCGGTTGGCCCCTCTTCTGGCATATGCTTGGCCAGTTCCATCCGGGCGATTGAGCGCGCGTGGACTTCATCGGGACCATCTGCAAGGCGCAATGTGCGTTGATGAGCGTAAGCGGATGCAAGCCCATAATCCTCGCTCACGCCGCCGCCGCCATGGGCCTGGATCGCATCGTCGATGATTTGCAGCGCCATATTCGGCGCTTGCACCTTGATCATGGCGATTTCTTGCTTGGCGGATTTGTTGCCAACCTTATCCATCATATCGGCTGCTTTCAGGCAGAGCAGGCGCGTCATATCAATATCGATACGCGCGCGCGCGACGCGCTCTTCCCAAACCGAATGCTTGTAAATCGGCTTCCCGAAAGCTTCGCGTTCTTGAAGGCGCTTGCACATTTTGTGCAGCGCTTCTTCGGCAACGCCAATGGTGCGCATGCAGTGGTGGATACGGCCAGGGCCAAGGCGCCCTTGCGCGATTTCAAAGCCGCGCCCTTCGCCAAGCAAGATGTTGGACGCTGGCACGCGAACATCTTTCAGCTCCACTTCCATATGGCCGTGCGGCGCATCGTCATATCCAAACACGGGCAAATGGCGAATGATATTGACGCCCGGCGTGTCGATCGGAACCAGCACTTGGGACTGCTGCGTATGACGGCTGCCTTCAAAAGTGGTCTTACCCATCACAATCGCGATTTTGCAGCGCGGATCGCCAAGGCCCGATGACCACCATTTGCGGCCATTGATCACCAGATCATCGCCGTCGCGAACCATCTTTGTTTCGATGTTGGTCGCATCGGAACTGGCGGTGTTCGGCTCCGTCATAAGGAAGGCAGAACGGATCTTGCCATTCATCAGCGGCTCAAGCCATTCGTCCTTTTGCGCGCGCGTGCCATAGCGGTGGAACACTTCCATATTGCCCGTATCAGGAGCGGAGCAGTTGAACACTTCTGAGGCAAAACCAATGCGGCCCATTTCCTCTGCACAAAGTGCATATTCAAGGTTGGTGAGGCCGGGCCCTTCAAATTCAAACGTATCATCGACGTGGTGATGGCTGTCATTGCGCGGCGGCATGAACAGGTTCCAAATGCCAGCCTCTTTGGCTTCGGCTTTCAAATCCTCTACGATCTGGATGACTTTCCACCGGTCACCTTCGGCGTCCTGCGCTTTATACGTATCGACGGCAGGACGAATTTTGGCTTCGATAAAGTCGCGGACGCGATTGCGCCAATATACCTGACGTTCGGTGGGTTCAAAATCCATGCTGCATGTCCTTATAAATCGAATCTGTTAACTGGGATCGTGGCAGAGCTGCCTTGCTGCGCCAAGCTCTCTTTTTG
>CAZAIG010000048.1:8188-15577 GCA_964485135.1 uncultured Porphyrobacter sp. | reverse complement strand
CCCCACAGGATTTGCTCGAACGGCTGGCAATTCAGCCGCAAGAGTTGCGAATGCCGGAGCGAATGCTTTCGGCAAATTTCGTAAGCAGCACATCATGCGCTTGCTCCATCAAGCAAGACCGCCGCTAAGCGATCTGCTGTGACTCTTGTCGCGCCGGCGAGACGCGCTTGACGCTCGGCACGGTCGCGTAAGTTCTTTGCGGCAGAGATGCGCACCAGAACCGGCTGCGCCTCAACAATCGCGTCGAGTTTCTCTTTTGCTTCTTTGTCCCATTCGAGGGGAGCATCAGGCTCTGCCCGCGCGGGCGTTGCCTCACCTGCGTCCATCTGGGTTGAGAGCGGCAGGATGTGGAACAACGCATCAAACAGCGCATTGCACACTTCCTGCACAAGATAAGTCGCGCCCGAATATCCCATATACGGCGTGCCGGTGTGCCGACGGATGGCTGCACCAGGAAACGATGCCGGAACGAATATGCCGCGCGCACCCGCCTCGGCCATATACATCCGCTCATTATAGCTGCCGAACACCACCATCGGCGGGTTCTCGAATATGGCATCGCGCACGGTTTGATTATCGGGTTTAACGCCCGCACTGCGTCCAAAAGAAAATGAACAGGGCAGCCCCATATCGTTCTCTAGGAAATTGCGGATGCCGCGCGCATAGGTTTCATTTGCGACAATGCCGAAATTGGCCGTGCCGAAGAAATCTTGCGTAACCGAACGCCACAAATCCCATAGCGGCTTGATCGTGGTGTGCTTCTCGCGCTCGATAAAGGGTTCGGGATCAAGGCCCGTCATCTCGCCAAGCTGGCGCAGGAATTTTGTGGTTGAATCGAGACCGATCGGCGCCTGCAAATATGGGCGCTCAAGCATCTCGCATAGGTTCCGGCCAAACTCGCGATACATGCAGACATTGACCGAAGCGTTGGCCAATTGGCGGATATCGGCCAAATGGCTGCCGAGCGGGAACACCATGTTCACCTCGGCACCGATCCCTTCAATCAGGCGGCGGATTTCGGCCAAGTCGGAAGGCATGTTGAACATGCCGTAAGACGGCCCAATAATATTGACCTTGGGCTTTTCGCCTTCAGCCAGTTTCTTGGGCTTGGGCATCTTCTTCGGACCAAACTCGGTCCAAAGCCATGAGAGCGCGCGATCTTCCGATTGCCATTGATCCTCATCAATTGTGCGCGGCAGGAAGCGTTTGATATTGGTGCCCTCAGGCGTCACGCCGCCGCCGATCATCTCGGCAATTGAGCCGGTCACAACCACGGCGGGCAAATCGGGATCAAGCGATTGCCAAGCGCGTTTCATCGCCCCTTCGGTGCCGGTTTTGCCCAACTCCTCTTCGCCTAGTCCGGTGACAACGATCGGCAATTCATGCGGGGGAAGACCGTCAGTATAATGCAGGACCGAAGTCACCGGTAGGTTTTCGCAGCCGACCGGACCATCCACGATCACTTGCAGGCCTTTGACCGCTGTGAAGGCGTAGACCGCCCCCCAATAGCCGCCTGCCCGATCATGATCGAGGATCAACGTCATGTGCCTACCGCCTCTGCCGCTTTGGCGGCCATCGCGTTTTGAGCTGCGTATTTTTTCTTGAACTTCGGGCGATCGGCGGGCGTTTCTTCCCAAATTCCGCTGGCGTGGCCTTCTCCCACGCCTTCAAAGAATTTGGTCATGCGGTCAAAGCGCGCTTTGCTCGCCATTGCTGCGTTCACAACTTGCGCGAGGCTTCCTGCGCCCGCCGGCCCCATCAAAGGCCGCGCGGAAATGAGGTTTGTGAAGTAAAGCGCCGGGGTCGCTTTCGCTTTTGCGTGCTGCACGACCGGTGTTGTGCCTATCGCCAGATCGGGTTCGAATTCATCGACCGCCGCGATATCCTGTTCAAGGCTGGCGCGGTAATTGACGCGCACGCCCTTCGCTTCGAGCCATTCGCGATCAGGATCAGACCAGCGTGTTTGCGGGCAAGCGGTGCCAACGTAAGGCACATCCGCGCCGCTCTCGATCAGCAAACGCGCAACCAGAAGCTCAGAACCTTCATAGCCAGAGACTGTGACCCGCCCCTTGACCGGCAAAGCCGATAGCGCGCCGTCAATCGCGGGAAGTGCGGAATTTTGCGCAGCGGCGATTTGCTTAGCGCTCGCACCATAAGCCTCGCCAATCGATTTAAGCCAAGCGGCGGTGCCATCGCGGCCCACCGGAGCAGAACCGAGGATTTTGCGCCCTGCCGCTTCGAATTCGCGAATGCTGGCGGTATAAAATGGATGGATCGCTGCCACGACAGCGCTGTCGAGAGCGCTGTAAAGTTCGCGCCATTCGCGCGTTGGCACAACAGGTCCAGCAGCAAGCCCTAGCGGCTCAAGCAAGTGGCCAATGCCAACCGGGTCAGCTGGGAACATCTCGCCCAGCAATGCGACCGATGGCTTATCCGTGCGCTCCCTAGGCGCTGCGACCGGACCTTGCTCCGCCTCTTCGCGCGCATATTTGAGCATCGCTCCGGCGAGCACATCTTTAGCCTCGGCATGAGTCGGCACGCCAAAACCTGGCACATCAATGCCCACAATCCGCACGCCATTGATCGAGTCAGGCAGCAAGCGCAGCGGCACGCCGCTAGCCGTTGGCACGCACAGATTGGTGACGACGATTGTGTCGTATTTCTCAGGATCCGCCAACTGCTCAACGGCTTCTTTGATGTCTTCAAACAGCTTGCCTGTGACAAGAGTTTCAGAGCTAAACGGAACATAGCCCACGCTCCGGCGCGCTCCGTAGAAATGCGAGGTGAACGTCAGGCCGTAGACACAGCAGGCAGAGCCGGAGAGAATGGTCGCTGTGCGCCGCATTCTGAGACCCACGCGCAAGGAACCAAATGCAGGACACATGCTTTGCGGTTGATCGTGCGGACCAACGGGATAATCTTTCTCATACTGATCGAGAATATCGCTTTTGCCCGCTTTTTTCGCGGCCTCGCGCATAGTATCTGCACCGCCATGACAGCCCGACCCTTCGCGCGCCGCCGCAGCCGGATTGACATCAATCCGGTCAGCCTTACGCTTTTCTTGGGCGCGTTTCGCAGGAACGGTGGCGGTTTCAGACATCCATCAAACCTCGTCGTAAATCACTTCAAGGCTTGGTTTTTCTTCGAAGACACCGCCGCGCATATCGGCCTGGGTCGCGGGTACCAATTCGATATTGCCGCCGGTGTCTTCAGGAGAGAACAAGTCCAGCAGCCCCTCTTGATCGAGAGGCTTGGGCTGCTGGGGCGGAGCTTCTGCAACATTGCTGGCAAGCTCTTCGAACAGACCGCCCCATTCGCCATCGGGCGTTCCAATGATCTGGTAGTTGGCCGATTTGCGCCGGATATCCTCATTCGCTGGGATTGAGGTCAGCACCGGAATATCGACCGCCTTCGCGAAGTTCTGCGCTTCGCCCGTGCCGTCATCCTTATTGATGATCATGCCAGCAACGCCGACATTGCCGCCCATCTTGCGGAAATATTCGACCGCGTGGCAGACATTGTTGGCGACATAGAGCGACTGCAAGTCGTTCGATCCGACAACGATCACTTTCTGACACATATCACGCGCAATCGGCAGGCCGAACCCGCCACATACAACATCGCCTAGGAAGTCGAGCAGAACATAGTCAAAGCCCCATTCGTGGAAGCCCAACTTTTCCAGCAACTCAAAACCGTGAATAATGCCACGACCGCCGCAACCACGGCCAACCTCCGGCCCACCCAGTTCCATCGCAAACACGCCATCACGCTGGAAGCAAACATCTTCGATTGTCACTTCTTCGCCAGCGAGCTTCTTTTTGGAGGAAGTCTCGATAATGGTGGGGCAAGATTTGCCGCCGAACAGCAGGCTGGTTGTATCTGACTTGGGGTCACAGCCAATTAGCAGGACGCGCTTACCCTGTTGCGCCATCATGTAGCTCAGGTTTGAAAGCGCAAAGCTCTTGCCCGATCCACCCTTGCCATAAATCGCGATCACCTGTGTTTCGGACTTAACCTCTCCAGTGTGAACCGGATCGGGTTCCTGAGCCGCCTCTTCGCGCAGTGTCGTGACGTCTAATACGCTCATGCAGCATCTCTCCAATCGAGAACCATTTTCAGGCAATCAGGGTTTTCAAAGGCAGCGGGGTAAGCGGTTTTGGCCCGTTCTGCCGGAGCAATATCCGTAATCAGGCCGCTCAATTCGAGCGCCCCGGTTTCAACCAGAGCGTTGACTGAAGTCAGGTCCTCTGGTTGCCACTCAGCAGCTATTCGCAAGCGCGCTTCGCGCTGGAAAGCTGGTGGGAACGCGAAATTGATCGGCTTGTCGTAGAAGCCGGCCAGCACCAGCTCACCGCCCTTCGCCAATCGGTTGATGAACAGGTCAATCGAGGACGCATCGCCGCTAGCATCATAGATGTTCGCATAGTCGGCGCGGTTGTCGTCATCGGGGTGGATGACCGAGTAACCCGCCGCACCATGCTGACGATTGGCCGCTGTTTCCCAAACCACTGGAGCCTTTACTCCAGCAGCAATAGTTAGCCGCGCCAATAACCTGCCCAATACCCCATGTCCGATAATGAGCTCTGGCGGCTTACCCAAAGAAATCGCATGCAGTGCGGTTGCGGCGAGTGCGTATAGAATGCCGTCATGACCAAGCTTTTCCGACACCGGCAATGCCCGTGCCGATGGCAGGATCACAGTCTTGGCCGATCCACCAAAAAGCCCGCGTGCATTTTCGTAGCAACTGGCGCCCGGCACAAAGACCCATTCGCCAATCCGTGCCTTTGCCTGCTCGCCAGCGTCTACAATTCTGCCAACCGATTCGTATCCCGGAACAAGCGGATATCCCATGCCAGGGAAGGCCGGCATAGTGCCCATCCATAAGAGCTTTTCTGTGCCCGAACTGATGCCGCTCCATTCAACGTCAACCAACACATCCTCATCACCCATGGGTTTGAGTGCGGCTTCCCGCATCACCAAACTGCCAGGAGCATCAAGGATGATTGCCGCTGTGTTCAAAAGACCATTCTCCCCACCGCGCAGAACACGGGAATTTATCGCATGTTAATCTAACCGTACGATTTGAAATGTCAATTTAACTGGACACTTTAGTTGTCAATGTGTCGCAACTATGGCTCGCGCAACAATTTGTAGGGACGTCGAAATCTCGCGCGATGAGGAAAAACCAGCCTTTTTCAACATCTTATGGATTTCTTGATGAGTTCTTGGTCGGCCTGACCCCATCGTCCAGAGATACATTCCGAAATAGGCATCACCCATTCGTTCGGCCAAAGGAGTCTGTGCCATCGGCTCGACAATGAGCAATCGCCCGCCTTTGGGCAGCGAATCGTGGACTTTACCTAACAGAGATTCGGCGACCTCATCATCGTGATCGTGAAGAATCCGTACCAACGTAATCAGATCGTAGTCCGGCGGAATTGGATCCTTTTTGAAGCTACCGGGATGGTAAGCGATCCGTTCAAGAGTTGGATTACCGCTGAAACGCTCCTGCGCAATGGGCATGACTTCGGGCAAATCGAAGATGCCTATCTCAAGCTCGGGATTCGCCGCTGCGACTTGCTCTGCAAAGGCTCCCGAACCGCCACCGATATCAAGCATTCTTGAATGCCTTGCAAAAGGATAGCGCCCAAAAATCTGCTGCCAGACCATGGGCTGGGTCGCCCGCATCAATGCTGAATACGGTGCGGAATCGCTAGCCTTTGAATGTGGTGAAGCAGCGTAATGCCAAAAGCGCGACAGCTCGGTATCGGATCGGTCTTCGCTCTCCAAAAGCGCTACTGGATCGGCCAAATCGCGATACAGCAATGGGTGATGTTCGATCATCGCCAACGCACCATCATTAACAGACAGCGCAGCGCCAACCTCTCCCAAAAGCCAAAGCCCAGGCTCGGGCTCTTCAGACAGTTTGAGCGCTCTCCCCGCCCGCAAAATCCGGTCGGTTGCCTCCAGCGAAAAGCCCAAAAACCCAGCAATCTGCGCCCCCTTTTTCGGTCCTTCTGCAAGGAAAGAGATCAAGCGAGATGACACGTAGATGTAGGTGATTTGAGTATAGACGAAGCCTGCAATTAGATCGAATTGTCCAGATGCTTTGCGTTTCGCAATCGACCGGAAAAGCGGAATTCGCGCGGCCCATTCCTGAAACCGGCGGCTGCCCAATATCCGGTTTCGCCGGAGCGCCCAGCGGGTCCTCCAGTTCAAAGATCGCCCCAACAAGTCACTACTACTAGACATATCTAATGTCATTTATTTTGGACGTATGCTATCGAGTCGTCAAATCGAAACTGCGACTTGCGATCTATAGGAGGGTGTCACTGGAACCGGTTGTGATCATCGGTGCGGGTATTGGCGGGCTGACAAGTGCGGCCATTTTGTCCGCGCACGGCGTGCCGGTTTTGGTGCTCGAAAAAGAGGCTGCGGCGGGCGGTAAAGTCCGGCAGGTCGATGTCGGTGGCAGTCTGATTGATGCTGGTCCAACCGTCTTCACCATGCGCGATGTGATTGACGCAGTTTTTGAAGGCGCCGGCGCATCAGCGGATGACTACCTGACTTTAAGACGTGCATCGGTACTCGCGCGGCATGCATGGGATGATAGCGGACATCTCGACCTTTTTGCTAATCAAGAAGCCAGCACAGACGCCATCGGCGCATTCGCGGGAGCAGACGCCGCTGCCGGTTTCCGCAGCTTTTCCGCCGAAGCCAAACGCATTCACGACATCCTCGACAAGCCAATGCTGCGCGGCACCAAAGTGAGCTGGCCCTTGCCCCTAATGTGGCGCATCGGACTGTGGCGGGTGGGCGCGCTTCACGCCATTCGGCCCTACGAAAGCCTTTGGAAGGTCCTCGGCGAACACTTCTCCGACCCGCGCCTCAGGCAGCTTTTCGGGCGCTACACCACATATTGCGGATCATCGCCTTTCCATTCACCAGCCACACTTATGCTGATCGCGCATGTCGAGGCGCAAGGCGTGTGGGCCATCGAAGGCGGGATGAGCGCGCTGGCCCGCGCGCTTGAAAAAGTCGCTAAGCATAACGGCGCTCAATTTCGCTACGGCGCCAAAGTTGAGGAAATACAGACAAGCCGCAATGCCGTTACAGGCGTAAAGTTGGAAACCGGCCAAGTCATCCCGGCAAAAGCAGTCATTTGCAATGCAGATCCTGCGGCACTGGCAGCGGGGCATTTTGGCGAAGCCGCGCGCCGCGCTGCTAGCCCGATGAAAGCAAAAAACAGGTCGCTGTCCGCAATGGTTTGGCTGGCGAAAAGCAAAGCCAGCGGATTTCCACTCGACCATCACAATGTCTTTTTTTCAGGTGACTACACATCCGAATTTGCCGCCATCCGTTCTGGCGCCACGCCGACTGATCCCACCG
>CAZAIG010000048.1:5167-8088 GCA_964485135.1 uncultured Porphyrobacter sp. | reverse complement strand
TACACATCCGAATTTGCCGCCATCCGTTCTGGCGCCACGCCGACTGATCCCACCGCTTATGTATGCGCGCTGGATCACGGACAAGCAGAAGCCGGGGCGAGCCAGCGTTTTCAAATCATCGTCAATGCGCCGGCCAATGGCGACACCCATACCTATTCAAAGCAGGAGCAGGACCAATGCACTCAGAACATGCTGAACAGGCTCAGCGCTTGCGGACTGGAGCTGGAGGCACCGCTGCCGCATACTCTGATCACGCCGAACGATTTCTCGAAACTCTTCCCCGCGACCGGCGGGGCGATCTATGGTCGGGCTTCGCACGGGTGGGCGGCCTCTTTCCTAAGGCAAGGCAGCCGGACGAGGATCCGTGGTCTCTATTGCGCGGGCGGAGCGACACATCCTGGCGCGGGCGTGCCGATGGCCGCCTTGTCGGGCAAATTGGCGAGCGAAGCCGTGCTGTCCGGCCTTACTTCGACACGGCGGTTCCACCAAAGGGGTATCGCTGGTGGTATGTCGACGCGCTCAGCAGCGACGGGGACTACGGGCTGACGATTATCGGCTTTATCGGCAGCGTTTTCTCACCCTATTACAAGAAATCAGGCCGCGCAGTGCCGCTCGATCATAGCTGCCTTAATATTGCCCTTTACGGGAAGAATGGCGCGCGCTGGGTAATGACCGAAAGGGGTGAGGCCGACACGCGCCAATCACGCGACACACTTCAGATCGGGCCGAGCAGCATGCGATGGGAAAATGATAGCCTGATTATAGAGATTGAAGAGCGCGATATTCGCCTCGGCATTCCTTGGCGGCGGCGTGTGAAAGGCCAGATCATACTCACCCCCGAGGTTGTAAATGACCGAGCGTTCCAATTGGATAGTGAGGGCAAGCACAATTGGCAGACAATCGCCCCGCGCGCTCGGATCGAAGTGCGTATGGAGAAACCCGACATTGCTTGGTCGGGAAGCGCTTATCTCGATGGCAATCATGGCAGCGAGCCAATTGAAGACGGTTTTCGCGATTGGCACTGGGCTCGCGCTCATGCCGGTCAAGAAGTCGCCGTTGTCTACGAAGGCAACCGCCGCGATGGCAGCCATTTTGCCAGCCTGCTGCGCTTTGACCGGAATGGGGTCCCACGCGAGCAAGAACTGCCGCTGGTTGCTCCCCTGCCGCCAACTTGGTGGGCTATAAAGCGACAGACTCGCGCAGATAGTGGCTTTGCCCGCGTTGTCAAAACCTGGGAAGATTCGCCATTTTACGCCCGATCAGCATTGGCGATGCAAATCTTGGGCAAAGAAGTGACAGCCGTGCAGGAGAGCATTTCGCTCGACCGGCTAATCCATCCGATTGTTCAATTTATGCTGCCGTATAAAATGCCCAGAGAATAAGCCCCAGAAAGGCCCAGCGATGCTTCAATCGGGCCTATTCGTCTCTTCAGCGGCGGCCTTTTCTTTATCCTTGGCAATCTCGCGATTGACCGACCACAATTGGTAGAAACCAAAGCCCAGCGCTATTGCTGCGAAAAATACAATCTCTATCCAGCCAAGATTTTCCAAAGCTCTGCCTCCTTACCCCCGTGGTTTAAGCTGTATAGCGCGCCATAAAGCCTGCCGCAATTTCGGCGATATGCTCCGGCTTTTCCTCATGCGCGAGATGGCCGAGCGCTGCGCATTCTTCAAATTCGGATTTCGGGATCAGGTCGGCGGCGCTGATGATAGCGCTGCGCGGAATGGCTTTGTCATTCGAAGCATGGAGAAGCATGACCGGAAAATCGACTGTGTCCAATCGTTTCTCCAGCGCCTCCAAATCCCAGCTTGCCATCATCCTAATCGCGCCGTCACAATGACCCGAATGCCGAAACAAACGGTAGTATAGTTCCACGCCAGCAGTATCGAGTTTTGATCCGGTTGACCGTTCAAGAAAACTTCTGACATCATCGGGTTTGCGCGCCATTCGAGAAAAAATGATAGCAGTGAAAGGATTGGTGAAAAGCACTTTTGCCAGAGCTGGAAAGAGCTTTGCGGCAAGGCCGGGAAACGGGAGGAGTGCTGGATTGAGCGCGACGAGCGGCGCTTTCCAATCGCGCTCCAGTTGAAGCTGGATACCAATTGCGGCCCCGGCAGAGTGCCCGATGATGCAATCGGCTTGCACGTTCATTTCATCGAGCAGCTTGCCAAGCGAGCCTGCCATCTGCGGCAGAGTAACGCGGCGCGCATGATTAGGCCGCGTAAAGCCATGACCGGGCAGGTCCATCGCGATGACCCGGTGCGTCTTCGCAAGGATCGGAGCGAAATCGCGCCAGCTATGCGTTGCTGCTCCTGTGCCATGGATCAACACGCAGACAGGAGCGTCAGGGCCCGCAGCCTGCATGTCCTGAACATGCCAATTGTAACCGTCAGATTTGATAAAGCGGCTGTGTTCGCGCGATGGCCATCCGGTCGCTTCATCTGCCCATTCGGGATACCGGCCACTCACGCTGCTGCGCCTTCGCTTATGCTTTCAATTGCGCTGACCATCGCTGCGCTGTTAGCTCGCGGCAAGGCAACATAACGCCCCGCTAATGCCGATGCGAGCACAGCGGCTTCCTCGCGCGGTCTTGGCGCAATATCGATGACGATGGCATGATGATTTGTGGCTGCAATTTGTTTGGCCACACTCGAGGCTTCTTCCATTGCAACCGCGCGGTCGGCCTCACCGTCCAAAGTGACATTGCCCTTGCCATCAGTGAGCAATGCGATCGTCGGACTTTGGCCGCGTTTCTCAGAAGCATCAGCCAGTTTGAGCGCTTCGAGCAGTCCGGCAGCCAGCGGCGTCCCCCCTCCCCCGGGCAATGCGCTCAAAGTACGGCGCGCTCGGGTGAGCGAGCGGGTCGGTGGCAGCAGGATTTCAGCGCCCGATTGCCGAAAAGCAATCAATGCCACCTGCGC
>CAZAIG010000048.1:0-5067 GCA_964485135.1 uncultured Porphyrobacter sp. | reverse complement strand
ATGCCCGCAAGCGAACCCAGCGGCCGCCCACGCTGAGCCGATTTCTGTTTCTGTCCCGACTTGCCAGATTGGCCTGTGCTTGAACGCTTTGTGCCATTTGCAATTTGGTCGAGTAGATGCGGGGGGATAGAAGAGCTGATTGCTTCAAGAAGGATGTCCTCGAGCGAAATGTCCTGCGGTGGCTTTTGGCTTTCCTCCTCACCGGATTGCTCCCCACTATCAGAAGATTTCTGGTCTTGCGGCTCATTGTCTTGCGGCGCTAGCTCTGGAATGCGCTCAGCGCGGTGCGCCAAAACCAGCGCAGCGCTATCGCGCAATTCGGCATCGCCTGCCTTCATAAACCCTCGCAAGCCCGCCAAAGCGCGTGCGCACCGTTCAGCAAAAATCAGCGGACGCGCCGAACCAATTCCCAGCATGGCCGAGGCCTCTGCCAGAACTGTACGCTGGGACTTGAGCAAAGGCTTTACTCTGCCAAGCTCTCCAGTGCGCTCAAGGCTGAAATCAAGCACGCGCAAAGAAGCCAAGTCGCAGTGAAATGCACATCTTTCGGTTAAGGCGAGAGGCGGCCTCTCATCACTCTCAATCCCGTCATCGAGCAATATCAGCGCCATGTCGCCATGATCCACCGCCTGCGCCAATTGCGCTGCCACATGGCTGTCGGCACGCTCCGCCATTCGCAGGATCACCGCGCCACCTCTTGCTCTTTCGATCAATCCTGGGCGGTCAACATGCTCGCCGCTGGCCAAGGTCGCCGCCCAATCGAGCCCGCCCATCAATTGCTCTCTATCGACATTGGCGGGCACGGTCACGCTCGGTAGACCCGGCGGCAAATTGGCCAGCAATTGTTCGCACAATGCATCACGGGCCGGCCCCGCTCCGCGCAATATGATACCGCCAAATGCTAACGGGCTTGATGCAAAAAGCCGCGCGGCAAGCAGAGTTTGTTTGAGCTCTGCCTCATCGCCCGCCTTGCCTCTTTGCGGGCTCAACCGAAGAGCTCTTCCAGCGCCATTTCGATCCGCACGGTGGAACCGGTTTCATCAAGAACATCACGGCGCAAACGATGCCGCAGAGCCAGCGGTGCCATGGTCTTGATGTGATCGCGTGTAACCGATGCGTCATTCTCAAGCGCAGCCAAAGCGCGCGCGCTGCGCATCAAAGTCAGCTCGCCGCGCAGCCCGTCCGCTCCCACCGCTTTGCAAAGATTAGCTGTATCTTTGAGCGCTTTTGCAGGTGTTTTGACCTTGGCGACCAACCCCTTGGCGCGATTGATCTGACGAAGGATCTTGGCATCATCCTTTGCCCATTTGGCGGTAAACTTTTTGGGGTCTTTCTCCAACGCGTCGCAGCGGCGCATGATCTCCACCCGGTCATCTATCGACTGCGGCGTGCGCACTTCAACCGAAAGGCCGAAGCGGTCGAGCAACTGCGGTCGGAGCTCTCCTTCTTCAGGATTACCGCTGCCGATTAGCACAAAGCGCGCCTTGTGCCGCACACTCAGCCCATCTCTCTCAATCACATTCTCGCCAGAGGCAGCCACATCGAGCAGCAAATCGACGACGTGATCTTCGAGCAGATTGATCTCGTCAATGTAAAGGAACCCACGGTGCGCTTTCGCCAATAGCCCAGGTTCAAAATGCCGTTCGCCGCGCGACAGCGCCTTTTCCAGATCAAGCGCGCCAAGCACACGATCCTCGGTCGAACCCAGCGGCAGATCGACAAAAGGTACCGGGACCTTGCGCGCTCGCTTCCCCGCCAAAGGATCAGGTGAAGGCTCATCATCGTCGGGCGAGTAATTGAATCGGCAGCCTTCAAACGTTCTGATCGGAGGCAAAATGCTGGCCAATGCGCGTGCTGCAGTGGACTTACCCGTGCCCCGGTCGCCAAAGATCATGACACCGCCGATATGCGGGTCAACTGCTGATGCGAGCAAAGCAAGCTTCATCTCATCTTGAGCGACGATAGCGCTGAAGGGAAAAGTCATAGCGGTGTTGTAACAGGCACGCCCAGAGCGTCAATCATCGTGCCAACGGGAGGCGACCTATCGGACGGGTGCGGCACTGACAGCGATGACTTCCATGGGGTGAATACAGCGGTGGGTACTGTCGGAACTGTCGGCAATCGAATAATAGCTTCAATTGTAGCGATACTCATCATTATGTATCTGACAAAATTCGCTTTTAGCCATGCCAAAGCAAAAGCGATGCGCTCAGATGATAATCAATACAATATGTAAAATCCCTCGTTGAATTCCCAAATTGAAAGGGAAAATTAACCATGACCGGAGAGTATCGCGTAAAAGGGCCTTTAAAAGCGGCTCATAGCCATAACGGAAACCCGAATATGCGTAACCTCTTTGCCAAATCGATCCGTAGATGCGGGGTGCTTGCGCTTGCAACATGTTCCGTGCCTGCCTTGGCAGGGCCATTCACGTGTTCGGGTGACATATATCAAGTCCAGTCCGGTCAATTGCGTGTCTTTGATCCCATATCATCTAGCTACGTCGATATCGGATCAAATCAGGGCAGCTACAATGCGACGGGTTTCAACACTCAGGACAATTTTGGTTACGGAATGCAGGGTAGCCGAGTTATCCGCATTCACGGCGATGGCACGACCGAAACCGTCTACACTATTTCGCGAAGTTCCTTTGCGGGCGACGTCGATGACAACAACACATTATGGCTGCGTGGTTCGCCCAGCAATCGATTGATCTCGGTTGATTTGGCTACGGGTGTCGAGCAAAACTTCACGATCACCGGTAGCGTTAATGCATCGGCCGATTTTGTCTTTATGCGTGAAGGCGGGGTGCCATATTTGATCATGTTTGCGTCTGGCCGAGTGGGTCGCGTCAATCTCAACACAATGGTTTCCACCAGGGTCAATGTTGCTGGACTGCCAAGCACAAGCTTTGGTGCTCAGTGGACTGATTTCAATGGCCGCATTTTTGCATTCCAGAACAGCAATGGCCGGATTTTTGAAATTTTCGATGTGTTTTCAGCGAACCCTACTGCTTCGCTTGCCGCACAAGGTGATCCTAGCGGAAATAATGATGGATTTTCCTGTCCGGACGCGCCCTTTCCAAACCTGCCACCTGTTGCTGAAGATGACGATTTCACTACACCTTTCGAAACGCCAATCACACGTGACATATTGATCAACAACGGGAACGGCGTGGATTTTGACCCGGAAGGCGCGCCGGTAACCGTCAACACGACTCCCATTTCTGGGCCAAGCAATGGTTCGGTTGCCCTCAATGCGAATGGCTCGATGACATATACCCCGAACGCGGGCTTTTACGGCACAGACACATTCGTTTATGAAATTTCGGATGTGACCGGCCTTACCGCGACGGCAACAGTTACTATTACCGTGCCTGCTCCGCCGATTGATCTCGTCACGGTGAAATCCCTAGGTTCCGGCAATTCCAACCCAACCATTGGGGATACAGTGACCTTCCTGATCGAGGTGACCAACAATGGTCCGGCCCCTGCAACAGGAGTGTCCTTGATTGATATTCTGCCGGCTGGTCTCACTCCAACGGCCAATAATGGCAATGTGACAACCGGCAGCTACAACGCAGGTTCTGGAGTGTGGAGCCTTGGTACAATAGCCATCGGTGCGACCGAAACTCTAACCCTTGAAGGTATAATCGATGCCGGCACTGCCGGGCAGCCGATCACCAATACCACCACCAAGGCCGAAGGGGATCAGGACGATCCGACTGATGCAGGCAATGACCTGGGCGAATCCCTCGTTGTGTTTCCGCTTGTGCTGGTCGCCAATGATGACAACTCGCTCGATATTCAAAGCAATGTCGGCAGCACGAATGCGCTGAACGTGTATGATGGCGACACGCTTCAGAACAACCCCACTTCGCCTAGTGACACAACTGTTGGCTTGGCACCGGGCGAGACGCTGCCAAGCGGGCTGACCTTTGACACAACAAACGGAACGGTCGGTGTAATCGCGGGAACTATGCCCGGCGTCTACGCATTCGACTACCAGATTTGTGAAATTCTCAATCCCACAAATTGCGACATTGCAACAGCTACTGTCACAGTAATTGCGCCCCCGATAGATGCCAATAATGATGAAGTCTTTGGCATTATAGGAGCGAGCGGAGGGACAGCTGTGCTCAATGCTTTTGATGCCGATACTCTCGACGGCGCTCCAGCCACCAATAGCAACACAACGCTCGCACTCGCACCGGGCGAATCGGTGCCTTCCGGCCTATCCTTTAACACTTCGACTGGCGATGTAGATGTTGCTGCTGGCACGCCGGCTGGCAATTACACATTCGACTATGAACTATGTGAAACGGCCAATCCGACCAATTGCGACATTGCGACGATCTTCGTTGAAGTGATCGCAGCTGAGATCGTTGCCAATAACGATCCGCAAGCCCCTATGACCGGCGTTGCCGGCAACCCAAATGTTGCCAACGCTTTCGATAATGACACGCTGAATGGCACGCCGGCAAACGCTGCCGATTTGACAACGACAGTCTTGTCTGGCGCGACCCCTGTGACCCCGGGGGCTCCGGTTCCGGTTCTTGATCCGATCACAGGGGTCATTTCGGTACCGCCTAACACACCAGCGAGCGGCTATTCTATTTGGTATGAAATCTGTGAGACGGCCAATCCGACCAATTGCGATACCGCATTCATTTCAGTCCCGATTTTAGCAACCGCAGACTTTTCAATCACCAAGACAAACACCCCTGGAGTAAACGGCGAGGTCGATCAGTCCTCTGATACAGTCACTTCAGGTGATACCGTGACCTATACTTTGGTCGTGACCAATAACGGGCCGGACAGCCTTGCTGGTGCGATCGTTACTGATACGCCTGGGTCGGGCATCACATGTCCGGCGAGCAATGCTGTGACGATTACCGGCAGCGGCGTACCAGCTGGCAGCTTCACTTTGGGTGATCTGATCGGAGCCGGTATTGCGCTTGGCAATCTTGCTAATGGCGAGAGTGCAACGCTGACTTTTGATTGCACAGTGGACTAATTTTATCCGAGGCGATGCGCTGCGGGATTTGTGCCGCTCGATAGGGCGTCA
>CAZAIG010000047.1:0-15755 GCA_964485135.1 uncultured Porphyrobacter sp. | reverse complement strand
AGCTGCAATTTTGCCTCGTCCGAAATGATATTGTGCTTTGCCCCTGCATGGAAGCTGCCCACGGTAATCACAGCAGGATCGAGCGGATTGCTTTCGCGGCTGACCAGCGTTTGCAGCCGCATCACGATAGAGCTGGCGATCACAATCGGATCTTTAGTGGTGTGCGGATAGGCCCCGTGTCCGCCGATACCCGGCACACTGATGTCTACGCTGTCGACATTGGCAAGTGCATAACCGCTAGAATAGCCGATCATCCCGGCTGGCATTTGCGCCGCATCGTGAAAACCCAGCACATAGTCAGGCTTAGGAAAGCGGGTGTAGAGCCCGTCTTCCAGCATAGCGAGTGCGCCCTCGCCCAATTCTTCTGCCGGTTGCAGGATCATCACCAAAGTGCCCTGCCATTCGCTCTTGCGCTCGGCCAGCAATTGCGCCGCACCGATCCAGCCCGCCATATGCGTGTCGTGGCCGCAAGCATGCATTACGCCTGTCTCCACGCCCGATGCTGGCGTTGCGATCTTTTTCGAAGCATAGGGTAGCCCCGTCTGCTCAACAACGGGAAGGCCGTCCATATCGGCGCGCAGCATAACGGTTGGCCCATCGCCGTTCTTCATCACCGCGACGACGCCGGTTTTGCCGACCTTTTCGGTGACATCAAATCCTAGCGCACGCATACGTTTCGCAAGCTTAGCTGCGGTTTCAAACTCCTGCCAAGACAGTTCGGGATTGGCGTGAAGGTCTTTATACAGCTCCATCAAGCCGGGCATGTCCGCCATCAAATCATCGCGCAAATCATCCGCGCTTGCCGGTGTCGAGAAACTCAGCAGGCAAACGCCCGCGAGCATGTTAGCCAGCCCCGATTTCAGCCTCATTTTCATCCTCCCCAGCTTCGTGCATCCGGCAATGTTGGGCACACATGGAACACTCCTAAAAGGCAAAAAAGCCTCGCCCCTTATCCAAGAGCGGCGTTTTTCACTTTCTCAAACACTTTGTGCCAGCTCTTGGCGCGGTAGGAAACCCTACATTCCATACCACAGAACCAGCAGGATAGAGAGCGTGGTTACCATCAACACAACCAGCGGGACGCCCGTTCGGATGTAATCCTTAAACTCGTAATTGCCCTCTGCCATGATCAGCATGTTCGTCTGATAGGCAATCGGTGTCGCATAACACAGGTTACAGCCAAACAGCACGGCGAGGATCAGCGGCTCTGCCGGAAGACCAAGCTGATTGGCGATGTTAAACGCAATTGGGGTGCCCACTGTTGCGGCCGTTGCGTTGGAAGCAAAGTTGGTTAGCACTGTCACGAACAGCATAATTGCGGCCAGCACCAATGCCGCTGGCAAGAATTGCAGGCCAAGTGACATCGCATCGCCCAGCCACTTCGCCGCGCCGCTTTCATCAATGATCCGGCCAATTGCTATACTCGCGGCGACCAGCACGATGACCTTTGCGGAGAGTGCACGGCCGACCCGGTCAAACTTCACGCAGCCAGTAACGAACATCAAAATCGCGCCAGCCAGAGCTGAGATCGCAATCGGCAACAAACCGATCGAGGCGGTAAAGACCGAGCCAAACATAATGCCTGCGGCGAGCAGAGCTTTCGACCGTCGGGGCAGCTCTTGTGCACCCTCCAGCATCAGCAGACTGTCACTGCGCGCGAACTCGGCAAGCCCTTCTGACAAGCCCATCACCAGCAACACATCGCCTTCTGCGATGCGCAGATCGCCGCCGGAACTATATTGATCTTTCTCACGGCCCATGACGCGGTCTGGGCGGTGGATACCCAATACCGCTACGCCGTAGAGATCGGCAATACCCGATGTTGGCAGAGTACGGGTAAGTAGGCGCGAATCCGCTGTCACCGTCATTTCAACAACGGTGATATCCTTCCGGGTCGAATTGGACTCGCGGCGAATGCGGTCGATCACCCAACTTGGCGCGAGTTCCCCTTGCAGCACACGCGTTGCTTCTTCCAATGCTGCATGTGTGCCGGAAATGTGCAGCCGCTGCTGCGGTTCAAGCGGCCCGGTTGGCGTGTCGTGGAACGTTATGTCTTTGGGCAGCTTGGGCAACAATGCGCCCAGCTCTTCACCGATAAGGCTGCTCTCCGTCCCAATCCTCAGCCGAGTGTGGAACTGACGCGGGCTGGCATCTGCCTCTGTTGTATTGTCGCGCAATAGGCGCGGCATGATCAGCCAAAGATATGGAAGCGCAACCAAGGCCGCGATCAGAACGATAGGAGTGTAGTGGAACACGCCCATCGGCCGCATGCCTAAGTCAACGGCGATGGACGTGACGAGGATATTGGTTGATGTTCCGATAGTCGTCGCCATCCCACCAATCAGTACCGCAGCGTTGAGCGGGATCAGCGTTTTTGAGGCAGGCATTGCGCCCTTGGCCGCAAGCGCAACAAAGATCGGCAGCAGCAGCACGAGCACTGGTGTATCATTCACAGCCATTGACAAGAACAGTGCTGCAATCAGCGAGACCAGCAAGCCCAATTGCAGATTGAACTTGAACACTTTTTCCAGCATTCGCGCCGCCGGATCTAGCGCGCCCGTCACCACAAGGCCCCTGCCCATAATCATCAGCGCGCAAATAGTGATCAACGCGTAATGACCAAACCCGCCAAATGCGAGCGCCAGCCCGTCTGTCGGCTTAGTTTCTGGCAGTGGGAAGAAATACAGGCCAACCGCGATCACCGCGATGGTCACTAGCGAGATAATCTCGACCGAATGGCGTCCACGCGCAAAAGCGATGAACATCATCAGCGTCACCGCCATCGCGGCCATTGCGTGAAAAGATGGAAGCGCAAACATCAGTGCTGCGAAGCCTTCCCCAAGCTGCAAAAAAATACAAGCAATTTTAAGGCTATCTGCTTGGCATCCGCACCGCAGCAAAGTTGCAGTAACAAAAATGGTGCCCCTGGCCCGACTCGAACGGGCACTCCGTTAGGAACTCGATTTTGAGTCGAGCGCGTCTACCAATTCCACCACAGGGGCTAACCACGTGCGGATAAGCGACGCCGATAGCGCCCTTACCCGCGTGCATCAAGCCGAGAATATCTATTTCAGCGCGCCGACCAGAGTTTTGTGCAATTTGGAGTGCAGCGCATTGTTCGCTGCTAATACCTGAGCAGAAGCAATATCGACCGAACGCCCGCGGAAATCGGTGACGAAACCGCCCGCCTCGCGCACCAAAAGGCAGCCCGCAGCGGTGTCCCAATCATTGAGGCCGCTCTCCCAGAAACCATCAAAGCGCCCCGCCGCAAGCCACGCCAAATCAAGCGATGCTGTGCCATAGCGCCGGATACCTGCAACCTGCGGCCCGAGAGCGGCAAAGATCTTGCCCCACTCGTCAAAGTCGCCATGCCCTTGGAAAGGGATACCGGTCGCGATCAGCGCATCAGACATGCGCGAACGCGATGACACACGCAGCCGAGCATCTTGCAGCCAAGCCCCGCGCGTTTTCTCCGCCCAAAATGTTTGATCCTGGATAGGCTCATAGACCACAGCCGCGGTTACCTCGCCCCAACCGCTGCCATCAAGCTTTGGTTCTTGCGCCGCGATAGAGACCGCGAAATGCGGAATGCCGTGCAGAAAGTTAGAGGTGCCATCGAGCGGATCAATGATCCAGCGCGGCTTGGCCGGATCGCCTTCAATAATGCCAGCCTCTTCCAGCACAAAACCCCAATCGGGCCGCGCATGAAGCAGCTCATCATAAATCGTGCGCTCAGCGCGCATATCTGCCTTGGACACAAAATCCGCAGGGCCTTTCCGGCTTACCTGCAGATGTTCAACCTCAGCGAAGTCGCGGCGCAATTTGCCGCCAGCCTTGCGCGCGGCGCGCTCCATGACGCGCACCAGTCCCGAAAACATGCTCATTGTGCTTAGCTAGCCTTACCGACGTAGGTTTGCTCATACACATCAACGATGATGCGCGTGCCGCTGGCAATATGCGGGGGAACCATGATCCGTACACCATTGTCGAGCACAGCTGGCTTATAGCTGGAAGAGGCGGTCTGCCCTTTTACCACCGCATCAGCCTCGGTAATCTCGGCTTCGATCTGATTGGGAAGCTGAACCGAGATCGGCTTTTCTTCCCACAGCTCTAGCTGGACCTGCATTCCGTCTTGCAAAAACGGACGCGCATCGCCGAGCAAGTCGGATGGAAGCATAATCTGCTCGTAATTTTCTTGATCCATGAAGACCAGCATATCGCCATCTTCATAAAGGAACTGAAATTCCTTAGTATCAAGGCGAACGCGCTCGACGCTGTCAGCGCTGCGGAAGCGGACATTGGTTTTGCGTCCATCCTGCAGGTTCTTCATCTCCACCTGCATATAAGCACCACCCTTGCCCGGTTGAGTGTGCTGGATCTTAGCGACTTTCCAAATCCCGTTTTCATATTCGAGAATGTTGCCGGGGCGAATATCGACACCGCTAATTTTCATGGGGTGAGGCCTTTTTAAGTGATTTTGCGAGGCAGCTGCGCCTTCTTTCAAGCCGCGCCTCTAGCCCACGCTTCATTTCGTAGCAAGCAAAGCCATGCTAGTGGCAATGCGATGTCGACAAAATTGCAAACACATCGCGTGAGCCTTTGGGCTGCAATGGGCCTGGCCTGCACCAGTATGACCGCACCCGCTTTGGCAGATGGCATGCTCACAACCATGCCGCATGGCCGCTATCAATGCTCGTTGCCGGGTGATGCTTCGGGCGCGGCCCGGATACAAATGGAAGAATCGCATTTCCGCATTGCCAGCGCATCTAGCTATCGCAGCCCGAAAGGACGCGGAACATATATTATGCGCGGCAAGATGCTGACTTTCACGCGCGGACCCAAAAATGGCGAGCGGTACAAACGTGTCGGCGATACGGCATTGCAACGGTTAAATGCAGATGACAGCCTTTCCCGCCTGCTTTGCACACGGGTTGGCGCTAAGCTATAAAACCTCTATTCCTTGGCCAAAACCTTGGCAAAGGCTTTAATCGCGGCGGATTCATCACCGTTCCACACCGCGCCCGATACGGCTAGAAAATCAGCGCCTGCCTTTGCCAAAGCGGCGCAATTTTCAGGCGTAATCCCCCCGATCGCCACGCTGGGAATTTCGAACAAGTGGCTCCACCATTCCACCAACTCCAGCTCAGCAATATGCTGCGTTTCTTTGGTGGTGCTGGGAAAGAACGCGCCAAAGGCGACATAGTCAGCGCCGGCCTCGCCCGCTTCCATCGCAAGATGTTTCGACGCGTGACATGTAACGCCAATTTGCGCGTCGCGCCCCAATTCCCCGCGCGCTTCTTTCGGATCACCATCACCCTGCCCCAAATGCACGCCGTCTGCTTTAAGGCGCTTGGCGAGCGATATGCTGTCATTCACGATGAAGGCGACATCACGCGCGGCGCATATTTCTTGCAATGGCGCAGCCAAGTCAGCGGCTGCATGCTCATCCATGCCTTTGACGCGGAACTGAAAGGCCGTGACAACGCCCTTGCCAGCGTCCAGCGCCCGCTCAAGTCGGCCCGGAAAGTCTCCGCCTACTTCGAGCGGGGAGATTAGGTAAATTTGGGTTTCAGACATTCACCCTGCAATAGAAGCCGCGTGGATCTGGTCAATCGCTTTGCCCAGTACCGCATCAAATTCTGCGTCCGATTGGGTTTTGCGCAAATCCTGCAAAAGTCCGCGGCTAAAGCTTGCAATCATCCCTGCGTTCTTACCCAGATGCGCGCACGCGTCATCGGTGGAAAAGCCGCCAGATAGCGCAACCACTTTCAGCACATTTGGGTGCGCGATGATGTCGCTGTAAAGGCCAGCTTCAGCCGGGATTGAAAGCTTCAGCATGACCTTGCGCCCTTCTGGCAGAGCGTCGAGGCCTTTCTTCAGCTCATCATGCAGGATTTGCTCGCCTTCTGCGCGGTCAGCAGCGGTAATGTCATATTCCGGCTCAAGCATTGGCATCAGACCTGCGTCAGCGATCTGATTGCCCACTGCAAATTGCTGCTCAACCACAGCAGCGATTCCGGCGGGATTGGCCGCTTTGATGACTGAGCGCATCTTTGTGCCGAACATGCCTTTGGCCACCGATTTTTCCAGCAGAGCCGGCAATTTATCGAGCGGCTTCATCATTTGCGCGCCGTTTTCCTCATCTGCCAATCCTTGATCGACTTTGATGAAGGGGACAACGCCGCGCGACTTCAAGGCATCTGGGGCCGGTTTACCATCCACTTCGCCGTCCATTGTCCGTTCGAACAGGATCGCGCCGATCACCTTGCCACTACCAAAGCTGGGCGCGGTAATAACCCGGCTACGCATTTCATGGATGCGGGCGAACATTTCGTCATCACCGTTCCACTCATCATCTTCGACACCATAACCCCGCAAAGCCTTTGGCGTCGAGCCGCCCGACTGGTCCAATGCAGCGATAAAGCCATCACCAGCAGCAATCTGAGCGGTCATGTCTTGTGTGTTCATCAATTTACCCTTTTTACCTTCGCGCATACCTATGCATAAAATCTTTAACGCGCCTTTACCGAGCAGTCAGTTGGCTTGCAACCGCCAAACCATTGCCACTAGTGGCGCGTCTCAGCTTTGCTAATGTCGAGCGCTGGAACCAAATTTATTGCGACCGAAATGCGCGTTCCTTCGCCGTGAAAGCCGCGAACCGCATGTTGCAACCAGCTTGGGAACATCACAATCATACCTGTTCGCGGACGGATCATAATCTCGTTTTGCTGCGCTTTGCCCGATGGGTCTTTCAGCCGCAGATCGGGCGCGGTCATGCGGATCATCGGCATGCGCGGGTCCATCAGTTGCAGCTCACCGCCCAGTTCCGCATCGCTGCTGCCGATATAACCATCATCGATATAGGCGACCGCCGACCAATAGCTGCCCGGGTGCGCGTGATATTGGTTGGCATCGCCTTTTGTGCTGACATTGGCCCACATCTCCGGGATCCAGCCAAATCGGCTTTTCTGTGTCGATAGCGTATCAATGGTCAGCGCATCAGCCATTGTCATCGCTTTGAACGCTAGGGCGCGGGCGACTTCCCCGCCCCAGTCCGCCATTTTTGTGTTGGAATGCCAGCCCCCAATGTTGGAGATTTGGACTCCGGAGGTATCGCGTTTGCGCTCTTCTTCGATCAATTCGCGCAGCGCCGCCATGCCCTCTTCGCTCTGCAATCGGTCCACGACAAACGGCGTGGAGAAAAGCTGATGCGTTTCGCTCACGACGCGTTCGGCTTAGGCGTGAAACGGCGAATAATGCCCGTAAAGCTTAGTGCGGGCTTTCCGTCGCCCGTTATCAATCCGCGCACAAAAATCGTTTTTCCGCCTCCACGTGTCACTTCACCGCGCGCTTCGACCAAGGCGCCTTCATCGACTGCACCCAGAAAATCGCTCGACAAATTCATCGTCACCGCGTTCCCGCCGGCTAGCTCATCGGTCGCGATGGCAAAAAGCGCAAAGTCAGCAAATGTCATGAGGCAGCCGCCATGCATCGCGCCGCCACCATTCATATGCCGCGCTTCTGCACGAAAAGCGCTCAAATAGGTCCCATCATCCTCGCGGCGCATGAAGAACGGGCCGCTGCGGGTTTCAAAAGGGTCGTGGTTCCAATGATACCAACCGGCAAATTCGCCCTCTTTGCAAGGGACCGCATTGCCATAACCATATTCGGTTTTTGGCTCATCGCTCATGCTTGCAAAGCCGCAACGCCGGGCAGCTCCTTACCTTCCATCCATTCTAGGAAAGCCCCGCCAGCAGTTGAAATATAGGTCACTTTATTGGTCACATCTGCCTGAGCAAGAGCTGCAACGGTGTCTCCGCCGCCTGCGACTGAGATAAGCGATCCTTCTTGCGTCAGAGCGGCAACATGCTGGGCAAGCGCCATGGTCGCTGCGTCAAACGGTTCTGTTTCAAACGCGCCCAACGGACCGTTCCAAACCAGCGTGCGGCAGGTTTTGAGGACGTCAGCCAGAGCTTCGGTAGCTTGGGGGCCAATGTCGAGGATCATCTCGTCGGCGGCAACTTCGTGCACGTTACAATGGCGAAGCGACGCTGGATGCGCCGCAAACTCTTTCGCCACCGCCACATCATAGGGAAGATGCACCGTGCATCCGGCGTGGTCCGCCTCGTCCATGATTTGGTTAGCTGTTGCGACAAGATCATGCTCAGCCAGGCTTTTGCCCACATCAACGCCGCGCGCGGCCAAGAATGTGTTCGCCATGCCTCCGCCAATGATGAGGTGTTGAACCTTGCCGACAAGGTTTTTGAGTACATCCAGCTTGGTTGACACTTTCGCCCCGCCGACAACTGCCGCAACCGGCGCTTCGGGTGAACCAAGGGCGCTTTCGAGCGCCGTCAGCTCGCGCTCCATTGCGCGCCCTGCATAGGCGGGAAGAAACTTTGCCAGCCCCTCGGTTGAGGCATGAGCGCGGTGCGCGGCGGAGAAAGCGTCATTGACGTAGAAATCGCCATGCGCAGCGATCCCCTTCGCAAAGCCTGCGTCATTCGCTTCTTCACCGGGCCAAAAACGCACATTGTCCAGCAAGCCGATATCGCCATCACTCAAAATGCCGATGGATTGCTCAACCACTGGGCCAGCGACCTCAGGGATGAACATCACTTCCTTGCCGAGAACTTCCTCGACGTCGCCTTGGACCATACTGGTGGAAAGTACCGAGGAACGCTTGCCTCCTGGACGCCCAAAATGCGCAAGTAGCAGCACTTTTGCGCCTTTCTCAGTGAGCTCTAGAATTGTCGGCTTAACCGCTTCAACCCGCGTTACATCGGAAGCTGAGCCTCCATTCATCGGCAGATTGAGGTCCACGCGAACCAACGCAACCTTGCCCGTCACATCACCCAGATCGTCTAGCGTCTTGAAAGCGGCCATTGCCCTATCGCTCCCTTAGAGGAATTTCGCCATTGCGCCGGCCGTATCGATCATGCGGTTGGAGAAGCCCCACTCATTGTCGTACCAGCTGACCACGCGGGCGAGCTTGCCTTCCATCACAGATGTCTCGAGGCTGTCGATGGTCGAGCTTGCGGGGTGATGGTTGAAATCGCTGCTGACCAAAGGATCGGCGGTATAGTCTAGGACGCCTTTCATCGGGCCATCCGCTGCCGCTTTCAAAGCCGCGTTCAGCTCATCCGCCGACGTGTCGCGGCCCGGAGTGAAAACCAGATCAACCAAGCTTACATTCGGCGTCGGCACACGAACCGATGATCCATCTAGCTTGCCGTCAAGCTCAGGCAGAACCAGACCAACCGCGCGCGCAGCGCCTGTTGTGGTCGGGATCATATTTTGTGCACCGCCGCGAGCCCGGCGCATATCGCTATGCATTTGGTCGAGCATGCGCTGATCATTCGTGTAAGAGTGGATCGTGGTCATAAAACCGCGTTCAATTCCGACCAGATCATTGAGAACCTTCGCCACTGGAGACAAGCAGTTGGTCGTGCAGCTTGCATTGGAGACGATCACATCATCCGCTGTCAGCACATCATGGTTGACGCCGTAGACGATGGTTGCCGAGACATTCTTCGCTGGAGCGGAGATCAGCACGCGCTTGGCGCCCGCTGCCAAATGCGGCCGGCATGCTTCGTCACTTTGGAAGAAACCGGTGCATTCCAAAACTATGTCCACGCCCATTTCGCCATGCGGCAGATTGGCGGGATCGCGCTCTGATGTCACCGCGATCGTCTTGCCGCCAACAGTGATGCTGCCTTCGCTGGCTTCAACGTCTGCCGGGAAACGGCCATGGGTTGAATCGTATTTGAAGAGCAATGCGTTCGCTTTTGCATCGGCCAGATCATTGATCGCCACCAGATCAAGATCGTGATCGCTGCGTTCCAAAATTGCGCGTGCGACAAGCCGCCCGATGCGTCCGAAACCATTGATTGCTACTTTAGTCGCCATGGGGAGAGCTCCTGTTTAACCGTTTAATTTATTGAGAATTTGCGGAACGATTGCGTCCGCTGTGAAACCGAATTTTGCAAAGAGATCGCCTGCCGGAGCAGAAGCTCCGAACCGGTCGATACCGATATTTAGGCCTTTCAAACCGGTGTAACGCTCCCAGCCAAAGGTCGTGCCCGCCTCGACGGAGACTTTGAGCGCCCCTGCTGGGATGACATCATCTTTGTAAGCATCATCTTGTTCATCGAACAGCTCGGTACAAACCATCGAGACCACATCGGCGCCAATGCCTTGGCTTTCAAGTTCAGCTGCACATTCCGCTGCCAGATGCACTTCGCTGCCCGTGGCGATCAGCACCACTTTGCGCGGAGCTTCTGCAGATATAAGACGGTAACCGCCCCGCCCGCAGAGGTTTTCCGTTTCCGCTTCAAGGCGCATTTGCGGCAGGCCTTGGCGGGTCAGCGCCAGCACCGTTGGACGATCTTTCTGCTCAAGCGCGAGTTTCCAGCATTCAGCCGTTTCAACCGTATCAGCTGGACGCATAACCAAGAGGTTCGGCATCGCGCGCAAGGATGCAACATGCTCAACCGGTTGGTGGGTTGGGCCATCTTCGCCCAAGCCAATACTGTCATGCGTCATCACGTAGATAACACGCTGCTGCTGAATAGCCGACAAGCGGATCGCCCCGCGCGCATAATCGGTAAAGACCAGGAACGTCCCGCCATAAGGGATCACGCCGCCATGCAGCGCCATACCGTTCATCGCTGCGGCCATGCCAAATTCGCGGATACCCCAGTAGAGATAACGCCCGCCGTAATTGTCCGCCGTGAACGGCTCTATCCCGCCCGCTTTGGTGTTATTCGAACCAGTCAAATCCGCGCTGCCACCGATGGTTTCGGGGATCGCAGCATTGATCGCGCCCAACGCCATCTCGCTTGCCTTGCGGGTGGCAACCTTTTGCGGTTCTGCGATCAAAGACTTGATATGATCGCCGAGCGGATCACCAGCTGGCAAATCACCTGCCATGCGCCGCTCAAATTCAGCTTTCTGAGAACTCGCGTTCAAGCGTTCCAGCCAAGCTGCGCGCGCCTGATGCCCCGTCGCACCTGCATCGAGCCAGTCATTACGAATGTCTTCGGGCACTTCAAACGGCGCATGCTCCCAACCCAGCTCTGCGCGGGCCGCTGCAACCTCATCATCGCCCAGGGCCGCGCCGTGGACGCCGTTTGTCCCTTGCTTATTGGGTGCACCTTTGCCGATGATCGTTTTGCAGGCGATCAATGATGGGCGTTCATCGGCCACTGCTTCTGAAAGCGCTTTTTGAATATCGTCAAAATCATGTCCATCGCAGCTAACCACATGCCAGCCAGTCGCAGCATAGCGTGCTTTGATATCTTCGCTGGTGGAGAGATCGGTTGAACCATCAATCGTGATATTGTTGTCATCCCAAAGCACATTCATTCGGCCAAGCTTATGATGTCCAGCCAGCCCGATGGCTTCGTGATTGATACCTTCCATCAAGCAGCCATCGCCTGCGATGACCCAAGTGTTGTGATCGACCAGACCATCGCCGAATACAGCGTTCAAATGGCGCTCTGCCATCGCCATGCCAACGGCCATAGCCAACCCTTGGCCCAGTGGACCGGTCGTGCTTTCCACGCCTTCGATCATAAAGTTCTCAGGATGACCCGCACACACACTGCCGGATTGGCGAAAGTTCTTAATGTCTTCAATCGACGGATCGTCATAGCCACTTAGGTGCAACAGGCTGTAAATCAGCATCGAGCCATGGCCGGCGCTCAAGACAAAGCGATCACGATCCGCCCAATGCGGATCAGCAGCATCATACTTCAGAAACTGTGTCCAAAGCACCGTTGCCACATCGGCCATACCCATCGGCATACCAGGGTGGCCAGAATTGGCGGCTTGAACCGCATCCATAGAAAGAGCGCGAATGGCATTGGCCATGGATTGCATCCGGGCGGGATTGAGGCTCACTTGGGCAAAGCTCCTGCTGTATGGGGTTAGCCTCTTCGGCATTTAGAGCGAAGAGCGCCAGCCCGTTAAGCGCCGCGATTCGGCGCGAGCGAAAGCCTTTGCTGAGGCGTGTTAGCAGGTCAACCCAGTCGCTGGCCGCATCCCCATTTGCTCCTGACTTTTGGGCAGTGCCGATTGCCGCACGCCCACTTATCAACAGGACGTGTAAAGGCAGCACTTCAAACCTTTGCGCTACATGCACAATCTTGGTAAATTGCCTCCATGAATACAGCAGAAAAGTCCAGCGAAGCCGAAAGCGCAATTGTCCGGGTCAAAGCCGCGCTCGAACGCGTTGAGGCGGTCGCTGACACGATATCAGAAATTGCAGCCGAGAAAGAAAATGCTGCGCAGGCGGCAGCTCCAGAAAACTCAGGCGCATCCAGCGCAAAGGTTACAACCCTCGTCAATAAGCATGAAGCTATGCGTGAAGAGGTCGCCGTGACCATGCGCGAATTGGACTCCATCATCAGCAAGTTAGAGATTTGAACGGGTCATGAGCGAAGTCACTCTGGAAATTGGCGGCAGGCCCTACACCGTTGCTTGCGAAGAAGGTCAGGAAAGCCACATCGAAATGCTGGGCGGCATGATCGAGGAGAAACTGAACGCCATGGGCCAGCTGGCGCCGTCGCGTTCGCAAAACTTGCTATTTGCTGGTCTCTTTCTTGCCGATGATCTTCATGAAGCGAAGAAGTCAGGCGGCTCAGTTGCGGTCATTCAGGCCGAATTAGAAGCGGCGCGCAGTGCCAAATCTGATGCAGCGAATGCGATGCAAGAGATGCAATTGGAGCGCGATGCTCTCTTAAGCGAACGCGACACTATGCGCAGCGATCTCGAAGCGCTCAAGTCCAACCTCACCGCTGCTGAAGCGGAACGCGATTCCCAAAGCGCAAAGGCAGAGCAATTGGCGGCTCAAGTCGAGCAACTAACGCAGGCGCAGGACAATTCGCCTGCTGCACCAGACGTTACCCCGCAATTGACCGAATTGGCAGAAGCGCTCGAAAAATGTGCGACTAAGCTTGAGGCAAAGGTTGCAGGCCCCTAGATAGGCTGCGGCGGGACTGCTCGGCACGAGCCGTTTGAATATCCCCGAGGCTATAAGCAATCCAAGGGAGCTGTCCCTGTCCTTGTTAACGGGTTCGTCCTGGGAATTTGGATATACGGCGCCCACCTGACACTTTAGGCGTCAGAGGATTTCTCGAGCAACGACCCATAGTGGTTCCGTCACCTTTTTTTGGCCTCAAGCGTCGGCGCTCGCGTCCGCTCGCTTGACTTTCCTAAGGGACCCGTCGCCTGCGGCGCCGCCCCTACGGACTGGCGGTCGCCCTTGCGGCTTTTGCAGGCCTTATTTCGTCATTGCGAGCGGAGCGAAGCAATCCATGACCCTCACTTCTAAGAAGTCTGAATTGCGAAAAGAACTCCGCGCCGCGCGCAAGAAACATGTCTCGCAGCTGCCTGACTCCATTCGCGCTTTGCTGTTTCTTCGTCCCCCTGCCCCTCTCGTGGCAAAGATCGCGGCAGACGCAGTTATCGGCCTTTATAGCGCAAGCAACGACGAAGCGCCCGCATCCGGCTATGCGAAGTTTTTTCAAGAAAGCGGTCATAGACTTGCGCTGCCCTTTTTCGCTTCGCAAGATGATGACATGAGTTTTGCCGAGCACATTGATCCGCATACAGAAAGCGATCTTGAGGTCGGTGCTTTTGGCATCAAACAGCCCATCGCCAATGCCACTGTGCTTGCTCCAGACCTTATCTTCGTGCCGCTGATCGGCTTTACCGATACAGGGGAACGGCTTGGCCAAGGCGGCGGCCACTATGATCGCTGGCTAGCGGCTCATCACGGAACGCCCGCAATCGGCCTCGCATGGGATGCGCAATTGTGCGAAGAATTGCCAGTAGAGCCGCACGACATTAGGCTGGACGCGGTTGTTACTCCCACTCGCATGTATGGGCCCTTTTGATGAGAGACCAACCAACTGCTCGCATACCACTTGGGATCTTGGGCCTCTTCCTTGCCCTTGGCGTCTATGCGATCCTAATTGCGCGCTATGCGCCCGGCGTCATCGGGAGCTGGCCGACATGGGCGCAAACGATCATCTATTTGGTGCTGGGCGTAATCTGGCTACTGCCGCTGAAGCGCTTCCTGATTTGGATGGAAACGGGAAGCTGGAGCCCTCCCGAAAGCTAGCGGGCCATCCCCTCTGCTTGATCTCATGCGCCTGTCGTTTACAATCGTGAACGCTAGAGGTGGGAATGAAAACGGCAAGCAGCGAATTGGACATTGATCGTCTGGCATCAAGCTATTCTGCGGTCCTGTTCGCGCGCCGCATTTGCCAACTTTATTTCTTCATGCTGGTGTTTGAGTTGCTGCTGGGCGTCTACAATGTTGCATTGGATTTGTTCACATGGTGCCTGAACTCCTTCACTTACCTAATGGGTTCTGGCCCAATGCCAGCCTTCCCCGAAATGGGAGATGTTAACCCATCGGCCTCGCTAAGCGCTCTTGCTATTCTGGCGCCTGCTTGGCTCGCCTATTACATCTATTCTGATTTCCGCCGCGCTTGGTGGATTATTCCCATCGCTGCTGCCGCGCTTTGCGCCAACGTCTATGCCGGATATTTGAACGCGATTAGTTATGAGATGGAATGGGGAGGCCGTGAGGCGCTAAGCGGCGCCTCGACACGGCAATTGACAGCGTATCTCTACATGTCGGGATTGGTTCCGTTGCATGCGCTTTTTTTGCTCATCGCATATAATGCGCAGCGCGCGATCTATCGCCTAACCCCTGAAGAAACGCGGATCTTATCCGAATACCAGGGCCAGCAGAAACCGTGGCTTTCCTCGCTTCGCAGCCTTGTCAATATTCCAGAGGCCATTCGCTATGCGCGCGGCAGGGTGTGGTCCGGACTGCTGATGATATTTGCCGGAGTGGCCAATTTCATGAATTTCTGGCGTGCTACCGTTGTCTTCATCTTTGTCTGCTTGGTTCCAGCAATTGCGCAAATATTGTTCCCCAACATCGATGTTGTGATCAATGCTCTGCTTGAATGGCGCAATATGCGCCAAGTTGCGATGGACCTATCGTTGGTCGCGATCATCCTCGGCATCTATCTTGCCATAACCATGATCATTCCTTGGCTTGTCGCGGTGCTGGCCAGGCTCGCTGTGCAGCGCGCAGAAAATCGTATGCGGACATCGCTGGAAGAAATTCAACATAAAGATGAACGCGCACCAGTTTTGTTCCTGCGCTCATTCCTTAACGACAAGGTTCCGCTATCCCGAACAAAGCGATCACTCAAACAGTGGCTGCTTGATGGAGCTGGCTCGCTCGATACGCTCGATATGATGATATTGGCAGAGGGCACGCGCATTGGCCCCACTGTGGCGCTGGGCAATCCGGACGATCCAGCCCCGCCCTATGGCGTGGCGCGCGGCTATTTCGATCATGACAATTGGAAAGAAGCGGTCATGGGCCTGTGCGAACGCTCAGCAGCGATTGTTTTGGTATTGGACAAGACAGAAGGCGTCGAATGGGAGATTGGCCACATTGCGGGCAAGAAATACCTATCCAAAACTCTGTTCCTCCTGGCGCCTGAAGATGTCGGGGCAGAGCGCGGCATTGCTCTGTTAAGCGATGCAATGGCACGCGCGACCGGTAAAGACGAAGCGGATATGCGCGCGTTACTAGCAGATATGCCGGGCAAAGAAGCGCTTGGCTTTATGGTCGAGGATGGCGCGCTTCAGATGCTGAAAGTGGAAGAGCCCAAACAATACACCTATCTCGCCACAGTTAGGCGGTTCTTACGCCAGCTACC
>CAZAIG010000046.1:0-15768 GCA_964485135.1 uncultured Porphyrobacter sp. | reverse complement strand
GCTCAGTTGCACTGGCCAAAGAGGTTTCCAAATAGCTAGCGCGCGGACCTGACTGCCGCAATGGCAAGGGCTGACCCAATCGCCCCACCGGCACTTATCCAAAACACGGTATGCAAGTTGGACGCGAAAGTTTCTGGCGAGAGACTCAACAGGGCAAGCGCTGGTGCAATCATTCCCGGCAATGTGTTGGTGAGGTTCATTATGCCTAGCCACGCACCGCGCCTTTTGCTGGCGCTGATTAATTGTGCGACCAACGCTGTTTCAACCGATAGGAAACTGGCCAATCCGGCGTGGAATAGTGTGTAACCTACAACCAGAGCGATCATTGACCCGCCGCTCGCGAGACCCGCAAGTCCTGCGGCAAAGGTCAATGCAGCGAGAATAATCGGGCCCTTGCGTCGCCCCAGCCGATCAGATGCGAAGCCCGCCATCAAACATGCAGCCAATGCTGCGAAGGTGGCTGGCCAGGCTAAAAAGGCGATTAACTGTGTTGCATCCTTGCCACCGGCATTGATGTCACCGCTCAACAGATAAAAGAAAAGGTAGTTGAAAACGAAGGCTGCGCCCAATTGAATCATGAAGCGGGCCAGCCATGTGAGCGAAAAATCACGGCGAATTGTCATCGTCAAATCGGATGCAGCCGAGCTGGTACCGACTAATGGTTCGGCTGAAATGTAAGCGCCAAACGGCCAGAAAACGATCAATGGCAGAATGAGTGCTGCGCTTAAAAGACCAGTGGCCAGAAAGCCTCCTGCGCCATCGGACGGGAATGTCGCGGCTATAAAGGCGATCATTCCGCCAGATAGGGGATGCGCTGCGCTCATCAGGCCGCTGACCTTCCCCTTATCCTTATCCGGGATGTAGTCGGTTACCAAAGCTCCGAGCGGAGCAAACGAGCAATTCAGGCTTATTTGAAAAGTCGCGACAGCCAACGCCAATGAAGTGATGCTTTGCGCCTTTGCTAGCTGAATGTAAGCAATCAGCAGGCCAGCCACCCCGATGGCGATCAATCCGCGCCGGCTTCCAAAGCGGGCCAACCATTGATCGCTCAATATGCCCGCGACGATAAAGCTAGCGGCGGCAATAAAGGCTCCGCCAAGCAACATCCAGCTAAGCCATTCGACAGCATCGCCGCCGCCGATTGTCTCTATCCGGCGGGGAAGCAGCAGCACTAATAGCGGCATAAAGGCGCAATGAACGCCCAAAAAGGCGAGTGTGTATAGGCCCCAGTCCTTTCGCCAGATCGGTATCCCGAACATTTTTATGACCGGATGCACTTGCATAGATTTCGCGTGCCCGATTATCGCTGACCGAGCAACCATATGTCCAAGGGACCAATTGGCACGCAAGATCTGACTTGGCAGTAGGAGACAGTCGTTGCGACCGACGGCACCCTCTAACTCATTGCAATTCCATAAAGCGAATTGACGGTTTCAGAGTTCGTGCGTATCGGGAATGAAATACCGCGACGAAAATCGGCGATCTCAAATGCATACCACCACAGCAAATACGGACCGCATGGCGGTCGGGCTCAGCATGGCCTGCATTGCACACTGCGCCGCATTACCGGTGCTCGCTATATCTCTGCCATTTCTTGCTGTTATTGCCGAAGCCGAGTGGGTCCATTGGTTGCTTATCATTATGGCGGTTTTGGCCTCCACGCGCGTCATTGCCACTTCCAGCACTTCGCGCAGGCCAGTATTCTTAATTCCGGCCATTTTGGGGCTTGTCTTGATCTCTAGTGCGCTTTTTGCAGAGAATCTGGGTGTAGACGAAACGCTTCCAACGGTCATCGGCGGAACGTTGCTTGCCGGCGCTCACATCTACCGGCTTTTCAAACACTCTTAATCTGTAAAGGCGTGCTTGTTCTGCTCACCCGCCGAACCACCGCATCAGGGAACATAGCTCTCAAGGTCGCCTAAAGGACTAGGCCGCCATCTGCGATCACCGTATGTCCTTGAACATAGGCAGCAAGTGGTGACGCCAAAAACATCGCAACGCCTGCCATATCTTCTGGAGTGCCATAGCGTCTCAACGGAATGGAGCGTAGTGCCGCCTCTGCCCGCGCCTCATTTTCTGTTGTGACTGCGGTTAGTTTGGTCGGCACCAATCCAGGGGCAAGCCCATTAACGCGGATACCGTCTCTGGCCCAGGACTGCCCAAGCGTCTTGGTCAGGCTGATCGCGGCGGATTTGGACGCAGCATAGGCGGGATTTCCGATGTTGGCTTTTAGGCCAGACACTGAACTGACGATCACAATAGAACCCTTGCTAGCGCTAAGCATGGGCTTGAATTTCGTCGCAGTATGCATGACCGAGTTGATGTTGATATCCATCACATCATCCCAACCTGGTTTGTCATATTCGGCCTGCTTGTAGCGCACGAAACCCTGCGATTGGATGAGTACGTCTAGGCTATCAAACGGCGGATCATAGGCCATTAATTGATCATAGTCAGACACATCGACCTGAGCGTAATGCAGCCCGTCCAGATTGGAGCCATCTGTTCCCTCATAGTCTTGCGCAGTGGCGCGCGTTCCCCAAACATGAACCTCAGCGCCGCGCATGCGAAAACCATGCGCGATCCCGTTGCCGATGCCGCTGGACCCGCCCACAACCAAGACGCGCTTGCCCGCAAAATTGAGTTCTTCCATTTCAGTGCCTCTCCCGAAGAGCAACGCCCACTTTAGCAGAGAAATGACGGCCGTGCGCAGAAAGTCGCTGGCTTCCTGCAAACCGTTTCCCGCAAACCAAATGTTGAGCTTCGGGCCCGCTTCTGTCAAACCCATTGCCGAATGCAACTTAAACTGCATCATTGAGGAGGGAAACGGATGGCATTTGCCAAGGCTAAGGCTGCAGTAGTTGCAGCCGTTATGAGCGCAGCGCTAGCGGCATGTGGCGGAATGGAAAGTGGCACAGGATCACCGGACGGCCCGCGTGATCTGGCCGAGGCTAACAGCGAATATCAAACCACGCTGCAAGAACAATTGATCGATGCACAGCCAGGCGATGTTATCACTATCCCCGCTGGTGTCTATGCGCTCGACCGCTCGCTCACCCTCAATGTCGATGGCGTCACAATCCGGGGTGAGGGGCATGATAAGACCATCCTCAATTGGCAAAATCAAAAAGTCGGCGCCGAAGGAATGCTGGTCACGGCTAGCGACTTCACTCTGGAAAACCTCGCCATCGAAGACACCACGGGCGACGGTCTGAAAGTGAACGGCGGAACCAACATTGCCATCCGCGGCGTGCGAGTAGAATGGACTGGCGGCTATTCCACCGACAATGGCGCTTACGGCCTTTACCCAGTGCAAACCGAAAATGTGCTGATCGAAGACAGCATCGCTATCGGCGCATCAGACGCTGGCATTTATGTCGGTCAGTCAAAGAACATTATCGTGCGGGGCAATCGCGCTGAATATAACGTCGCTGGGATCGAGATCGAGAACAGCATTGATGCCGATGTTTACGGCAACACCGCGACCAATAATACAGGCGGTATACTCGTGTTCAATATGCCTCAGCTGGAACAGCGCGGTGCAGGCACACGCATTTTCGACAATGATGTGAATGCCAACAATACTGAGAATTTCGGGCATGAGGGCACACCTGTTGCCAGCGTTCCGGCAGGGACCGGCATTATCGTCAATTCCAACGACGATGTAGAGATTTTCGGCAATCGAGTCGCGGACAATAACACCGCCAATGTCATCATCTCCAGCTTGTTTTCCGCTGGCTATGCTGATGAGAAGCAGGCGGCCAGCTTCGACCCTTATCCCGAAGGCATCTGGGTTTATGACAACACATTTAGCGGCGGCGGTGAAAGCCCTGATGGGCTCGATATCAAAGCGCTAAAGACTGTGTTGTTTGGCCCAACCGGCAGCCTGCCTGATGTGCTGTTTGATGGGTATGTCGACAAGGGCAAAATGGTGGATGGCAAGATGCCCGATGCCTTGCGCATTTGCGTCAGCGATGAAGACGTTGATGTGCTCAATGTTGATGGGCCCAATGACAATGCAGAGCCGCGTGTTGAAAGCGAGCTTTACCGCTGCAAACTTACACCGCGCGCGCCGGTCAGCTTTGCTTTGGCGAATGCTCAATCCTAGGCCATGCGCACAGCGTTTCTATCCTTTTTGGCGGGATGTTTAGCGCTTGCCGGCTGTGGGTCTAATGAAGAAAGCGCGCGCAGTGAACGAACCCAGGATCTGCCGCTGATCGCTGCAAACTACATTGATGCTGGCAATCCGGAAACCTTGCGCGAATGGGGACAGGTGCAATTGTCGGGCGGGGCATTGGTGCTGAGCGAGGGTGTTCTGCCCTATGATCTCAACACGCCGCTGTTCACCGACTATGCGCATAAATTGCGCACGATCTGGATGCCGGATGGCACCTCTGCCAACTATGCTGAGGGTGAGGTGCTGGATTTCCCGGTTGGGACCGTCATTACCAAGACATTCTATTACCCCGTCGCAGACGGCGCTGGCGTGGATGAAGTTCTGCTTGATACATCAAGCAATTTCTTTGCTGGCGGCAGGCTATCGCTAAACGAGGTGCGCCTCATTGAAACGCGCGTGCTTGTTCGGCGCGATGCGGGTTGGGATGCGATACCCTATCGCTGGGATGAGGATCAGAGCGAGGCGACACTCAACCGGATTGGCGGGATTATTCCGCTCAATATGGTAGGCGAAGGCACCTCTAAAGACTTCAACTATGTCATGCCCAATGTGAATGAATGCGCCAGCTGTCATGCGGTCAACTCAAACGAAGATGCGATCCACCCCATTGGTCCAAAGGCGCGGCATCTCAATCGCAATTTCGACTACAGCAAGACTATTGGCGGTGCGCGCAATCAGCTTGAGCAAATGACGAAAGTTGGCTTTCTGACCGGCGCGCCCGAGCAATCGACCACAGCGCCCAAGAACGCCGATTGGTCGGATGTGACTGCCTCCTTAGAGGACCGAGCGCGGGCCTATCTCGATATCAATTGTTCGCATTGCCACAGCCCGGTTGGGCCAGCCGATACGTCTGGATTGTCGCTTTTGCCGGATGCCAGCGGCGCGGCCATGGGCGAGTGCAAGCTACCGATCGCAGCGGGCGCTGGTACGGGCAATCGGCGCTGGGGGATCAGGCCGGGCCATCCCGACGATTCCATTCTGGTTTACCGGATGGAATCGGATGAAGCGGATAAGATGATGCCGGAAATTGGCCGCACTACCGTCCACAAAGAAGGCGCTGCTTTGATCGCAGAGTGGGTGGCTGCTTTGGATGGCGACTGCACGTAGGGGACGATTGAAATGACCGCAATACAAGAGCCACTCACTTTGCCATGCGGCGCGGTTCTGCCCAATCGGATTAGCAAGGCAGCCATGACTGAAGGGCTAGCGACACCAGATGGGAGGCCAACACCCGAGCTTGAGCAGCTTTATGGCATTTGGTCAGATGGTGGGGCTGGCATGCTGCTTTCCGGCAATATCATCATTGATCGCGACCATTTGGAGCGCCCCGGCAATGTCATCATCGAAGCAGAACCCGATGCGGATATGGCTGCCCGACTCGCCAGTTGGGCCAAAGCTGCGACCCGCAATGGCAATCATTTTTGGGCGCAGATCAGCCATGGCGGGCGGCAAACGCAAAAGCTGGTCAACCCGCATCCCAAGTCCGCCTCTGATGTGACATTATCTCTTCCCGGTGGTCAGTTCGCAAAACCAACACCATTGAAAAAGGAAGAGATTGCCGACCTTGTCCAGCGTTTTGCTATTGCTTCGAAAGCTTGCCAGAATGCAGGTTTCACGGGCATTCAGCTACACGCTGCGCATGGCTATCTGATCTCGCAATTCCTGTCTCCCAAGAGCAATGTGCGCGAGGACCAATATGGCGGCAGCTTAGAAAACCGCGCGCGGTTTCTGCTCGAAGCGGTGCGCGCAACGCGCGAGAAGGTCGGGCCCGGCTTTCCTATCTGCGTGAAATTGAACAGCGCAGACTTTCAAAAGGGCGGGTTTGCGTTTGAAGACAGCTTGCAAGTCGTCAAATGGCTGGAAGAAGCCAGCGTCGATCTTATCGAGATTTCCGGTGGCACCTATGAGCAGCCCAAGATGATGGCGGCAGATGGGATGGAGGAAGAAGCGGCGCAAAATGTCGCGCCATCGACCGCTGCGCGCGAAGCCTATTTCATCGATTTTGCCAAGGCGATGCAAGAGCATGTGGCAATCCCCTTGATGGTCACTGGCGGCTTCCGCACGCGCGCGGCGATGGAGCAGGCACTGGAGATAGGCGCTGCTGATCTCATCGGTTTGGGACGGCCGCTTTGTGTCCAGCATGACGGGGCTAACCGCCTTTTGGAAGGCGCTGCTGAATTGCCGCGCTACGAAGAAAGCTTAAGGCTCATCCCCGATTGGCTCGGTTTCTTGCGGCGTTTTCAGATGACCAAAGCGATCGACGGTTTTGCTGCGATCTACTGGTTTTACGAGCAGCTCTGGATGCTTGGAAACCTTGGGAAGACTGATCCTGATTATCCTGTGTTCAAAGCTTTTCGCACGGTCGATGCGCGCAGCCGCGACATAATGAAGCGCCGCCGTGCGATTGGGAACGGATGGTAACGCGCTAAAGGTTTACAGAGGCGCGCTCGCCCATCCGCTGGCGGTAGCTGAGAATGCTCGGCGTGCTGTCATCCAGCTTGCGCCCCGTCACCCGCATAAAGTCGAGGAAGCATATGGCGGTGACATCAGCGACAGAGAAACGTTCGCCTGCGATAAAGGCGCGGCCCGACATGTGCTTCTCAAACCCTTTGAGGAAGTGCTCGATCTGCTGCTTGCCGCGCTCCGCCAGCTCAGGGATCTGCTCGTAATCATAGGGTCCGGGCAGGGCGCGGCCCTTCATCATGGGATGTTCGTTTCGAAAAGCGCTGGCCACTGCCATCCCAAGCCCGTTTTCGATGCGCCATTGCCACGTCGCAACTTCCGCTTTCTCGACGGCTGAAGTACCCAGTAAGGGCGGGTCGGGAAATTCCGCCTCCAAATAGGCTGCAATCCCGGCGTTGTCGGTGAGGACCGTACCATCTTCCAGCTTCAATGCAGGGATCGTCTGGCCCGGATTGATCTTGCGATATTCCTCGCTGCGCTGCTCATTCTTGAGCATATCGATGTTCACCACATCATGCGGCACGTTCTTTTCCGCCAGTATAATGCGCGCGCGGCGCGGACTGGGTGCGGTTTTGCAATCGTAAAATGTGATCGTCATGGCTGTGTCTCCCTATTGCACTCACCCTAGCTTAGGGCGCGCAAGAGGCAACAGCGCAGCCTCCTAAAAACCGAAGCGCAGGCTGGTGGTCGCTGTGGTTTCTTTCGTATCGAGGATCGTGATCCCATCGACGACCACTTGCGCATCGGAATGGTTGACGCCCAGATTGAGCGACATGCCGCGGGCAAAGCCATAGTCGAGGCCGAATGCAGCGGATTTCTCCTCCTGCCCTTCGATCTGGCCATAGTGCCCTTCGACAGAGGTGGTGAAGGCGCCCCATTGGCGCTGCCACCCGCCCGATACGAACCAGCGCTTGGCTGTTACGGGGCCGGCTTCCAAAGATTCCACGCCGCCGCCAAGGTTATAAATGCTGCGCGAATAGAGATATTCAAACGTCCCCATCAGCGCATTGCTTTCAAATTCAGTCAAGCCATCGGGCGCAAGATAGGTCGCGTCGGTAAAGCGCATGCCATAGCGGTATCCGCTTGAGCCAGAGGGGCGCTGATACATAAAGCCGAGGTCGTAATCGCCATCTTTGTTAACGATAGCACTGACGCGCGTAGGACCGAACTGGCTAACGTAGCCGCCGCCCCATCCTTTCGCTGCGCCAAGCGCATCATCGAAAGCAAGGTTGGCATTGCCGATGCCGCGAACACGGCGCGTCTCTTCGCGAACGATGTCCATCACCTCGCCGCCCAATGCGGTACCATAAGTGCCCTGAATAAAGCCCGCGACACGGTCAGTGTATTCACCGCCGAACATCTCATCGCGCTCATACTGGCCGAAATAGGCGACGCCCACGTTCCAGCGATTGGGCAATTGGGTCGAGGCGTTAAATTCGAAATTGCCGATGATGCCGGGATTTACCGCGTCATCGCCATCATCCAGGCCGCTCATCCCGTCTTCAAAATCATAGTCGACGCGCGCATCGATCAGACCGGAAAACTCAACCGTGATCGGACCAACTTCGGTAGCGAGCGGCTCTTCAAGATTGGCAAGGCGCTCGCTGCTGATAGCAACATCTTGGGCAGCGGCTGGTGCAGCCAATGCGGCGAGGCTAACGGACGCGATGAACGCAAGACGTTGTGTGCTCTTGGTCATCATCATTATGCCTTCCGCTGGAACCATTGCTGGAAAGCTTGGCGCGCGATTGAGCGGCCCGCATCCATCGCAGCGGTATGGTCCATTTCCCAATGCACGCCGCCGTAAAGCCGGCTCATGCCGTTTTCTTCGGCTGCTTGAGACAGCGAGGTCCAGCGGCGCAATTTGCCTTCCAATTGCGGGAAGCCGTTGAGGTCAGGCGATGTGTGCTCGAACGTGACTTTGTCGGTGCCGATCAGCAATGCGGTTAGCTCCGCGCCTGCTGCACCAAAGGTTGAGTGGCCCGATGTGTAGGCGGGGAAATTCGGGGTTGGGATATAGCTTTTCCAACCCTTTTGCTGGCTCAATTCAGCGTTACCAAAATCAAGAGCGCGGTAACGGATCGCAGTTTCCGGGCGCAGAATGTCATACTGATATTTGCAGTTCCACGCATTGATCGCGGCATCGCCCTGGGTCATGCCGAGTAGGGCAAAAGCGCGCGCCAGATCGAGGAAATCGAACCCGCGATTTTGCATCACTTGAGCTGAGATATAGAGGAAGTGTCCCGGCGGAGTGATGCCCCATGGGCCATCTTCCCAAAACACAGCAATCTCTGCTTCATCAGCGGTGCGCATCTCGCTGTCCACACAGCCGATCTTGCGAACATATTCATATTGCTTGGCAAATTCAGGGCTGGCGGGATCGTAAAATTCGCCCGGTTGGAACTGCTCTGAATGGGTCATGGTCCAAGGGTCAACTTTGCCAAGACCCGGGAATAGCCCGCGCTCATAATGGCCCACACGCGGACCTAAGCTATCGCCATAGGTCGCGCCGGTCGGATCCCAGTTAAGCGCGTCTTTGCGCCGTTTATAACGGCCATGATAGTAGTTTACTTGGCTCGGTTCTGCGCCATCGCGGGTGCGCATCTTGTTGACATACATGCCAACTTTGCGGCCCCATTCCACGCCCAGCGATTTTGCTTCGCTATCAGCAAAGCGGTTCTTAAACGCGCGGCGCTCCATGATGAAGGGCTGGCCAAAGCACTGCGCCGCGACTGTGGCGAAGGCGACGCCATAGGCGACTTCCGGATCGGCGCCAGCAGGAGCGGAGCCAAGACCATATGGCTCGTGATAGCGCTGCATCACGCCGTTGGCGGCGAGGAAACCGGCCAGCATTGGTCCAGCATAGTTATAGGCGGCTCGGGGCGGCGGAACACGCTGATCGCGGGTTTGTTGCAGCACCACATCCACCCAATGGAATACGGTGTTTTGATGCTGCGGCGCGAGCACTTGGGTCAAATAGGACGACTTATGGCCAAAGCCCGCTGTGGTGCATCCCGCTGACAATCCAGCAAGGCCAACAGCAGCCGTTCCCGAGGCGAGAAATTTCCGCCGATTCAATTCCATTACTTCGCTCCATAAGCGCAGGTGATTTGGCCTGCGCCCTGTATCATTTACCCCGCAGAATGCCTTTTAAACCAATGTGGTAGGAGCCATGCTGCGCGGATCCATATAGTCCCGCATAGTTAAAAATCGGTCAGGGGCGCGCTTGGATTTGGTTAACCATAAAGCACGCGATGCAAGCTTGGGTTTGACGCGGGCGGCCCATCGCGCGATGGACCGGATATGATGCAGTTTGGCACTTGCTATTATCCCGAACATTGGCCGCAATCGCAGTGGGCTGACGATGCGCGCCGTATGGCCGAGGCGGGACTAACGTTGGTGCGTATTGGCGAGTTTGCTTGGAGCCGGATTGAGCCGGAACGCGGGCGTTTCGATTGGCAATGGCTCGATGATGCGGTGGAGGTTCTGCATGAGGCAGGTCTCCAAATTATTATGGGCACGCCCACGGCCACCCCGCCCAAATGGCTGTGCGATACTATGCCTGATATGTTTGCGCATGACCGTGATGGGAAGGTGCGCGGGTTTGGATCGCGGCGGCATTATTGCTTTAGCCATGCAGGCTATTTGGAAGAGGCCAAGCGGATCACTCGCGCCGTGGCAGAGCGTTACGGATCGCACCCTGCAGTGGTGCAATGGCAGACCGACAATGAATATGGCTGCCATGATACGGTGCAGAGTTTTTCGCCTGCCGCGCGCGATGCTTTTCGTAAGTGGCTGAAAGAACGTTATTCTTCGATTGATGCACTTAACACTGCTTGGGGCAATGTGTTTTGGTCGATGGTGTACCGATCATTCGCGGAGATTGAGCTTCCCAATCTGACCGTGACAGAGGCGAACCCAGCGCATTGGCTGGCGTTCCGCCGGTTCTCTTCTGACCAAGTGATCGCCTTTAATCGCGCGCAGGTTGATATCCTTCGCGAATGCTCGCCGGGACGCGACATCACACACAATGCGATGGGCTTTTACACCGGTTATGACGCGCATGATCTGGGCGCGGATTTGGATGTGATGGGCTGGGATAGCTATCCGCTCGGCTTCCTAGAGATGTTTCGGTTTTCAGATGCTGAGAAGCAGAAATTCGCACGGCAAGGGCATCCTGATATCGCGGCGTTTCACCACGATCTTTACCGCGGGACGACGACGGGTGAGCGCTGGTCAGTGCTGGAACAACAACCAGGACCGGTCAATTGGGCGCGGCACAATCCTGCCCCTTTGCGGGGCATGGTGGCGCTGTGGACGATGGAGGCGCGCGCGCATGGCGCAGAGGCCGTTTGCTATTTCCGCTGGCGGCAAAACCCACAGGCGCAGGAGCAAATGCACGCTGGATTGCTGCGCCCAGATGGGGCGGATGCACCCGCTTTGGCAGAGGTTAGAGATACAGCGTCTAAATCGGAGACCTTGGGTAGATCAGGCGAGATGGCGCGAGATGTGGCGCTTATTTTCGCCTTTGATGCGGAATGGATAACGCAAATTCAGCCGCAAGGTGAAGGCCGCTCAGCACTATGGGCAGCGTTCGATTGTTATACCGCTTTGCGCAGACTTGGCCTGAATGTTGATATTGTGAAACCGGGGACATCGCTTGACCCCTACAAGCTGGCAGCGGTGCCTTGCTTGCCGATTGTCAGCGATGAATGCGCCGCTGAGTTGGAGCGGTTCAAAGGGCAGATCATTGTTGGGCCAAGGACGGGGTCGCGGACGCAGGATTTTGCCATGCCAGCGGGTTTGGCGCCGGGCGTTTTGGAAGATCTGCTAGGGCTGAAGATCACCCGTTCTGAAAGCCTTAGACCCGGCTTGATCCATGCTGGCGATGGCTGGGAAATCGCGCATTGGCTCGATCATGTGGAAGGCGATGCTAAACCAGAATTGGTTGCTGATGATGGTACAACTGCCTCTTACAAGCACGGCAATGCGCGTTATCTCGCGACGTGGCCAAGCGGAGTGGTGCTTGACGAAGTGATTGGCAGGGCAACATCAGATGCAGGGCTGGCGACTATCGATCTACCAGAAGGGATGCGTGTGCGCCGCGATACTAAGCATCTGTATGTGTTTAATTATTCTGCTGAAACACGCGAAATTCCGAAGGCAATTGGAGGCGATCCGATTTTGGGTGAGCGCGCCATGCCGCCTGCAAGCTATGCTGTTTTTGAAGCCTAGCTATTCGCGCGCATCCAACCACTGAGCGAGCTTCACTCCGCCCGTAATCAGAAACGGAACCAGGATAAAGCTGAGCGCGACCTTGGCCAAGACTTGTCCGATCAGCAGGTTTGTGATTTCAAACTCGCCGTAGAATGCGAGGGTGATAAAGATCACAGAATCAACCGCTTGGCTTAATGCTGAGGCAATTGCACCGCGCACCATCAGTCCAAAAGTACCGCTTTCGCCTGATCCAGCGAGCTTGGAAAAAATCCAGATATTGAGCAGCAGCGAAACGATATAGGCAGCTGGCCCAGCGGCCCAAACTCGCCATACAGTGTTATGCACGCGCTCAAACGCCGCCAGATCATCGGCGCGAAATTCCAGCATCTCGGTCGAGGCGGGCAGGTTCAAAACCAGTTGCATCAGCGCGCTGGCAATCAGCAGCGGAATAAATCCCAGCCAAACAATTCGTGTCGCTAGCTTTTGTCCGTAAAGCTGCGAAACCGTGCTCGATATCACCACCAAAATCAGGAATGCGAAAATGCCCGATTCCACTGCCAGATCGCTCGGCGGCAATTGCACCTGCTTATAGGCAAGCACACCGGCCAGCACCGTCATCCCGCCATACAGCATCAGATAAACGAACAGGCCCAGCGGCATGTTTGCAGCGGTTTGCGCTTTTGGAGTTTGCGATACGGCGTTTGGTTCTGTCATGCGCAAAAGCCTATTGTGCATGGCGGCAAAAGAAAAGCGCGCGAGGCGTAATTGCGCGAACCCCTGTGGGAATTCAGTAAGTGACAAGGGCGGACAATTGACTGTTGAACGCCAAAAGGCGAGACCTGTCTTATCGTGCGAAGGCGCTAGCGATTCCGGCTAAGCGCTCAATTGATTTGTCCGGGGGACATATGCCGCCATTCGTTACCAGCCTTGCCGGGATTTTCGTGATCCTTGCCATCGCCTTCCTGCTTTCCAACGGGAAGAAACGGATCAAATTGCGCGTCGTTGGCGCGGCCTTTGGCTTGCAGGTTTTGATGGCCGTACTTGTTTTGCGGACGAGCTTCGGCGTCGGCGTGATCGAATTTTTGTCAGACGGTGTGATCGCACTGCTCGGTTATTCGGTGGCAGGGATTGAAACCTTGTTTGGTCCGATGGACGGTAACCCGTTCACCAACACTTTCCTGATTGCTGCACTGCCTGTCATCGTGTTTTTTGCCGCTTTGGTGGCGATTCTCTATCACCTCAAAGTTATGCAGGTTTTGGTCCGTTGGTTGGGCGGCGCAATCGGCTGGATTACCGGCATTAGCAAGGTTGAGGCTTTGGGCAGCGCGGCCAATATCTTCGTCGGCCAATCCGAAAGCCCGCTGGTCGTGCGCCCCTATCTAGAGGCTTTGCCGCCTTCGCGTCTCTTCACTTTGATGTGCGTCGGCATGGCGGGAGTGGCCGGAACCATTCTGGCCGCATACGCTGCGTTTCTGGGTGATGACGCAGTGCCTTATCTGCTCGCCGCAGCCTTTATGTCTGCACCGGGCGGGATCTTGATGGCCAAAATTATGATGCCTGATGATCCCGAAGAAGCCGCAGCGCATGACAAGTTGATGGACAATGTCTCCGTCGCTGAGACTTTCGAAGAGGGGCATAAGCCCGCCAACATTATCGAGGCCGCTGCACAAGGCACACAAACAGGTGTGAAGCTCGCCGTAGCCGTGGGCGCAATGGTGATGGTGTTTGTCGCGCTTGTTGCGATGGCAAACGGCCTGCTGGGCGGGATCGGCGGATGGTTCGGCTATCCCGATGTCTCTTTCCAGCAATTGCTCGGCTATCTCTTTGCGCCCGTCATGTATCTGATCGGCATCCCGTGGGCTGAGGCAGGGGCAGCGGGCGGACTGTTTGGCACAAAGGTTGTCATCAATGAATTTGTTGCTTTCATCGATCTGGGCGCGATGGAGGATTTATCGCAGCGAAGCCGTGCGATCATTACCTTTGCATTGTGCGGGTTTGCCAATTTCAGCTCGATTGCGATCCAGATGGCTGTAACCGGCGGATTGGCTCCCAATCAGCGGCCAGTTATTGCCAGATTGGGACTTAAAGCGCTGGCGGCGGGCAGCCTTGCCAATTTGATGAGCGCGGCGCTTGCTGGGCTTTTCCTTCCCTATTGAGTGAGATGAGATATGACGCAGATTGCCTCTGTTTCGATTGACCAACCGCTTGAGAACATTGCCGATGAATTGGGCGCGAGTTTTGCCGAATATGGCTTTGCGGTCATTCGCGATCACGGCATTCCGCAAGACCTGATCGACCGGGCAGAGGCGGCGTCCAAAGCGTTCTTCGCTTTGCCCGAGGCGCAAAAGCTCGCCTACAAAATCGAGGGAAGCGGCGGTGCGCGCGGTTACACCAGCTTCGGGACGGAGAAAGCCAAGGATGCCGATGTCCACGACCTAAAAGAGTTCTGGCATGTTGGGCGCGAATTGCCAGCTGGCGATCCGTTGGCCGAATTTATGCCGCCCAATGTCTGGCCCGCTGAAATCGCTGAGTTTGAGGAGGTGTTCAGCGCGCTTTATGCAGCCTTCGATACAGCTGGCCTGAAAGTGCTGGAGGCGATTGCGCTGCATCTGGGGCTTGACCAGCATTACTTTGCGCCGACGGTCGACAATGGCAATTCGGTCATGCGCTTGCTGCATTATCCGCCGCTGGGTGATGATGCGGCTGAAGGAGCAATCCGCGCCGCAGCGCATGGCGATATCAATACCATCACTCTGCTATTGGGGGCAGAAGAGGCGGGGCTTGAGCTGCTCAAAGCGGATGGTGAGTGGCTGCCGATCTATGCTGAAGAGGGCGCATTGGTGGTGAATATCGGTGACATGCTCGACCGGCTCACGAATTCGCGGCTCAAATCCACCACGCACCGAGTGGTAAACCCGGCGGGCGATGCGGCTAAGCGCTCGCGCTATTCTATGCCGTTCTTTCTGCATTTTCGGCCGGATTACGTGATCGAAACGCTGCCAAGCTGTATCGAGGAAGGCCGCGAATCAGATGCTCCTGAACCGATCTCCAGCCATGAGTTCCTGCTGCAAAGGCTGCGCGAAATAAATCTGGCCTGATCGCTGCGAGTCGCTGGTGCAGCGCGCTGTGCGTAAATCAAAAAAACACAGGCATGTTGCGCTGCAGCAACAAATAGGCAGAAAGCCAGCATTTCTGCGGGTTTGGTCCTGTGGACAAGGGGGTAAAACTTGCCAGGTCGGGCTTGCTCATGCGCGCTGACCCGATTTTGTCACACTCCTGCCTTTTTAGCCTCCCTTATCGCGCCTAACAGCGCATCAGAAGTCGCGTGTTCGATTCTCCCTGAACGGATGCATCAAACGCGCGAATGCTCACCAATGGAAGCCAGGGGTAACCGTTATGAAATTGAAGTATCTTCTCGCCGCGAGTGTCGTCAGCCTGACAGCCGCTGCAACAGTCGCTGCGCCTGCTGCCGCACAGCAAATTACATCAGGTGTCGAAGGCACCGTCACTGACGAGGCGGGCGCTCCGCTTGCCGGCGCGTCAGTAACTGTAACCGACACGCGGACCAACACAGTGCGCACGCTCAACACTGATCAAGACGGCTCTTTCCGCACCTCTTCGCTTGCACCGGGCGGCCCCTACACTGTCACAGCAACCGCTGCCGGTTTCGAAGGGCAAACGGTTGAGAACCAATATATCAACATTTCGGGCAACACCGATTTCACCTTTGCTTTGGCGTCAACCGCTGCGGGCGGGTCGGATAATACGATTGTTGTGACCGGAAGCCGAGTGAATGTTCAGCAGCTGGCGGTTGGCCCCGGCGTTGCTTTTGGCACTGAAGAGCTTGAAGCTTTCCCTTCGATCACCCGCGATGTGCGCGATATCATTCGTCTGGACCCGCGCGTCAGCCT
>CAZAIG010000045.1:0-15855 GCA_964485135.1 uncultured Porphyrobacter sp. | reverse complement strand
GCGAGCGTCGTCATAGCTAAATGCAAGCTTAGCGCGCACCAGAGACCTCGCCAAATGCATCTTCAAAACTCTCCGCTTCTGGTTCTTGGATCGCAGGTTGCTGCGCTGCAATCGCAGGCAGTTCGGGTCCGGACGGATCAGGAGCAGGCCGTTCAGGCGCAGGTTTAGGCGCGCGCGCAACCGGCGACAACTCGCCCGGCATAGGCGGCGCTCTATACGCAGGCTTGGGTGAGCGCGGCACCGATGGCGCTGCGCTGCGGCGTGCAGGCAAGCCGCGCCCGCCAATCCACGCATTCATGTTCGGCCTATCAGAAACCTTCCACGGAACGCCCGCACGGGTCAGGAACATCCGCTCCATCTCTTGACGGTTAAAGGGCCGCGATCCCAGCCGTCCGAAGACCGCCATTTGCCCGCCGGTTTCATCCACTGCGCGGTCGCGGTCGAGCCCTTTGGACACGGCCAAAGCAGACCCCTTCGTGCGCGCCCAAGCGATCAGCTCGGGCACAGGCGCAGGGCTAAAGCCATAGAAGTTGGGCTGGCTATCGGGCGATGTCAGTTGCAGCACTTTCATCCCATTCATGCCGTCCGCGACATAGGCGAATAGCGAGGCATTGGTGGAACCCACCACAACGTCCTCTGCATCATTCAGCGTGCCGCCCAGCGTCTCTTTCCGGTAGATTTTGGGTGCCATCGGCTTGGTAATATCAAGGATCACCAGCCCGTCTTGCTTAGCCGCGACATAGGCATAGGTCCGCGCCAGATACAGCCGCTGAGCATTGGCCATACGCACGGTGCCCTCTGGCCGCGCGACCGGATTGCGCAGGTTCGTGACATCGAACAGCTTCACGCCGTCTGCGTCCGTGACCCAAAGATAGCGGAACTGGATCGCGCTCGCCCGCGCATCATTAAGCTCGCGCACGGCGGCGACTTGCGGCTTCAACGGATCAGAGAGATCGACCACGACAAGGCCTTTATCCGCGGTGATATAGGCAATCTCTCCCGCCAGATGGATATGACGGGCACCGTTCAGAATGCCGCCTTCGTTCCAAGTCACCGCGCGGCTCAGCTTGTTGTTGCGGAACTCGCCATCCGCCATGGTGTTCACATCGACGAGGATCAGACCCTCTTCGCTGTCAGTGATCGCTGCATAGGAATAGATCGGCAGGAATGGCTGCTCTTCATTCGCAGCGCGCATCTCTGCGGTGTTGCGCAAGGGATTGATCGGCTGGTTGGTGGCGAGCGCCATGCACGTCGCGTTCTTCGTCTTTACATGGGTGTCATGGCCCATGCCGCTAAACGGCGCCGTGATAATGCGTTCAGACACGCCCTTGTTCCCGATGGAGGCCACGTCATAGACTTTGAAGCCGCCCTTACCCTCTGCCACGAACATATATTCACCGCGCAGCTGGAGGCAGCGCACCGCATCACGCGTGCCCTCATGAACATTGGCAAACTCTTCAAACGCTTTGGTTTCGCCCGATAGATCATCGTCAAAGGCCTTGCCGCGCACCCAATCTTTCAGCTCGCGGCCATTGTCCTCGACATGCATTTTCCAATAATCGGGATAGGAATATTTGTGGAGGTAAGAGCCGAGCACAGCCTGCGGTTCGTCCCATTCGGTGACCCGCACGGCTTCAAAACCGGTGTCCAGACCGACCCATGCGTTCAGCCCGACAAAATTCACGTAGTTTGTGCCCAGCAGCAGCAATTGTGACATGATCGCATTGTTGTCTTCGGCTTCTGACAGATGGCAGTCAGAGCATTGCTTCGTCTCTGTCATGCGGACCGTGTGCGGGAAATGCGGCGCGAAGGCTTGGCTGGAAAAACCGATAGCTGAGACAGGCGGCTGCTGCACATAAATGCGCTCGCGGTTGATATTGGTCGATGACAGGATCAGCGCGCTGGTGGAGCGGACGGGCGCAACCTGATTGCCCTTAGTCGTTTGGTGCTTGCCCAGCTGGAACATCTGATCGCGGGCAACCTGCGGGTTGTAGGTCGCAAAGTTGCGCGTGGTTTCGCCATCATATTTGTGCAGCTTGCTTTTCCAGTTTGCCTCGATTGGCAAGTGACATCCGCCGCAGCTCGTCGTCCATGAAAGGTGGCAGGTGAAGCACGCCATTTCTTCTTCACCATGCGCCCGGTCATCCTCGGCAACGCCAGTGCCAAAGGCGAAGCTGCCGTCCTCTGCGCCCCATTTGCTCATGAGTTTGGAGCGCGCAGCCTTGGCATTGAAAGTGGTGCTAGTGGGATCGACGCTGTTCTTGGTCAGGCTGACTTCCCACTCCAGATCAGGGTCAACGATAGAGCGCTGGATCAGCACTTTCTCGCCTGCATCATTATACGTCCATTCAAAACGGCGCTGACCATCAGGATTGCGCAGCAGCGCCATATTGTGCCCTTTCGGCGGGGCCGCAGGACCGCTGGTGCGCAGTGTCGGCAAAGCATCAGCCGTGCCGTGGCAATCCTTACACCCAATCTCAATCGCATTGGCGACTTCGGCATAGATCAGGCCATTGCCGTGGCTGTCCTGCGCATAATGGCAGTCGGCGCATTGCATCCCTTTTTCGGCATGGATGCTCATCAAATGCACCGCCTTGCCCGGGTTCACGCCGGGTTCGACAAACTTGCCCTCGCCTTTCTTACGGAATTTCTCCGGATCATCATTGGCGACGATATTGTTATCTTTATCAAGCAGATTGCCTTCGCGGTCGCGTTTGAAGATCGCGCGGAAGTTCCATCCGTGGCCGTGATAATCGGCAAACTGCGTATCGGTTAGCTCGCTGTTGAGATCATAGACATTGCGCAGGAAGTCGAGATCGCCCCAAAGCCCTTTGGGTGCGGCGCCCTCTGGATTGCGGTTCAAGACTTCGCGCACTTCGGCAGCGGTCGGATACTTCTGCTGTTTGAAGGTCTTTTGATACTGCTCCTCGCTCATGCCCGGCGGCTTGGGCGTTTTGTTGTGCGGGCCGGGCCACATAAAGGGCGCATCGCTTTCATAATCCCACATAGTGTAGCCGAGGTAGGAATTGAGGAAGATGTTGGGCTGGTGCATGTGGCAATTCATGCATTGCGCGGTCGGGATACTGCGGGTGAAGACATGGCGCAGCGGATGCCCTTTTTCCTTCTGCCCTTTCTCGCCATAGAAGTTGGCTTTGAAGTCTACGCCCTCTTCAGCGAGGTGATCTTCGGGGCTTTTTACGCTACCGTGTTTTGGGCCATGTGATGAGCCATGACCGCCTTTCTTTCCATACTTCCCGCCTTTCGGCTCAAGCTTGCCAGAGATCGTCGGATCGACCGTCACCGACTGACCATCGCGGCCATATTTCGCATAGGTCAGCGAATGGCGCGGTTCGCGGTCATTGGCATAAACGACGTGGCAAGACGCGCAGCCGGAATGGCGGTAATCGCCCGGTTGATCATTGGTGCCCATAAACCAAGTGAAGGGATCATTGAGCCGCGTCTTGTGAATGTTGAGCACGGGGATCGCCACGCGCAGGCCCGTGCCAGCCCCGCGATTGCATTGTTTGAGATCGGGCCGTCCCGGCTCTTCCAAACGCTGGATGCTGCCGGTTGGATTGGGCAGGCCAATCTCTGGGAATTGCGAGTTAATCGTGCGGCCGCCGCGCTCAAACACGCGGAAGACATCAGCGGGCGGGATCACATGCCATGTGGGCATCGGATACATGGTGCCGATCGCGCCGCGTTTCTTCTCCGCCTCGGTCACAGTACCCGGCTTACCGCCAGTGCCGGGCGAGAGGATTTTCGCGGGCCGCCCATCGCGCGTGTATGCCTCGCCCAGAATGTAATTCTTCGCAGGCAGGATACCGTTATTATACGCCGCCCCGCCCCACAGCATCGCGCCGGTTGCCATTAGCGAGCGCTCACCCGCCTCGATAATCGGCATGTGACACGCCCCGCATGCCTCGCGTGCGACGCGGTAGTCAGACGGGTTGTTGAACTTGATAAATTCGGGCGATTCCTTGTTCAGCAGAGCATAGCTTTGCTTCGGGTTCGCCGATGATGGGAAGTGCCAGCTGTCAGGGTATTTGGGCAGCACATGGGCACGGTCGCGCGCCGATACATAAAGCGGATCATCATGTTCCAGACTGCTATCGCCGCGCACACTTGCATTGCCGCCATGACAATCGACACAGCCGAGGCGTACCGCACTTGATGTGTGCATTGTCGGCGCATCGGTTTTCACGTGACACGAATAGCAGCCATCGGATTTCGCCTGCATTTCGGCAATCGTCTGCGTCGCTGGCGCTGGCGGCGCGGTGACAAGGCTATAGTCGCGCTTGACCGGCTTTTCCTTCTCAGCCGCCGTCGTCTGCGGAGCACCGCCCAGCAGCAAAGCTGCGCCAAATGACAGCGCGGCAAGGGCAAAAGCGAAAAGGCGAATAATGCGCATCAGTAGGTCAAGGTCACATTGGCTAGGATGGAATAATAGGTGCTGCCGCCGTTCAAATTGTCGAACAGATCTTTAAATCCTCCGCCCGATTTGAGAGCAGCGCCAGACAGACGGAAAACGATGTTTTGGTTGGCTTTGGGCCGGTAGATCGCCGCAGCTGACAGGTCGTAACCAATGTCTTTGGGGATGGAGCCTTCGACCCGCAAAGCTTGCAAGCTGGAGGTGTCTTCAAACCACAAATGATTGGCATTGGCGGAAATCCGGAAATCGGGCGTCAGGTCGAAATCCGCGCCAATCCCCAGCAGCATGGTGCCGGGATTGTTGAAGTTGGATTGCCCCTGTTCTTTGGAGCTGCGCAGCGAGTTTAAGATGCCATTGCGCCCGTTCACGCTGATCGCGCGCCCGCCGCCTGCGAACGGAATTGTCTGGCGGATCCAGTAACTTGTATCGGCCCCTGCAAAGATCGGATTTTCGAAAATCGCATCGAAGCCGGTTTCTTTGTCATCATAAGGATCGCTATCGCCGCTAGCATACAGCCCCGACAGGCGCAGGCGCACCCAGTCGCGGTCATAGCTCAGCTCAGCTGCTGCAAATTGCGCATTGATATTCGCGGGGCGGTCGGTGAAGAAATTGTTCCGGTCTTCGCCCAAAGCCCAATAGAAACTGCCCGTGATATTGACTCGGCCCACGCGGCCATCGGCATTGTAACCGAGGTAGACGACATCATAATCGCGGCCCCTCAGCGTGCCGAGAAGCGCGGGGCGAACGGGAAAGCCATTGTCGTCAATCTCAATATCGCCGCCTTCGCGGTTCATATTGTAGACCACGGTAACTTGGCTGGTGAGCGCCGGGATTAAGAAATCCTGCCGGTACGCATTGGCGACAAAGACAAAGTCGCTGCGCGGTGTTTGCAGAACTGCATTCAGGCCCGAGTTGGTGTCTTTCTCCAGCCGCATAAATGCGCCCAGATTATACTGGAAACGGTTGTTATCGCGCGTCCCAAAGAACCGCAGACCCAGCTGTTGATCTTGGAAAAGGAAGCCGCGAAAATCCGATTGAAACGGCTGAATACCGATCCGCGCGCTGTCGAAATCATAGCGGTCGGACGTATTGCGGAAGTGATAGTCGAAGAAGAACTCTTGCACGCCGAGGAAGTAATCAAGGCGGCTTGATCCCTTGCTCGGCTCAACGAAAAGTACGCGCCGTTCGGGCACATCGACATAGTTGACGTTGAGCGCAAAAGTCGCGCGATATTCAACGTCAGGTGGCTTGTAAGCCGTTGATCCCTTTAGCAAAGCAGCGCCCGCGATGAACGTCTGCGATATGACGGGTGAGAATGTATCGCCGAATACATCAAGCCGGTCTGGATCAGCAGTGGTTTGCACGCCCACCGGGATGGGGAAAGTGCGCGGCTCAATCACCGTGTCGGAAATCAGATTGGCAACGACGAACCAGTCATTGCCCTTTAGCCCAAGGAACTTTGGCGTCTTACATTCCGCGCTGCCATAAGGTGCCGGTTCGCCCGCTTCGAACGCGGCTTCGCGCAGCTTGCGGCGGCGCTCTTGTTCTTCATCCGTTGGAATACAAAGCGGACGGTCGCCTTTATACGTGTTCTGATTATAGGGGTCGAGAATGTCCTCTTTGACGATGCCAAGGCTTTCCGCGAGCCGCCAACGATCAGGGATCGGAATTTGATCTGTTGGGAAAGCCTGCGGCGGCGGCGCGCGCACCGCGCCCACATTTGTCTGGTCGATCCGTTCGGGCAAAATCGTGACATTATCGGGCCTGCGGCGGCCTTCAATAATCTGCGCATCGGGAAGCGGAAAAGCGTCTGGATTGACCGAGGTCTCGGCAGGTCTAGGGGAGGTCTCGGGGTCATCTCCGTTTTCAAATTCGGGCGTATTTTGAGGTCCGCTCTGCGTCCCTTCGATAACAATATCGGATGGTTTGGGGGGTTTCTTTTTCGGCTCTGCCGCGAATTTCTGCGCGGCGATCCGGTCAGCAAAGGTCGCGGCAAAGCTCGCCTCAAACGCCAATTGCGACGCCATTGTCTGCGCGCTGTCAGCCGAGGCCGACGGCACGAGCGCAAAGGGGACGAGAAAGACGCCAGACATGCGCTTTAGAGCCCCTCGCAGACGTTTTGCGCCGGATCATCAAGGAACGGCGCGAAGGGGCAATTGACATAGCGCAGCCGAACCTGAGCATCGCCTAGATCGACCACAATCCTGTCTGCGCGAATATCATTCGGCGCATTGTTGACTGTGCCTGTACGCACACCGGCATTGTGCAGCCCCAAGAAGCTAACCATGTCATCTTGATCGATACCGTCGCCCGACACGCCAATACCGCCGATCAGCTCACCGCCGCGATAGATGGGAACCGATCCAGGGAAGATCTGAATGCCATTGGCCGCGCGCGGACTGCCGCTGGGCGAGGCGGGCAGCGGCGTGCATCCGATCGCTGTGTCAGGCGCGGTTCCGCCCGATCCAACAAAGCCCAAATGCGCCGCAACATTGCCCGCGATCAAATCCGTTTGAAGGCCCACGGCAAAGGGGCTGAACTCGCCCGGCTGCTCAACCGATAATGGCCCCGCTGGCCGTCCCACTTCACCATCGGGGAAATATGGCCGCGACAGGTTTCCGCCCGACCGGTCGGCAAAGGCAAAGCCGCCTGTCAGCGCCGCTGGATCATTGAGGAATGTCCGAACACGCGTTACATAATTGGCAATCGTGCCGCCCGCTGCATTCATATCGGCAGCCGCGACGGAGTTTGAGAAAAAGGCCGCCGTCCGCGCCTTTTGTAAGCTCACATCGGTGCCGAAAATCGGCCCATCGGGAGAGCGCACAATGCCCAAAATCTCACCATGGGTATCGACCAGACTGATCGTCGCCTGCATCCGGCTGTCCAGAGGTCTGCGAATTTGCGCGCGGCTGCGCGACAGCACGGTGAACGCCTCTTCCAATATCGCGCTCACCTCTACCTGCGTCAGCGGCTGCGCGACGCTCGCCCCATCGGTTCCAGCGCGCGCAGGGTAGCGCGGATTGCCCGCGCCATCGGTTAGAATATAGCCGTCCGGATTGCCAAACTCACTCGCTGAAGCCAGCCGGATGCCAGAGGCTTCTGTGCCATAGGTCACGCCCGCTGTAACCGCGCCGCTATTGTATCCGGCTACCGCGACCAGATTGCCCGCCGACCCGTTCACCGCACTAAAACTGGTTTGCAAAGCCGACAGATCGCTGATCGTCATATCCGTGAAACGCAGCGCAGTGCCATCCACATTGATCCGGTTTGCGGTAACGTCTGGCGGAGGCGCGAACCCTTGTATTCCGGCAAGCGCGGCGGCCTCTTCATCGTCGAGATCCACATCAAGGATGTCAGGATCAAAGCCGTAATCACCATCGCCCGCGACGCCAATGCCGCCGACCACAACGCCATTTTTATAAAGCGGAAAGCCGCCTGCATCAGCGGCCAAGCCCAGCGGCGAACGCTTGGGTCCAATCAGCCCGTCCGGGCCAAAACGCGCCGACAAATCGGAGCAGGGAAGCTGGCTGAATTGCACGCCAAACAAGGGCCCGCTTTCAAGGCCCACTGTTGTGGGGGCAGGCGGGAAATGTTCCTGCACAATCTGGCTAGCTGTGCGGGTGGAAAAGGCATTGCCGCTGCTCGATAGATACGCGCCGGTTATTGCTTTGGCGATGGCGACAGTGGTGGTCGGCACCATTGCACCCTGCAATCCGGTAAGCTGACTGCCGCTTGCGATACCGTCAATCTGCCTGCGGCTTAGCTCGGTTAGACCGGGGCTGCCGTTCATCACAAACACGCCCAGCACATTGCCCACACGGTCGGTTACAGCGATGGTGCCCGCTAGGCCGCGCGCCTGCGCCTCGCCCACGGCCTGCGCGATAATTTGCTGCACCTCTGCGACGGACAAAGCCTCTGCTGCAGGATCAGCGAAGAGGCGGCCCGATGCTGGCGGCGTTGGCGTGGGCGCAGGCGTTCCGCCTGTAACCGGCGAAGGCGCATCGCTACCTCCTCCACCGCCGCACGCCGAAAGCGCCATGGGCAGAGCGAGCGCGCTGATCGCCGCCAAACATGTTTTCAATCGCGCCATTACCGCAAAGCTCCAATCGCGCCAGCAGCAGCACTTAGAGAGCGGCGGAACTGCGCAGGGCGGTACGCATTGGGTTCGGCCACAGCGGCATAGGCACGGTTGATATTGGAGCGAATGCCCGCTGCAGCGCCTGAGCTTACCCGCCCATCGCGGACCAAGGCATTGAGCAAAGTGTCAATCGCCATCACCGCTTGCACTGATCCGGCATAATCGGTGAAGCGCGGCCTTGTTGCTCTCCCCGCGATAGTCGCCACAACGGTAAAGGCATCATTGCTATTGTATCCGCGCGCCGCCAGCGCATTGGACAAAGCGCCCGCACGATTGCGAAGATTGATCGCCGCTTGCTGGGTCGCGCCGCGCCCTTTGCCCATGGCTCCATGGAAATTACGGCTTGCAGCAAGGAAGCTGCCCGCTTGCCCCGGAGCAAGCGCTTTTGCCACCGCAGACAACATGATGATATTTTCATCATTAAACGGCGGATTACCATAGGGGATGGGCCGCTGCGGATTGGTTTCAAATGTCAGCTTGCGCGTGGGGCCATCGGTGATCGTGCGGTGACACGAATGACAATCGTAGAAATAGAACTCTGGGAAGGCCCCGCGCATGCCAAAGCGCGGCTTGGCAAACATCGAAGTTGAGCGCCGCACGGCCTCCGCTTGTCCAACAGCCCAAAGCCGCACGCTATCACTGCGCCCTTTGCGCTGAATGTAATCATCATCCTCGTCATGATGCTGCTGCAGAGCGGAAAACAGATCGAGCTCAAAACTGATGCGCGGGTGGCCCGCCGCCATCATGGAGTGCGTTACAAATTGCCCTTTCTTCTCGCTGCCATAGTGGCAATCGAGGCAGACTTTGGCGCGCACTTGTGGCCGCTCTAGCGGGGTCAGCCCGTTGGCGACGTTTGAGGCATGCGTGGCGGGCGCAGCATAATGGGATGCAAGCCAGTTTTGTGCCGGGCCATGGCACGTTTCGCAGCCGATCCCGTCAGACGTTTGAAAACGGGGACCGCGCGCAGATTGCGCGACATAGGTTGAATGACACCCAAGGCAGGCGGGCGCAGACGTCGCTGGCCCTATTCCTAAACTGGCGGCAATTTGACGGCTGCGCGGGCTACCCAAAACGGCATAAGCGCGGCTGTGCGAACCTGTTGGGGAGGAGGGTTCTTGCCAGGTCGCAATCTCATCCTGACGCACGACTGCGCCATTGCCTTCTGCGCGGCCATGGCAGGTTGATCCTGCACAGCTCGCCACGCCTTCATACCGCGCACCCGATGCCTGCGCAGAAGTTGCGGTCGGCAGCACAGCAAAAACCGCCGTCAATAAAGCAGCAACCGCCGCCCACTCATTCACGCCGAAAACGCGCTTTTTCTCTGATCGCCCCAATGGCGCCGAACCAAACATGTGCCTCCCAGTCTCCAGCCTTCCAAAGCTGGATCCTTCGCCCCCCAATGGGCGTTTTCGAAAATGATGAGCGCGGCCTTACCCAGCCTTGTCGCTCAGAGGCGTCCCGTTCGTTATACGCTTTGGCCAGTCAGCAAACGCACCATTTAGGCGGCGCTTGTTTCCAACCTCTGCGCGAGGAGGTCCAATTGCAGCATGCAGCCCTGAGCAATCAAAGCCTGTGCCATGTCCTCCGCTGTTTCGGGTGCATTTTCGAGCAAAGCAAACGTTACCGTCGCCCCTCCGTCTGCACCCTGTCCCGTGATGGTATATTCTGCGGCCTCTTGCAATGCCAAACGCGCATTGTCGACGCGCCGCGTGCTGGCCTGTCCGTCAAACCGGATCGGATAGGTGAACTCAGCGCTCGCCGGACCCACAACGATCGTCTGATCCTTCTCGACGTCTGGCCGCCACAATGTGACGTTTGAAAGGTCGGTTACACACATTTTGCCCGATTTGGTCACATCAACATACCAAAGATTGGGCGAGAGAACTTTGTCCGATCCTCCTGTCCGGGCGGCCCCAGTGCGCGCTTGTGAGCGTGAGCGGGTCAAGTTAGCAAAAGCAGCGGGTTTCGCTTTACCGCGCGCGCCGACACGGTAACGGCCAGCTCCGCGCAGGACCCGCGTTCCGTTCTTACCAAGGATAGTGACGGTGTCGCCCGCTTTCAGCGTGATCCGCTCTGTACTTTTCAGTTTCTTGCCGACGGGAAACGCCTTTGCCGAAGGGCCAGACGATTTCACCACGACATCAGCAGCGGCCGGCGCGGCGAGCGCGAATGCGCCTGTGCCAAAGGCTGCAATCAGCCCGCTGCGAAGTGTTTTAGCCAAGGACATATGCATCCTCCTCATTCAAATCGTTCATACGTGTTAACAGATTGGAGAGCGCTTTGTCAGCCAAATTACGCTCTGAAATGGCCTCGACAGCCTCAATTGCTGCATTTCGTCGCGTCGATACAAGTCCCATTGCCTGTTCAAGTTTGGCCCGTTCCTTGTCTGCGAATTTTGGAGCAGGCTGCATCAATTCCACCGGCTGGGCCCGCCCGCGCAGCACCACTTTGCCCATTGGACGCCACCAGTCGAGCGTCGTTCTTTCGGCAAACTCACGGCTCGCCATCACCGAAGTTTCGAGCGCTTTATTGGCCGCCTCAAGCCGCGCCGCTGTATTCATCGAATCGCCAAGCGCTGTGTATTGAATGCGGCTTTCCCCGCCGAAATTGCCGACAACAGCCTCGCCAAAATGCAGCCCCACGCGGGTCTTACCAATCTTGGGCAGGTCAGGGTCCATCGCGGCCACCTCTGCACGGAAAGCCTCGCCTGCTTCCCAGATCGCATAGCCCGCCTTTCCAGCGCGGTCCGCATCATCTTCGCGCGCAATCGGCGCACCCCAAAACGCCACCACCGCATCGCCTACGAATTTGTCGATCACGCCGCCATGTTCGAGCACAACATCGCTCAGCATCTCCAAATAGCGATTGAGCAATTTGGCGACCATTTCCGGCGATAGCGCGTGGCTCATCTTCGTAAAGCCCTCCAGATCGGAGAACATCACGTAAATCTCTTTCTTCTCTCCATGCAGCGCCAGCAGATCGGGCTTTTCAATAATTTCCTCTGCCATTTCGCGCGGCAGATATTTGCCCAAAGCGCCTTGCGCGAAATTCCTCTGCACCGCGCCCGATGCGCGTGCCGCCGATGTCACCGCGCTAAAGGCGATGATCCAACCCACAACCCAGCCGACAGCTGGCACTCCGAATGTATCAACCCCCACTCGGTGAAGCAGAATTGGTACGGCGATAAGCGCCAGGGCCTGAGCAGCTAGGATCGGATAGATCCGCCAATTGCCCACAAATTCGAGCAATCCGGTCAGCACCGCCATTACGATCATCAAAGCCGTTAGCAGCCAAATTTGCCAGCTATGGAATGGGTTGAGCGCGCGCCCATCGAGCATTTGCGCGATCTTATCCGCATGCACGCTCATCCCCGGAACAGTGCCGCCGAGATAGGTGGTCATGGGCGTATTGAGCCGGTCAATGTCGACCACTTCGGCCCCGATCAGAATGTACTTCCCCGCAATCGGATATTCATAAGTGACAGCCGCAGCGATTTCGGGATCCGTGAAAAGGGTGATGGGTAGGGAGGTGTAGAGCGGCTCAATACCGCCGCCTTCTTCCTCCGTCTCTAAAGCTTCGGCATCTTCATCTTGCGCCTCTCCGCAGAGCCGGCACAGCCGAAAATCAATCGCCCCTTCATATCCCGCGAGCACCTTGTCACCATCACCCGCAGCATTCAGCATCGCTCGGCTTAGCAATGCAGGTTCATCTCCCTGAGGCAAAGACGTGAAATTGCGCGTAACGCCGCCGTCCTTTTCCAAACGCACGCTAGCAGGAAAGGCGTTGCTTCCCTCCAGCTCGGCCATAAACGCATCAAGATACTCCTGCTGTTCGTAAGTGATGTCGTCTTGGTTCACATCCTGCAGCACATAAGCGAGCGCAGTCGGTGTTTTCATGGCCCGCAGCGTTTCCAGCAATTCTGCATCTTCATCCTGCGGAGAATCGAAGAGAATATCGACCCCGATCGCCTTTGCCCCCATGGTGTCGAGCGTCCCAAGCGCATCAATCAATGTTCGGCGGTCGAGCGGAGAGCGCTTTCTGGTCTCCGTCAGCGTTTGGTCATTGTAGACGACCAACATGATCCGCTCATCAGTGTCGACTTGCTCGGCAGTAAGATAATCGCGCGCATCATACATGCCGCGCTCGGCATCAGCCAGAAACGGCAGCGTCCAACCATACCGAGCTATCAGCAGAGCGGCCAGCACTAGCAGACCGGTCAGCACCAATCGCTGCGAGCCTGCCTCACGCACATTGCGCCAGCCGCGCCTAATAAAATTCCTGCTCGGTTTCTTGTCCAAAAGCCCGCCCCATTTGACACCGCAAATGCCGGTTACGCGATCAAGACATAACCGAAACTGATTTCATGCGACCTTTTGGTTTGGCCAATAGAAAGCGGCTTTGCACCGCAAATGCAAGCAGGTTTGTAAGAGGTGCGCGCTATTACGCGGTTTCAGGTGGCTCCCAAGCGAGTACAGGTTTGCGCGCCGCCAGCGTTTCATCAAGTCTGCGGCGCGGCGCGAAATAGGGCGCCTGCTTCATGCTTTCATCGCCTGCTTTCGCGCGTTCGGCCACATGGCGGAAGGCTGCGATAAACTGGTCAAGCGCCGCTTTGCTCTCGGTCTCGGTCGGCTCAACCAGCATCGCGCCATGCACCACCAGCGGGAAATAAACCGTCATCGGATGATAGCCTTCATCGATCAGCGCTTTGGCGAGATCCAGCGTCGAGAGATCGCCGCCAAAGTCCTTATCGCCAAACAAGGCCTCGTGCATGCACGGCCCGCTGTCTGCAAAAGGCGCATGCAGCAGATCTTCGAGGCTGCGCAGGACGTAATTGGCGTTGAGCACCGCGTCCTCACTCACTTGCTTGAGGCCGTCCGCGCCGTGGCTGAGCATATAGGTCAGCGCGCGAGTGAACATGCCCATCTGCCCGTGGAACGCTGTCATCCGGCCAAAGCTCGGCCCGCGCGCTTCGCGGTCCTCTTCCTCGACTAGATGGTAGGTCTCGCCATCTTTGCGCACAAAAGGCAGCGGCGCGTAGTCAGCGAGCGCTTCTGAAAAGACCACCGGGCCAGAGCCGGGGCCACCGCCGCCATGCGGGGTGGAGAAGGTTTTGTGCAGATTGATGTGCATCGCGTCCACACCAAGGTCGCCGGGGCGGACCTTCCCGACGATGGCGTTGAAATTCGCGCCATCGCAATAGACCAGCCCGCCCGCTTCGTGCACAGCATCTGCGATCTCTTTGAAGTCACGCTCAAACAATCCGCACGTGTTGGGATTAGTAATCATAACGGCGGCGACATCAGGGCCAAGCCGCGCTTTGAGAGCATCCACATCCACGCGGCCATCGGGCGTCGCGGGAATGTCTTCCACGCGGTAGCCAGCGAAAGCAGCGGTGGCCGGGTTCGTGCCATGCGCGCTTTCAGGGCACAGCACCACTTCGCGCGCATCGCCGCGAGCGGTCAGCGCCGCACGGATCGCAAGAATACCGCAAAGCTCACCATGCGCGCCCGCCTTGGGGCTCATCGCCACAGCAGGCATTCCGGTCAGCGTTTTGAGCCATTCGCCCAGCTCGTAAATCACTTGCAACGCGCCTTGCACGCTCGCCTCCGGCGCAAGCGGGTGAACGTCAGCAAAGCCCGGCATCCGCGCGACTTTCTCATTCAAACGCGGATTGTGCTTCATCGTGCAAGAGCCAAGCGGAAACAGGCCCAGATCAATCCCGTAATTCTGGCGTGAAAGGCGCGTGTAGTGGCGCACGGTTTCTGGCTCGGTCAGCCCGACGAGGCCAATAGTCTCGCTGCGCTCCATGCCGCCGAGGCGGCTCGGCAAAATTGGTTCGACTTCGGCAAAATCGACGCCGGTTGTCTCAGCCTGTCCAATTTCGAAGAGCAGCGGCTCTTCAAGCATCAGCGCGCGGTTGCCGGTGAGAGTACCTGTGTCACCACCTTCGGCTACCTCCATCGCGGGTTTCCAGCCGGATTTGTTGGGCCGAGAGACAGGGGCATTCATGACAGCTCTCCATTCAGTTCCTTGGCAAGCGCAGTGGCGAGCGCTTCGATATCGTCCTCGCTCGTCGTTTCGGTGACAGCGATCAAAAGCGCGTCATCAAGCTCGGGATGATCGGGATAAAGCCGCCCGAGCGAAACGCCCGCGAGCACGCCCTTATCGGCCAGATTGCGCACGATCTGGCGAGCGTTACCGTTCATCGTCACTGCGAATTCGTTGAAGAAGCTTGTCGTGATGACGTCCAAACCATCAACCTTGGCGAGCCTGTCAGCCGCGATGCAAGCCAAACGGTGGTTCTCTGCCGCCAATTGCCGCAGGCCTTTCTCACCCAGCAAGGTCATATGGACGCTAAACGCCAGCGCGCACAGGCCTGAATTGGTGCAGATGTTGGAAGTCGCCTTCTCGCGCCGGATATGTTGCTCGCGCGTCGACAGCGTCAGCACATAGCCGCGCTTGCCTTCTGCATCGACAGTCTCGCCGCACAGGCGCCCGGGCATCATACGAACATGCTTGGGATCGCGAACGGCAAACAGGCCGAGATATGGCCCGCCAAATTGCAAGCCAACGCCAATGCTCTGTCCTTCGCCCACAACAATATCTGCGCCCAATTCGCCCGGCGATTGGATCGCGCCCAATGCCACTGGCTCTGTGCATACGGCGATCAGCAAAGCGCCCTTAGCATGCGCTGCCTCGGCCACTTCAGCAATATTCGAAACACGGCCGAGAATGTCGGGATATTGGACGACGACGCAGGATGTGTTCTCATCAATCCGGCCAATCAACCCGCTGGTGTCCGGCTCTGACTGAACCGAGGGCAGCGCTGTGGCGATTTCATCTCCGGTGAACTGCGCCATGGTCTTTACGACCTCGGCATAATGCGGGTGGAGCGCGCCGGAGAGCACAACCTTGTTCTTCTTACCCCGCGCGACGCGGCCTGCCATCGCCACCGCTTCCCAGCATGCAGTCGAGCCATCATACATGCTCGCATTCGCCACCGCGCAGCCATAGAGCTTGGCCACTTGGGTTTGAAATTCGAACAGCATTTGCAGCGTGCCCTGCGCAATCTCGGGCTGATAGGGAGTGTAAGCGGTCAGAAACTCGCCGCGCTGGATGATCGTATCCACGCTTGCCGGGACATGATGACGATAGGCCCCGGCCCCGAGGAAGAAGGGCGCGTCTGCCGCGGCCAAGTTCTTCTTCGAGCGTTTGCGCATATGCGCCTCAACCGCCATCTCGCTCATATGCATCGGCAGATCGCGGATTGGCCCATCAAGCCGCG
>CAZAIG010000044.1:5585-15934 GCA_964485135.1 uncultured Porphyrobacter sp. | reverse complement strand
TCTCGCGAATTGTATTGTACGCTGTGTCGGATGCTCTCGACATGAATCACTCTTTCAAGCTTGACTGATCGAATTTGTATACAATAAGGCGAATTAATCTCAACACGAGTTTGACCGCACAGTGATAATTTGCGGATTTTTGGGGAGCACAATTAATGAAACGCCTGACCAAAGCACTACTATTTGCCACCGCTGCCACTTTACCGCTGCTTGCAACGCCTGCCATTGCGCAATCCGCACCCGATGCCAGCGCCGATACCGTAAACGACGACAATGCCATCATCGTGACCGCTCGCCGTCAAAGCGAACGCTTGCAAGACGTGCCAGCCTCGGTTTCAGTTCTGACAGCAGCGGCCTTGGAGCGCACCGGCGCTGACAATGCAGAGGATTTCGTTCAGCTCACCCCTGGCGTAACAATCGTGACCGGCACGGCCGAGGCTGGCGACACGCAGATCAACATTCGCGGCATCAATGGCGCGCGCGATGCGGAAAGCTCGGTGGCCTTGGTTGTTGACGGCATCCTCAAAACCAACACTGCCCAATTGAACCAAACCCAAGGCACTTTGCGTCAGGTCGAAATCCTAAAGGGACCGCAAGGCGCGCTTTATGGCCGGAACGCTGCGGCTGGCGCCATCGTCCTGCAAACACTCAAACCCAGCGACTTTTTCGAAGGCGGCGTCAAAGCATCCTACGCCAATGAAAACACCATTCAGGCGACCGGCCATGTCGCGGGGCCGCTTGGCGAGAATTTGGGCTTTGTCCTATCTGGCTATTACCGGACCACCGATGGCTTTTTCACCAATGAATTTCTAAATAGCGACGTGGTCGATGATCAAGAAGTGTGGTCTGTCGATGGCCGCATTGTTGCTGATTTTGGCGATGCAACAGAGCTGGATGTGAAAGCACGCTACTCGCAAGTCCGGGGCGCATCAGTCAATTTCAACTCGTCCTTTCACCTGCCCAATTTTGCTGGCGTGAACCCGGCCTTTAACGAGGACGTGAATGATCACCCGTTCCGCTATTATGGCAATATCCGCCCCACGAACGAGCAAGACAGCTTCGATATTTCGGCCAAGATTGAGCATGATTTTGGCGATGTCGCGCTGACCGCGTGGGCGCTTTATTCTGATGTCGACCAATTGTTAACAGCGGATGGTACATCGGCTGATTTTGCGCGCTTTATTTCTGCCGCTGATCCAGCCGCTGCCAATGTCGTGAATAGCTGTTTTGCAAGCACTGCAAATTTAACCGGCTTTCCTGTGAACCAGCCCGGCTTTGTCGGCGCACTTCCTGTGCCATTCATTTTCGACCCAGCCAATGGCTCGACTTTCGGTGCTTATAGCCCAAGCACTTGCGATGGCACACAGCTGCAAATTCGTGAACAATCCGATATTAGCGGCGAGATCCGCCTCGCCTCAACCGGCGGAGACGCGCTGAACTGGCAGGTTGGCGCATATTTCCTGAGCATCGACCGCGAAACCGGCGTCAGCATTGGCGGCGACACAGGTGCAGGCGTGAGCCGCGAATTGTTCAATGCACCGGGCAGCGCCAACCCGACATCGCTTTTGCTTAATGACACGTTCGACACCACAGTCTACGCGGTGTTTGGCAATGCTGAATATCAATTCGGTGACTTCACAGCCGGTCTGGCCCTGCGTTACGATGTGGAAGATCGCTCATCTGATTCACTGGTTCCAGCCGGAGCGCTAGACCCGTTTAGCGGCGGTCCGATCAACCCCGGCCTAGCTTTTGGCGCATTCAGCCCGGTTTCTGAAACTTACAAGCAATTGCAGCCCAAAGTGTCGTTAAGCTGGCAGCCCCAGCCCGATCTCAATTTCTACGCCAACTGGGGCATCGGATTTAAGTCAGGCGGGTTTAACAATCAGGGTTCCTCAGCCATCATTGATGCCAATTTCGTGCAATTTATCGGCGCGGATGTGTCGATCCAAGACCAATATGACAAAGAGGTCTCCTCCGCCTTTGAAGTGGGCGTAAAGGGGGAGCTTGTCGATGGCGCGATTACGTTCGATCTGGCTGGCTATTATACCAATATCGAAGACATGCAGTTCTTCGAATTTTTCGTTGGCTCCTTCGGCCTTCTTCGGGTCGTCTCGAACATCGATGATGTCGATGTTTACGGTGTTGAATTCAACACCAGTGCTGAGGTGGTCGAGGGATGGAAATTCTTCGGCTCGGTCAATGTGACCGATAGCGAGATCAAAGCGAACAGCTCGCGCCCTACAACGGTTGGCAACAAATCGCCCTATACGGCGGATTACACAATTAACCTTGGTACTGAGATCGACGTGCCGTTCAATGACAGTGTCGATCTGGTGATGCGCGCGGATTATAGGATTACTGGCCCCACTTGGTTCCACTCGTTCCAGAACCAAGAAGCACCTACGCTTTTCTCTGGTCTCTTGCCGATCTCAGCACTCGCACTGCCGGGCTTCGTCGGCAACGCCAATTACGGCGTGGCGCGGCGTGACGCGTTTGGCGTGCTGAACCTGCGAGCGGGCATTGAAACCGAGAACATCACCGCCGCAATCTTCGCCAATAACGCGCTCAATCGTAAATATCTCAACGAAGTTATTCCGGCGATCGAGTTTGGCGGCTCCTTTATCTCACCCGGTGCACGGCGCTTGGTCGGCGTTGAGGTTGGCTTCAAATTCTAGGAACGCAGCGACGCATCTGGTAGCCATCCATCATGAGCAGACTCGACGAGAATTACGCAAGAGCGTATGGACAAAAGGCCGGTTTTGGAAAGAAGCCGGCTCTTATCCTCGTCGATTTTGTCGAGGGTTATTTCGATCCCGACTGTGACCTGTATGCCGATGTTGACGACACGCTAGCCAGCGCACTTCGTGTTCGTGAGGCTGCTCACGAAGCGGGTATTCCCGTGGTGCTCACCAATGTTGTCTATCACCCCAAGGCAATAGATGGCGGACGCTTCTTTGAGAAAGCCAAACCCTTGCGCTACTTCATTCAAGGCAGTGCAATGGGCGCTTGGCCCGATGGCCTGGAGCCGCGCGATGATGAGCTGATCATCTCCAAACAATATCCCAGCGCTTTTTTCGGAACGTCGCTGGCATCAACATTAACCTCGCTTGGCGTCGACAATGTGATTCTGACCGGACTAACCACGAGCGGATGCATCAGAGCAACCTGTGTGGATTCCATGTCGCATGGCTTTATCACCACGGTGGTGCGCGAGGCAGTGGGTGACCGCCACGATGATCCGCATGAGGCCAATCTGTTCGATATGAATGCGAAATACGCCGATGTCGTCAGCGAAGCGGAAATCTGCGCGCAGCTTCAACGCCTCTAGACGCCGCAGAAATTGCGATCACCGCTCGGTACAAATTGGGAATTTACGCTAATTCAGCTTTACCTCCGGCGAAAATACGCAGAGGATACCTGTGTAAGATAACAAACGCAGGCGACTCTCTTCAAATAGAGGTTCGCACTGCGCAATCCTTTGGGGGAGTTTGATGGCTGTAGCGACAGCGGATGCGTCAACAGGCACTGCGCCAGCATCAGAAGGGTTCGGCACACCCGCATACCGGAACTATGTTCTAGGCACATTGCTGGTTGTCTATATTTTTAATTTCATCGACCGCACAATCATCAACATTCTGACCGAGCCGATTAAGCTCACTTTTGGATTGGAAGACTGGCAAATGGGCCTGCTTGGCGGCCCGGCATTTGCAGTTCTCTACACTTTCATTGGTATTCCCATTGCGCGCGGCGCAGAACGATACAACCGCGTCGCGATCATCGCATGGGCTGTGGCTATTTGGAGCCTGTTCACCGCCCTTTGTGGCTTTGCCATGTCATTCCTAATGCTGTTCCTATATCGGGTCGGGGTTAGCATTGGCGAGGCTGGCTGCACCCCGCCTGCGCAGTCACTGATCGCGGACTATTTCAAGCCATCACGCCGCGCGACAGCGGTTTCGATCTATGCTTTGGGCGTGCCCATTGGCGGAATGCTTGCCTCTATCTTTGGCGGGCAATTGGCTGGCCTTGAAGGCGCGCAATATGGCGCCTGGATCAACTCCATGGGCATGGGCGGATTGTTCGGTGATCTTGATTGGAGCCAAGTCGAAGGTTGGCGCGTCGCCTTTGTCGTCGTCGGCGTGCCCGGCTTGCTGCTGTCGGTGCTGGTATGGCGCAGCATCAAAGAACCCCCGCGCGGTTATACCGATCCCAAATCCCTGCAGGGGCTGGAGAAGGCCAGCTTTAAAGAGGCGCTTGCTGTCTTGGCCAAAAAGCCTGCTTACCGGCACGTTGTGATCGGCGCGACTCTGGCCTCTTTTGTGGGATATGGCGTAGGACAATTCACCACATCATTTCTACTGCGCACGCATGGTTTGACCATTCAGCAGGCATCGTTGCTCTACGGCGTTGTGCTTGGCGTGATGGCCGGAATTGGAGTATTTAGTTCGGGCTGGCTTTCTGATCGGATCTCTAAGAAATACCCCACAGCCCTGTCTTGGCTGCCAGCGATTGGCATGGGCCTTTCCGTGCCGCTCTACGCTTTCGGCTTTCTAATGCCGAACCTGTGGCTCGCCGTGCCTGCGCTTATGATCGCCGCGATGATCCACTATTTCTACCTCGGCCCCATGTATGCGGTTTCTAGCGGTGTTGTAGATAGCCGGATGCGCGCAACGTCAGTTGCTATCACTTTGTTTGTGGTGAACCTTCTGGGGTATGGGCTAGGCCCGCCCTTAATCGGCGTGCTTTCAACTTGGCTCAAGACTATGTTCCTTGATGGCTATGGGCTTGGTCTGACATTGGAGGCATGTACGCCGCTGCTGTCGCTTGCCCCCGATGCACAATTGGCTTTGGCGGGAGCTGAGATGGCCGCGCTGGACGCTTGCTCCAATGCCGAGGCACGCGGCCTACAATGGTCGATTGTGATCTTCAGCTGCATTTATGGCTGGGCGGCGCTGCATTATTTGCTGGCTGGACGCACCTTGCAGCAAGACATGGTTGCCGCGCCAGCTTCGTAGGATAGCGAAGCTGCGGTCATGGCTGATCGCCATGCTTTAGCGCTTGCCAGCGTGGTTGAGCATAATCACCGGGATTAGTCCCAGCGCCATTATGATGAGCGCAGCGAGTGATGCTTCTGCCAGCCGTTCATCACTCGCCAACCGGTAAACGCGCGTCGCTAGTGTTTCCAAGTTGAACGGACGCAGGATCAGCGTTGCAGGAAGCTCGCGCATCGTATCAATAAAGACCAGCGCCGCTGCAGCCGCCAAACTAAACCGCAATTGCGGCAAGTGAATGCGGCGAACAACGCGCGTAGGGCCCGCGCCCAGACTGCGCGCCGCTGCATCCGTTTTGCGCGGCAGCTTGCCCATGCCAGTGCTCACCGAATTGAACGAGACAGTTAGGAAGCGGACCGCCAGAGCATAGATCAGGACTATACTTGTCCCCGCTAGGATCAACCCGCCATCCCAGCCGAACTGATCGCGCGCGAACCGAGTGATCGCCTGATCAAACCCGCCCAACGGCGCAAGGAGGCCGACCGCTAGCAAAGCGCCGGGCAAAGCGTATCCCAATGTCGACAGCCGAATGGCAACGCTGGCGGCTTTGCCGGCGGATTGTCGCTGAACATAAGCGAGGACAAGCGCAGCGATGCTGGCGATAATGGCAACGAAGACCGCAAGCTTCAAACTGTCGGCGGTATATACCCAAAGCCCGGCCCAATCGTGCTCGTTTCCGATTTCTATCGCGTGCCCAAGCAGAACAGAGGTCGGCAGAACAAAGCCTAACAAGACCGGTATAGCGCATGCAAACGCAGCCAAATTTGCTCTACCGGGTGTAAGCGTGATGAGCGCCGTATCCTCTCCCACTGCATCTCTCGCATCGGTTTGTCCTTTGCGGCTGGCAGCCTCAATCGCGATCAATGCAACCACAAAGATCAGCATCACGCCGGCCAGTTTCAGCGCGACGGCTTTGTCCCCCATCGCCAGCCAGCTTCGGAAAATGCCGGTACTAAACGTGGGAACGCCGTAAAACTCTGCAGTGCCGAAATCGGCTAGCGTTTCCATCAGGACAAGCGCCAATCCGCCAGCAATCGCGGGACGCGCGCTGGGTAAAGCGACTCGCCAAAATGCAGATGCGGGCGCAAGGCCAAGCGTCCGGGCCGCGCGAAACTGGCTCATGCTTTGAGCGGCAAAAGCAGCACGCGTGAGCAAATAGACATAGGGGTAAAGGACCAGCGACAGGACGAATGCAGCGCCGGGCAACGACCGGATTGCAGGAAAGAAATAGTCGCCCGCCTGCCATCCCGTCACGCTGCGCATTCCGCTTTGCACAGGGCCAGTGAAATCGAGCAAATCAGCATAGATATAGGCCGCGATATAGGCGGGCACGGCCAGAGGAAGAACCAAGGCCCAGCTCAGGACGCCGCGCCCAGGAAAGCGCGCTGCGCTCACCAACCACGCGCTGCCCACGCCCATCACCGCTGTAAACAATCCGACAAGGGCCATCAGCGCAGTGGTGTTGACCGCATAGCTCGGAAGGACATTGGCGCTCAAATGCCCCCACGATGTCAGCCCGCCTGATGGAATAGCCCAGACAATTGCGAGGATCGGGATCATAGCCAAGCCGGCTATGACGAACGCTGCGGTGCCTAGACTAGCGCCCCCGCGCCGAAAACCGCGAGTTGCGCTCCACCCGCCAATATGCCTAAGGCGCATCAGCACGCCGCGAAGACTCGGCGGGTTGCAGCGGGTGAAAACAGGATGGGCAAGTGAACCTCGAGTTTAAGAATATCAGCCACCACTATGGCGATGCACCTGCCTCCAAACCGGCGTTGACCAATGTGGAATTGCTGGTGCCCACGGGCGAGGTCACGTGTCTGCTTGGTTCTTCGGGCTGTGGCAAGACCACTTTGCTCAATTTGGCCGCAGGCCTGCTTGATGTGCAGCATGGCTCGATTGTTCTAGACGGCGAAATGCTCGCCGCGCCGCTGCTTAATCCTCCGCCGGAAAAACGCCCCATTGGGCTGGTCTTTCAGGACGGCGCGCTGTTTCCGCATATGAGCATCGCGGACAATATTCTGTTCGGCGTGCCTAAAGCCGACCGCTCAACTCAATTGGCTGAGCAATGGCTGGATATGATCGGCCTTGCCGGATTGGGCGCGCGTTTCCCGTCAAGTTTGTCGGGCGGGCAAGCACAGCGAGTGGCTTTAGCAAGGGCGATGGCACCTGAACCGGCGGTTCTTCTTCTCGATGAACCCTTTGCCAGCATTGATGTGGTCTTGCGGCGCGATTTGCGCAGAGAATGTCGGCGGCTGCTGAAAGAGCGCGGCGCGACCGCCTTAATGGTTACCCATGATCCCGATGAAGCGATGGATGTCGCGGACACTATCGCCGTGATGGATGAAGGGCGGATAGTGCAATCAGGCACGCCGCATGCGCTTTTCAGCGATCCAGCGACGTTGGGTATCGGCGCGATGTTTGGAGAATGCGAGACTTTGCCCGCCCAGATCGCCGATGGAGCAATCCAGACTGCGTTCGGGACTTGGCCGCTTAACGCGCTTGCTGCACTGCCGGCGAGTGATGGTCCAGTTGATCTTTTGATCCGTGAAGGGGCAGTGGATGTTGCTCCGGATCCCGGCGGACTGATTGTGAAAGACGTCAGAACCACAGGGCGCGGCACACGGTTTCTTCTGGCAAATGATGCGGGCGAGCAAATTGGCATTTCGTGCAAAATGGCCGATTTGACAGTCGCCGCTGAACGTTTAGCCATTCGCCTTAGACCATCAAGCGTTTTGTGTTTTGCCAAGGAGACTTGATTCCAGATCGCTTTAACAATAATGATTTGCAATAACAATAATTCGAAAGCTCCATTATGATCCGTGCTCTTTTCGCCGCCACAGCTGCATTCGCCGTCGCTTCTTGCTCTCCAACTTCAGAAGACGCAGCAACCAATGGCGCAGATGGCGGTGAAGTGAACCTGTATTCATCGCGCCATTACGACACTGATCTTGCGCTTTACGAAGACTTCACCGAGGCGACCGGCATCAAAGTCAACCGGATTGAGGCAAAGGCGGATGCACTGATCGAACGCGTGGTTAGCGAAGGCGAATTTAGCCCAGCCGACTTGCTGATCACTGTCGATGCCGGACGGCTTTGGCGTGCAGAGGAAGCGGGCATTCTTGCGCCGGTTGAATCGGAAACTCTGACAGAGCGCTTGCCCGATCATTTGCGCCACCCTGATGGGCTGTGGTTCGGTCTTTCCACCCGGGCACGGGTTGTGATCTATAACAAAGCCGCGGGCACTCCGGCTCCGCTCGCAACTTACGCTGATCTTGCAAACCCAGCGCATCGCGGGAAAGTCTGCGTCCGCTCCTCCAGCAACATTTACAACATCTCTCTGCTCGCTAGCATCATCGCTCATGATGGCGCGGCTAAAGCCGAAGAATGGGCCAAAGGCGTGGTCGCCAATTTCGCGCGCGATCCCCAGGGCAATGACACCGCCCAAATCGAAGCGGTCGCAGCTGGCGAATGCGAAATTTCCATCGTGAACAGCTACTATCTTGCGCGCTTTGCTGGGGAAGATGAGGGCAGCAAGATCATGGATGCCATCGGAATTATTTTCCCCAATGGCGAAACAACTGGCACGCATGTCAATATCAGCGGCGCGGGCCTGCTAAAAAATGCGCCCAACCGCGAAAATGCGATCCGTTTCCTTGAATATCTCACCGATGCGAAGGCACAAGGCTACTTCGCCAATGGGAATAACGAATACCCCGCGGTTAAGGGACTAAAGGGCAATTCCGCCGTTGAATCGCTTGGCGAGTTTACAGCCGATACACTCAATGCCAGTGAGCTGGGCAAGAACCAGCAGCAAGCGGTTCAAATCTTCGACAAAGCAGGCTGGAATTAGGGCACCTTCTGCGGCAAGATTGGTAGTATTCCGGGAAACAACGCAAGGTCTAACTCCAATGAACATAACTTTGAATACTCGGACTAGCCTTAGTCTGGCTGGCGCATTGTTCGGCGCCGCACTGGCTGGATGCAGCGCTGAAAATAGCGCAAATGCAGATGCGGTCAGCACCGAGAATAACGCAGAAGCCGGACACAGTATCGAAGCTCTGCCACTCGTCAATCGTCTGGCCTTTATGGCTGGACATGTCGAAGCTGGACTTGCGCTTTACCGCGCGGGCGATCCGAAGGCTGCAGCGCCGCACCTCCTTCACCCTGTATCGGAAACACATGCTGATGAGCGCAAGGGCCTCGACGGACTAGGTTTTGATGCAAGCCTGTTTGAAGCCGTGTCAGAGGCGCTGGAGGAAGGCAAATCTGCGGCTGAAATCGAGCCTCAACTCAAGGCTGCGGAGGCTAACCTAGCCGCCGTGCGCAAAAAAGCGGGCGGTGAGCCTGAGTTGATTATCTCTTTCCTGATGGAAACGACGATCCAAGAATATGCCATTGCGGTTAAGGATGGCGCGGTGACTGATCCGGGCGAGTATCAGGATGCCTACGGTTTTGCCATTGTCGCCAAAGACACAGCGAAACGGTTAGAAAGTGATGCCGCTGCAAAGGTCACAGCTGAGCTGGATGAGCTTATCGCGCTCTTCCCCGAAGGCGGTCCGATCCCGCCTGACAATCCAGCACCTGTGAGTGAGGTGTCTACGCTCACGTCAAGAGTCATGCTGGCCCTGCCCTAGTCGTTTGCGCGCTCTTTGCGTTTTTCTTCGCTATCGCTTCGCTGCTTGAGCGCGGGCAACCTCATGCAGCCAATCGGCATGGCGCGGAGCCTTCTTCGTTTCCGACCACTCATCCAGCATCGGCGCAGCTACACGCTTAAGCTCGGCATATTGCTCATCCGTACCAATATCGCAGGCCAGCTCTATGCGGTGGCCATTGGGATCGAAGAAATAGATCGATTTGAAAATGCCGTGATGTGTGGGGCCGAGAACGTCGATCCCCTCGCCTTCAATATGCGCTTTGGCCGCGAGCAATTCTTCCTCTGAACCAATGCGAAAGGCGAAGTGCTGGACCCATTCGGGCGTATTGGGGTCATTGCCCATGTCCGGCTGGTTGGGTAGCTCGAAGAAAGCGAGGATGTTCCCATTCCCCGCATCGAGGAAGACATGCATGTAAGGATCGTATTCGCCGGTCGAGGGCACATGATCCTCAGCAAAGGCAGTGGTGTATTCCATGCCGAGAACGCGGCCATACCATTCGACCGTTTCCTTCGCATCCTTGCAGCGCAAGGCGGTGTGATGGACACCGGCGAGCTTTGGAGCCGTCACTGAGCAGGCTCCACTTCCAGCACGCCGCGCGCGACCTGATCGCGTTCGATACTCTCAAACAGAGCTTTGAAATTGC
>CAZAIG010000044.1:0-5485 GCA_964485135.1 uncultured Porphyrobacter sp. | reverse complement strand
ACGCCGCGCGCGACCTGATCGCGTTCGATACTCTCAAACAGAGCTTTGAAATTGCCTTCGCCAAAGCCGTCATCGCCCTTGCGCTCGATAAATTCGAAGAAGACCGGCCCAACTTGTGCTTCGGCAAAAATCTGAAGCAGCAATCGGGGCTGACCGCCTTCTGTCGTGCCATCCAGCAAAATTCCGCGCATTTGCAGCTCTTCGGCGTTCTCGCCATGGCCCGGCAAGCGCTCGTCCAGCATCTCGTAATAAGTCGCTGGCGGCGCCGTCATAAAGGGCACACCCAGCTTTTTAAGCCGGTCCCAGCAAGTTACCAAATCATCGCAAATGAGCGCAATGTGCTGAATACCCTCGCCGTTAAATTCGCGCAGGAATTCCTCAATCTGCCCCTTACCGCCCTCACCTTCTTCATTGAGCGGGATTTTGATTTTTCCATCGGGCGCGGTCAGCGCCTTCGATGTGAGGCCGGTATATTCACCCTTGATGTCAAAGAAACGGATCTCTTTGAAGTTAAACAGCGTCTCGTAATAGTCCGCCCAATATTTCATCCGGCCCGTGTAAACATTGTGCGTGAGGTGGTCGATCAGCTTGAAGCCCGCACCCTCCGGTTGGCGCTCAACACCCGGCAGATATTCAAAGTCGATATCGTAGATCGAGAGCCCTTCGCCGCTCTCATCGGCATAGCGATCGACCAGATAGAGAATCGCGCCGCCAATCCCGCGGATGGCGGGGATGCGCAGCTCCATCGGCCCCGGCTCATTGGCAACCGGCTCCGCGCCTGCTGCGATCAAATGGTCGTAAGCTTTCACTGCATCCTTGACGCGGAATGCCATGCCACATGCGCTAGGCCCATGTTCGCGCGCGAAATACCAAGCGGCGGAGCGCGGTTCATAATTGGCGATCAGATTGATCCCGCCTTGACGCCACAGGTCGACATGCTTGCTGCGATGGGTTGCGACATGGGTGAAGCCCATCGCCTCAAACACAGGCTCAAGCTGGCCTTTTTCCGGCGCGCAAAATTCCACAAATTCAAAGCCATCGAGGCCAGCCGGATTTTCAAACAGATCAGCCATTTGCTGCGAATCCTTGGTTTGCTCATTTAGTTTCTTTTGTAACTATATAGATCCTATCGTGCTTTCTGGCAAGAAGGGGTTTGACCTTGCTTATTTGATGCATGCGATAGATAGCGCAAAGCCATGAGCGATACGCGCACATACGCCATTATCGGCTGCGGGATGATGGGCCGCGAGCACATGCGCAACTGTGCTTTGGTCGAGGGTCTGGAGCTGATCGCGATTGCTGATCCCGATGCCGGATCGCGCGAGGAAGCAGCGGCTTTGGCGAAGGAGTTGGGCCTCAATCTCGCGCTCCATAGCGATGCAGAGGCGATGCTCGATGAATGCGCGCCCGACGCTGTTATCATCGCTTCGCCCAATCACACCCATTTCGAAGTCGCCAAGCCGGTGATCGAGCGAAGCATTGCTCTGCTGCTGGAAAAGCCCATGTGCACAAGCGTGGAGGATGCGCGGGCCTTGAAGCAGCTCGCAGAAGCGAGCAGATCGCTGCTGTGGGTTGGCCTCGAATACCGCTTCATGCCGCCCGTCACTCGATTCATCGAACGCGTCCATGCAGGGGAAACCGGTGACGTAAAAATGCTCTCGATCCGCGAGCACCGCTTCCCCTTCCTTGAGAAAGTTGGCGATTGGAACCGCTTCAATCGCAATTCGGGCGGCACTCTGGTCGAGAAATGCTGCCACTTTTTCGATCTGATGCGGCATATTCTGCGCGATGAGCCAGTGCGGATTTACGCCAGCGGCGGGCAGGATGTGAACCATTTGGACGAGCGCTATAATGGCGAGGTTCCCGATATTCTCGACAGTGCATTGGTCACGGTTGATTTTGCAGGCGGCGCGCGCGCTTCGCTCGATCTGTGCATGTTTGCCGACGGGTCTGAGCAGCAGGAAGACATCTATGCCTTAGGCGCAGAGGGGAAACTTGAAGTCGCCCTGCCTCGCGCCAGTGTCATATTCTCACCCCGCACGCCCTTTGGCGAAGAGAAGCGGCCGGTTGAAGAGCCAGTCGCGACACCGGCAGAAGCGCTGGCAGCAGGCGATCATTGGGGCGCAACTTACTTCCAGCTTCTCCATTTCCACCGCTGCTTGACCCAAGGCACGCCGCCCTTGATCAGCGCGGAGGACGGGTTACGCTCGGTCCAAATGGGAGACGCCGCCCAACGCAGCATTGCAGCTGGTCAAGCAATCACACTTGATTTTTCGGAGACATAATTTTGGACACTATCCCCTCTATTGGCTTCGGATTTTGGAAAGTCGCGAGAGAGAATGCGGCCGATGTCGCTTACGAGGCGATCAAAGCGGGTTACCGCCATCTCGATTGCGCAGCGGATTACGGTAATGAAGCGGAAGTCGGCGAAGGCATCACCCGCGCGATTGCGGACGGGCTGGTGACGCGCGAGGATTTGTGGATCACTTCCAAGTTGTGGAACACGCATCACGCGAAATGCCACGTCGAGGAAGCGGCGCGCAGATCTCTCGCCGATCTTCAGATCGAGGCGTTCGATCTCTACCTGATCCACTTCCCCATCGCGCTTGAATATGTGCCGATTGCTGAGCGTTATCCACCCGAATGGCTCGCCAATCCGGATGGTACCAAGCCTGAAATGCGCCCCGCCAAAGTGCCATTGCATGAAACGTGGGTAGGGATGGAGGCCTTGATCGATAAAGGGCTCACCCTGCGCATCGGCGTGTGCAATTACAATTCGGCGCTCATCCATGATTTGATGAGCTATGCGCGCGTTCAGCCCTATGCATTGCAGGTCGAAGCCCATCCCTATCTCACACAAGACAAACTGATCCGGCTCGCCAAGCATTACGGCATGGAAGTGACTGCATTCTCTCCCTTGGGCGCGCTATCTTATCTCGAACTCGATATGGCCGGTGCTGGCGACAGCGTACTGACACAGCCATGTGTGAAGGCGGCGGCCGAGATGCATGGCAAAACACCTGCACAAATCGTGCTGCGCTGGGGTGTGCAGCGGGGAACCTCGATCATCCCCAAAACCTCCAAGGCTGAGCGGATGAGCGAGAACCTCGCGATTATGGACTTCGCATTGTCCGACGCTGAGATGGCGGCGATCTCTGCCCTCAATCAAAACCGGCGCTTCAACGATCCCGGCGTTTTTGCGGAAGCTGCCTTTGGAAAGTTCCACCCGATCTATGACTGAGACAGACTTTCCTGCAATCATCCTGGGCAATGGTGATCTGGGCGCGTTTCTGGGCGCGAACAAAGGCGCGGTTGATACAGCACTCGCGGACGCTGGCGCGCTGCTGTTTCGCGGCTTTGATGTCAGCGATACAGATGCATTTGACGCGAGTATTGGCGGCTATGGCGAAGATGGCTTTACCTATGAAGAAAGCCTCTCAAACGCGGTACGCGTCAACGTTACACCGCGCGTTTTCACTGCCAACGAAGCCCCGCCCGAAACCGAAATCCATCTGCATCATGAGATGGCGCAGACCCCGCTCTACCCCTCCAAACTCTTCTTCTATTGCGAGATTGCGCCGGATAGAGGCGGCGCGACACCGGTGTGCCGGTCCGACTGGCTGCTGGGTCAGCTCGAGGCGGATGACCCGGCACTGGTGGCCCGTTTTGCTACCGAGGGCGTGCGTTACACCAATGCAATGCCCGCCGATGATGATGCAGGCTCTGGCCAAGGGCGCAGCTGGCGCTCAACCTTGGGAGTTACAGACAGAGAAGAAGCCGAGAAGCGCCTCGCCGATCTTGGCTATGAATGGGAATGGCTGGCGGATGATACTTTGCGCGCAACCACCCCTGCGCTCCCCGCGATCCGCACATTGGATGATGGCTCAAAGAGCTTTTTCAACCAGTTGATTGCTGCGTTCAGAGGATGGTCGGACAGCCGCAATCAAGCGAGCAAATCCATCACATTCGGTGGTGGAGAGCCCATTGGGCCTGAACATATGGCGCGCGCGATTGAGCTTTCCGAAGAGCTGACCTGTGACATTGCATGGCAAGCAGGCGATGTGGCGCTGATCGACAATTTCCGCGTTATGCATGGCCGCCGGCCATTCGCGGGCAAACGGCGTGTGCTGGCGTCACTAGTGGCTTAAGAAACGACCTGCCCAATATTGCGTCCGCGTTCATCCCGAACGACGGTTAGCTTCGCGCCAAACGGTTCACCGCCTTCGAAAGCCGCGCGGGTCACTTCATCTGACAAGTCGGCATTGCCAACCACGCGTTTGCCGCCCGGCTCGCGCCCGATGAAGACTGCGTCCGATCCCTTCTTCGTGTGGTTGATCGTGTAGCTTTCTACTGTCGCTCTTGTGAATGCGCCTTGGTGCTGCTGCACAGCATCCTCGGCGAGCGGCACTTTTGCGAAGCGGTCATTCACGCTCCAATCCGCCGGATCAGTGGAATAAATGCCTGTCGCATATTTGCTCATCCAGCCGCCATTCGCGCCCACAAAGGCATAAGAGCCACGATCCTTGCGCACGCGTTGAACCGCCTCGGCAATTGCGTGCGCGGAGTAATTGTTCCCTGCGCCGCCGAAGAAGGGCAGCCCCCCTGTCAGAGTCAGCCCGCGCGGATCATCCGCCTTCAGACCAAAGTGATCCATTTGATTGAAAACGGGGATCGCGAAACAGCTATAAAAATCGAGATAGGCGATATCCGCCATGCCCTTGCCTGCACGAGCCAAAGCCGTCTCGACGCTGGCGATAGAGGCAGGGTTTGCGGCAAGATCGGGCCGCTCGGACAGCATCAGCTCGGTCGAATGGGAAACAGCATGGATATGCACCCACTTATCCTCTGGCACACCCAATTCGCGCGCCTTACCAGCGCTGGCCACGATAATCGCGGCGGCTTGATTTACCTGATCGCGCGCCACGGTCATCCGGGTGTAAGGCTCGGCAACAATCCGGTTTCGTTCTGTCACTGTTGCCAGTTCTTCAGCACTGCGGTGGACAGGCGCTGCGGCGTGAGGGTTGGCAGCGGCAATTTTGGTAAAGGGTTCGAACAGCTCGCCAATGTCATGGCGATACTCGTCCAAACCCTTGCCCAGCTTCGCGCGCCGCGCATTCTCGGCGATGGCGTAGAGCGGGATCGCGCCAGTCGCGCCATGCGCGAAAAGGCCCATCTCCATCATCCCATCAGTGCCGAAACCTTGATCCTCAAAATCACCGCCGATCTCTTCAGACCAATCGGGCGTCTCACCCTTGGCGGATAGCGCCAACACGGTCGAAATCGCCTCTGAGCCGACAACCACCGCGACCTCGGCTTCGCCCGCCGCAATATCGCGGGCGAATTCGCCGACGAGCTGCTGATTGGTCTGCCCGCCCGTGGGGGTCAGGATCGCGCGCTTCGGATCAGCGCCCACGCGCCCCGCAATCGCGCGCGGCACATTGTCGGCTGCTCCAAACGGCGGCTTGCGATCAGGCCGCGACATTTC
>CAZAIG010000043.1:0-16445 GCA_964485135.1 uncultured Porphyrobacter sp. | reverse complement strand
TCCAGCAATCTATCAGCCTGCGCGCGCGCCTCTGGCGTGACTTGTGCACCTGACAGCATACGCGCGATCTCTTCCTGCCGCTCGCCTGTATCAAGCCGCACAACGCTCGTCTTCGTGACAGTACCAGCAGAGCTTTTTGCGATCAGATAATGCGTGCCGCCGCGCGCGGCCACTTGCGGTGAGTGAGTGACGGCCAGCAATTGCCCGTCTCCCTTGTCCGAGGGCGCCGCGAGCCGCGCCAACCGGTCACCAATCGCGCTCGCCACCGCGCCGCCAACACCGCGGTCAATCTCATCAAAGATGACCGTTGCGGCCCCGCCCTGCTCCGCCAAAGCGACTTTGAGCGCGAGGATAAAGCGCGACAATTCGCCGCCCGATGCGATCTTACCCAATGGCGCAAAAGGCGCGCCGGGATTGGTGGAAATCAGGAACTCAACCGCATCCATACCGCCCGGGCCCCAGCGGTCCTCTGGCAAAGCTTCCACCCGCGTTTGAAACTTTGCCGCATCCAGTTTGAGCGGAGCCAGTTCAGCGGCCACAGCCTTGTCCAATTTCGCTGCCGCTTTGCTGCGCGCATCATGCAGGGCTTGCGCTTTCACGCGGTAAGCCTCGCCTGCCGCTTCAGCCGCTTTCGTCAAAGCGCCAATGCCCGCTTCGCCGCTTTCAATCGCATCCAATTGCGCGCGCATAGTGACCATCAATTCGGGCAGCGCATCCACATCGCAGCGATGCTTGCGCGCCGCTGCACGAAGGTCAAACAGCCGCGTTTCGGCATCTTCTAAAGCGGCGGGATCATGCATCAATTGATAGCCCGCCTCGGTAATCTTATCCTCAGCCTCGCCCGCCTCGACAACCGCGCGGTCGAGGTATTCCAGAGCTTCGGCTAGCAGCGGGTGTTCGTCAGCAATGCGCTCCATCTTTCGCGCAGCAGCGCGCAAGGAAGCGAGCGGGGAATTGGAGCCGTCCCACACTTTGCGAATGCCCTCCAACTCGCCTTGCAATCGCTCACCCTTTTGCATGTCGGAACGCATACCGGCGAGCTGCACTTCCTCGCCCACTGTAGGTTGTAGCTTCTCCAATTCAGCGAGATGCGCAATCAGCAGCTCTTCATCTTCCTTGGCTTGTACAATAGAGGCGCGCGCTTCCTCCAACTTTGCTAAAGCTTCGCGCCAAGCCTCCCATGCATCCGCGACCGCGCCCGTTTTCGCACTTGCATATTGATCAACCAGTTGCCGGTGCCCCGCCGGGTTCACTAACCCGCGATCATCATGCTGCCCATGGAGCTCAACCAAGGACGGCGCGAGCGAGCGCAGCAGAGCCACGCCAACGCTCTGATCATTGACGAAGGCTTTGGAGCCTCCATCCGCTTTCACTTGGCGGCGGATCATCAGCGGTTCGCCCGGCTCAACTTCTAGGTCGGCATCATCCAAAACGTCGATAATCGCGCGCGGCAATTGCGCAAATTCAAAGCTGGCGGTGACGCTGGCTTTATCCTCGCCGCTGCGCACAAGAGACGTTTCCGCACGGTCGCCCAAAACCAGCCCCAAAGCGTCAAGTAGGATCGACTTACCCGCTCCTGTTTCCCCTGTCAGCACACCCAGACCGCGCCCGAAATCAAGGTCGAGCGCTTCGATCAAGACAATATTACGGATGGAAAGGCGGGTTAGCATCGCACTGTGGTTTAGCCTAAGCCGCCAACAACGTCACCCGCAATGCCGTGGGTTTCAACTGGATTCGAAAGAGTTTTGCCGCAGCCAATGCAGCGCTAGCTGGCGGTGACACCGCTCGCATACTTTTCAACCAACTTGTAGGCTTTTTCATACCATTCAGAGCCGGGATAATTCGCGCCGAGGACGGCGGCATATTTGACTGCTTCGGGCCGGACGCCCAACGCAAGGCTGCTTTCGGTCAGACGGTACAAAGCCTCTGGCGCGTGGCTGGTTGTGTCATAGTCATCGATCACATTTTGGAAGCGCAATTGCGCGGCTAGCCACCGGCCAGAGCGTTGATAATGGCGGCCAATTTCCATTTCCTTACCGGCCAAATGGTCTGCCACAAGATCGAGTTTTAGCCGCGCATCAGCGGCGTATTCAGATGATGGAAACCGCCTGTTCACCTCGCGCAGAGCGGTGCGCGCCTGTTCAGTGATTTTCTGGTCGCGGTTTACGTCGCTGATCTGCTCGTAATAGCTCAGCGCAATCAAATAATAGGCATAGGGCGCATCTTTATTGCCCGGATGAATCGAGAGAAACCGTTGCGCGCTTTGGATCGACTTGTTGTAGTCGCGCGCGACATAATAGCTAAATGCGCTCATCAATTGTGCGCGGCGCGCCCAAGGTGAATAGGGATGCTGACGCTCGACCTCATCAAAAAGAGCTGCGGCAAGAACGGTGTTCCCGCGATCAAGACGCCGTTTCGCTTCGCTGTACAGCGATTCCACATCGCGCGCGACATAAGCAACGTCTTCATTGCCCGATGGGCCGCTTGAGCAGGCCGAAACCAGTAGGGTCAAAGCCCCTATGCCACCCAAAAGAGCAGCTTTGGAAATAGAAGAGCGAGAATTGCGCGCGTTTTTCACCATGACGACCCTATAATCGCAGCTTCGCTGAACGCCAAGTGAAGTTCGCCCAGCAAATAGCTGTTTTGCACGATCTGAGAGGCAAAAACCGGCAACTCGTCTAGTTGGCCGCCTATTTAAAGTCCTCACCTACCTGCATCATCTGCGCTTTCAGGCCCAATTGATTGATATTTTGAATCTCAATCCCGGGGTGCGCGTTCACCTCCAGCACTAATGGCCCTTCATTCTCATCCAAAACAATGTCTGCACCGCTATAGCCCAGGCCCACCGCTGGTCCGCATTTGCTCGCCATTTCCAACACCCGATCCCAGCCCGGAATTTCAAAACCGATCAGCCGTGAACCCGTATCGGGATGATCGTTGATCACCTTTTTGCCGATCAAAGCGCGCGTAATCCTGCCCGTTTCAAGCGAAACGCCTGCACCGATAGCGCCTTGGTGAAGGTTGGCTTTGCCATCGGATTGATTGGTCGGCAGGCGAACCATTCCCATCAGCGGTTCATCCTTGAGACAAATCACGCGCAAATCCGGCAGTCCTTCAGGAACCAGTTTGGCAAGTCCGGGATCGGCGCGGATTAGTGGCTCAATCAAAGCTGTATCCTCGGTTGCCCCCTCGCCCGAAAAGTGGCCATCAATGCACTTGCGAATATGGTTGAGGACATCGGCCTCTGACAAGGGCGTACCCGACCCTTTATACCATGTTTTGCCCTCACGGCGCACAGCGAGTAAAATGCCGTCTCCTTGCGATCCACGCGCAGGCTTAATTGCCCAAGAATCCGGCATAGTTTTGAGCGGTTTAAACGCCATCAGCTCTTGGTAGCTATCGATCACTGCGACTGTGGCCGTGCAGGAAATGCCCGCCGCCTCTAGCGCCACTTTCGCTGCCACTTTGTCGCGGGCTTTTTCAATCGCAAGACGCGGATTGTACTTCGCGATTAGAGCATTGCGCAGGTTGATGCCCAAAATCTCGTCAATCGGATTGACATCAACCGGCGCAAGACCGGCAAGCCCTTCCGGTTTTGACGGTTTCCCGAACATCTTTGTCAGCTTTTCTTTCGGGTTCAGAAACACCTTACACGTCCTCCTTGCTTCGCACGATCCATGCGTTGTGTTTTAGAGGACGCTTAGACGCACCAATGCGAGGCACAAATTGAGCCTCGCTATCAGGTTCTTGAACTTTTTGTGGGACCCGTCTTCGGGCGGTAGGCATCAAATCTTCTGCAGAATTGATCACCCACATTCCTTCGAGCGGCGGCCCTCGCTTCCACGCCGCGAGGAATTCTTCTTCTGACGTATTGCGGTCGATGAAGACTTCTTCTTCCTCGATTTCTTCCTCTTCGTCGCTGGGTCCTTCGCGCGCGATCCGTCTTCGTTCGAGCCAAATCGGCGCAAATCGCCCAATCTCGGTAATCCTCAACCCGCGATATCGGCCAAGAATAGCGATGGCGACGCCTGTCACTGCGGGCATGAGCAGCGGAGATGCCTCGATCAACATCAGTGCGAGATGCGAAACCATCACAAACTGAATCACAATCGCGATCATGAATGTGTTGAAGGCCAATTTCGCAGCCGCGAAAGCGCCATCTTTTTCCCACTGTCGCCACCAGCGCTCTACCACCAAAGCGCACACAACGACAGGGAACGCATCCACTTGAAGCTGAGCATCAACGGCCTGCTGCAAAGCCACAAGTGTGAACACCACCAGCGAGATCAGCGTGCCCAGAAAGCCAACGCGGGTCATCCGCAATTTCAGCAAGGCAGGTGCCAAGATCATGCCTGACAGCACCGAAGCTCCGAGCACAATCGGCCCCATAACTGGACCGATCTGCAAGAAGGCCAAAGCGATCAACATTGGCGTAAACAGGCCAAAGGCTTGAAGTCCGATGAAACTGCGCGCCAACACAACCAGAAATGCGCCAAGCGGCAGAACCATCATCAAATTGGATGGCTTCAATCCCCAGGTCGCATCGGAAATCGCAATCCCATCAAAGGATGATGGCATCGCCCAGAAAGTGTCAGTGTTATAGATGCCAAGCAGCACCAAGGCCGCGAGACCCAGTCCCACTGCCAGCCCGATATAAAAGGGGCGCTTGATCTGCGGTGTCGCGCGCCCCTTTATTCGCTTGAAATTGGAGATCAGATCAGAAAACATATCCAACCGTTAAAGACAGGCGGAAGCCCTCGCGGTCGCGCGAGGCCAAGTTGCTGTCGGATTTGATATATTTTGCTTCTGCTTCGATGCGCCACCTGTCGGGCCACCAAAGCAGCTCGACCTCTGGAACAACCAGTTGATCCCTACGCCGGTCGCCATTTGGCGTCAGCCGTTCATCAAAACGAGTACTCAGAAACTCAATCGCGGGCCGCACGCGCAGATCAGGCGTGATCGGCCTTGTGTATGAAACCTTGGCCGATTGGCGGGCATAGCCGCGCAATGGGTCATCAGAACTAATCTCTTCTGCTCGCGCATCGAGCGTCACATAGTGATACCGGCCAATCCGGTGGCGGTATTGTGCGTCCACTCGCGGTCCATTGCCCGATGTTTGGACACCAGTGCCGCCCGCGACGATATTGTCATATTCGCGGTCGCGCCATGTTGCCCGCAGGCGGAAACGGTGCGCGCGGACCGGTTCGTAAGTCGCCCGAACGGAGGCTTGCAGCTCATCCACATCAGATGATTCCGCAGTGGAAAGATCATCGTAATAGCGGCCACGCAGCTGAATTTCCCAATCGCGGCTCAATTCTTGATCGAACGATGCTGTAATCCGGTCGCGATTGCTGTTGCTGCGCCCTTCACCCAAGCGGAAAACTTCAATCCGATCTACTTCAACACGAAAACGCGTATCATCGTCTTCGAAATCGAGGCCGACAGCCCCTCGAGCAACAAAAGCGTCGCCGTTGATCGTGAATTGTTCGTCCTGCGTTTCGCTCTCAGCGCTGACAATGCCAAATTCTACGCGGGCATCGGGATCAAGCTCCCAATCACTGTCTTGTGCAGCAACCGGTGTGGTTAGCAGCGCAGCCGAGCAGACGCTCAAACCAGTAGCCACTGCAACGCGCGTTTTCCTCGAGGTAACTTCTCTATTCATACCCGTACCTTTACGGGGGGCATGTTTAGAAAATACTAACCCTAAAAATTGACTTTGAAGACGAAAGTGGTGCCTTGCTGATGGCCGCGGCCGCCTTCAAAGCAATAAGCCTATTCTTCGCCCATTCTCAAAGCCGCGATAAAGGCTTCTTGCGGAATCGACACATTGCCGTATTCGCGCATCTTAGCCTTACCTTTCTTCTGCTTTTCCAATAGCTTCTTCTTGCGACTTATGTCCCCGCCATAACATTTGGCGGTCACATCTTTGCGCATGGCAGAAATGGTTTCGCGGGCAATAATCTTGCCGCCAATCGCCGCTTGAACAGGAATTTTGAAAAGGTGGCGCGGGATAAGGTCTTTTAGGCGTTCGCACATACCGCGCCCGCGCTCTTCTGCAACGCCAGAATGAACGATTAGAGACAGCGCATCTACAGGCTCATTGTTTACCATAATGTTCATTTTGACCAGATCGCCTTCACGAAGGCCAATCTGCTCATAGTCAAAGCTGGCGTAGCCGCGAGAGATCGACTTTAGGCGGTCATAAAAGTCGAAAACCACCTCGTTCAGAGGCAATTCGTAGGTCACTTGTGCGCGTCCGCCCACGTAGGTGAGATCGGTTTGTACGCCGCGACGATCTTGGCAAAGCTTCAGAATCGCGCCAAGGTAATCGTCCGGCGTGTAAATCACTGCTTTGATCCACGGTTCCTCAATCATCTGAATGCGGTTCACATCGGGCCAATCGGCCGGATTGTGGAGCATAATCTCCTTAGCGTCCTCGTTCTTCGTCTTGCCCAATTGCAAGCGATAAACAACCGATGGCGCGGTGGTGATCAGATCAAGATCGTACTCGCGCGATAGGCGCTCCTGAATAATCTCAAGGTGCAATAGCCCGAGGAAACCGGCACGAAAGCCAAAGCCCAAGGCGGCGCTGGATTCCATTTCAAAACTGAAACTCGCATCGTTCAGACGCAGTTTTGCGATACTTTCACGTAATTTCTCAAAATCCGCAGCATCGACGGGGAAGAGCCCGCAAAAGACCACCGGCTGCACTTCCTTATAACCCGGAAGGGCTTCATCTGCTCCGCCCTTCACCGTGGTGATCGTGTCACCCACGCGGGCCTGTTCAACCTCTTTGATTTGCGCGGTGATAAAGCCGATTTCGCCCGGACCAAGCTCGTCCAAATGCTCAATTTTCGGTCGCATACAGCCAACGCGGTCGACCAAATGCTGGGTTTGGCCCTGCATAAACTGGATATTAAGCCCTTTGGTAAGGACGCCTTCGATCACCCTAACTAGTATGACCACGCCTAGATAGGGGTCATACCAGCTGTCGACCAAAGACGCTTTGAGGGGCTTGTTGCGGTCGCCCGACGGCGCAGGGATTTTGGTCACCACAGCCTCAAGCACATCTTCAATGCCGATGCCCGTTTTGGCTGACGTCATGACAGCATCGGAGGCGTCAAGGCCGATCACCTCTTCAATTTCTGCCTGAACGCGCTCTGGTTCAGCAGCGGGCAGATCAACCTTGTTAATGACCGAGATAATCTCGTGATCATGCTCGATCGATTGATAGACATTGGCGAGGGTCTGCGCCTCAACCCCTTGCGCAGCGTCAACGACGAGCAATGCGCCTTCGCAAGCCGCCAAACTGCGCGAAACTTCATAGGCAAAATCGACGTGGCCGGGCGTATCCATCAGATTGAGCTGATAGGTTTCGCCATCCTGCGCCTTGTAGTCGAGACGCACAGTTTGCGCCTTAATCGTGATGCCGCGTTCACGCTCAATATCCATATTGTCGAGCACTTGCTCGCTCATCTCGCGCTCTGAAAGGCCCCCAGTGTATTGGATCAAGCGATCAGCCAGAGTGGACTTGCCATGATCAATGTGGGCGATGATCGAGAAATTGCGGATTTTGGAAAGTTCGGTCATTGCGCCAGCGATTAGCGAGATGCAGCGCCCGTGTCAGCATCTATAAGGCGCAATCGGTGTGAAATTATGCGCAAGCAAGGCTGCGCGGGACCGGCTTAGGCCGCGGAACCGGCGGAATAAGCGAATTTGGGCACCGATTGGCTGGCATCGAGCATGCCGCCTTTCATCCCTTTGTAATCACCATCAGACAGCGCCTCCAATGGCGCACCAGCCGCTGCCAAAGCGTAAGGCGACACGCGGTTGCGGGTGCACAATCCGCCCGCACCGTCTTCGACCAGGCAGTCCTCAAATTCCAATCCCTGAACATCGCCATTGCTGCGCGAGACTGTTGCAACCGCCAATTGTCCGCCGCCAAGATCGACCACAAACTGCGTGCCCAAAGGAACGTCTTCAATGCCTTCGATTAAGGCGCCTGTTTTCGATAGATTGCGCAGGGTCACATCGTAAGAATGATCATCGTGGATGACCTGTATTTTGCGATAAACTGTCCGTCGGCGTGCGCGCTGGTTGCGGGATGGCACCGGCTCAATCATCCAGCCGCCTTTGGCTAACTCTTCCTCTATCTTTTCAACCGGAACGCTTTCGGCGAATATCGGACCTTGGACACCAGCGACGCCGCTCTGCACGAATGCGTCATGAAACTCCATGGTTTCAACGCCTGCAGCGACGATCTCCATTCCAAGAGCTTTCGACAGAGCCACAATCGCCGTGATCAGCGGCATATCTTGATGACTTCCCTCGCCATTGATCTGATAGAACTCAGGAGTGATCTTGATTGTGTCGAACGGTGCGCGGCGAAGATAGCCGAGCGACGAATAGCCTGTGCCAAATTCGTCGAGCGCCAATTTCACGCCAAGCTTGAACAATTCGCCCAAGGTTTTGTCAGTCGCATTGGTGTCATCAGAGAACACCGCTTCGCATACCTCTAGCTCAAGCCTTTGGTGATCAAGGCCAGCAGCCTCCAACGCGGTTTCAACCTTTTGCGCGAAGCCATCGCTTACGAATTGCTTGGTTGGGACCTTGACAGCAACGCACAATCCTTCTGGCCAATCGGCCGCATCGGCGCATGCTCTTGCAATCGCCCATTCGCCCACATCTAAAGCAACAGCGCTATTCGCAAAAATCTCTAGGAATTCATCGTGATCAATAACACCGCGCTGCGGATGCCGCCAGCAGATCTGCGCTTCCAGTGTTTCCACCATATGTGTGGGGAGCGAAACAACCGGTTGATAGCGAAGGAATAATTGATCGTCGCTTACGGCGCTGGAGAGATCTTCTTCCAAACGCTTGCGGAAAAGAGCTTCATTGGCGAGATCGCCCGAATAGAAACGGAATTGCCCACGCCCGCCATTCTTTGCCGCGTAAAGCGCCATATCCGCAGACTTGACCACTTCATCACGCGATACGCCGTCGTGGGGTGCGATGGCGATGCCGACAGAAGCACCGATTACGCAGCGCCCTTCTTCGAGGGAATAAGGCTGCGAGAGCATAGCGATAATGCGTTTAGCGATCTCGCCTAATTCACCGCGATCATCCATATCGGGCAGCATGACCTGAAACTCATCACCGCCTAGACGCGCAACTTCGGCTTCACTGCCCGCCGCACGCTGAAGCCGGCCCGCCGCCTCTTTCAGCAATTGATCGCCAGCGGCATGCCCCAAAGTGTCATTAACCTGCTTAAACCGGTCCAAATCCAACATCATCAGAGCACAGTTGCGCTTTGCTGCGCGAAAAGCGGTTAGAGTGGCATCGATATTTCGCGCCATTTGGTGTCGGTTAGCAAGGCCGGTGAGCGAGTCATACTTGGCCAATCGCTCGGTTTCTTCTTCGCGCTGGAATTGGCTAGTGATATCGCTGGCCGTTCCGCGATATCCGCTAAAATTTCCGGAATCGCTCGTTCCGGGACGACCCGAAAGGCTGACAACTACATTGCTGTCACCTATAATCGGAGACACTGCCATAGAAGCAAAGGACTTACGCATGCCAATCTTCAACGCCAGAGACTGGTTGTCGTCTTCGCTGTTTCGGATGGCAAATATTTCGGGAAGCGTTTTTCCCGTGATTTGGCTAAGGTCGAGTCCCATACGCTCGCAAAATGCGTCGCTCAAATAGGACAATTTGCCCTCGGCATCGGTGGCCCAAAACCACCCTAATCCGAACTGTTCCAAATCAGCAAGTAATTTGAGTTTTTCGGCGTCACCAATACGTTGCCTCATAGGCTCAGCAGCAGGATTTGAGGCGAGCGACGCTCCTCCACCCATCCTCGACATGAACCCTTTTAAAGGCACTGCAAACTCCTCGCCAAACCGCAGCCCGACCCGATAGGGCTCCGCTGTGACTAGGTGTAAATACAGATGGTTATTTTTACCCTAATTTTTGCAGGGGTGCATTGTGAAACAGGTTTGCAACTTAGCCGCGCATTTTAGGATGATTAAGATCGACCTCCGCAAACATTTTTGTCGTTGCGGTTTGGTGGCCCACCAATTGCGAATAGGCATCATTGGTGAGTGCCGCCAGAGGACGCCCTGCTGCCTCAATCTGGAACGGCGACACGCGGTGCCGCGTGCACAATCCATCCGCGCCGTCGCTGATGAGTTTTGTTTCAAACTCGATACCTTGGCTGAACCCTTCTGAACGGCGGACACGAGCTACCACCAATTGGCCTTCACCCAAATCAAGTACGAGGTCTGTACCCAACGGCACATCCAAAAGGCCTTCGATTTTTGCGCCCGATTTCGACAAGTTCCGAAGCATAACCGTGTAGCGATGATCTTCGTGGATCAGACCAACGCGGCGAAATTCCGTGCGCCGTTCCGCGCGGTATTTTTCGGGTCCTTTGGGCTCGTAGATCAAGTCACCCGAATCGAACTTTTCATGCAACTCTTCGTTGGTGATGGCCCAAGAGAAAATGCGGCCTTGAATATATGTAGCGCCCAATTTCTTGACCAGCTTAAGCTCGTCCTTCGTCTCCACGCCTTCGGCTACTGTCACCATGTCGAGCGCACCTGCCAAGCTTACGATGGCGCCCACAAGCTGTGAGTTGTTATTGCCTTCCTCGGTCGACCCACGAACAAAGCTCTGGTCGATCTTAATCTTATCAAACGGAGCATCGCGCAAATAGCTGAGTGAACTGTAACCGGTACCAAAGTCATCAAGTGACAACCTGACGCCCAATTCCTTCAACTCCTTAAATATGCGGATGGTGCGTTCCAAATCGCCGACAAACACACTTTCGGTGATCTCAAGCTCAATCCGGGAAGGATCGACACCGGAGCTATGCAAAGCCTTGGCGACGATCTCTGGGAAGTCATCGCGAGCGAATTGGACCGCCGAAACATTGACAGCAGCCTTTACATCGCCCGGCCAATTGCAGACATCTCGGCACACTTGGTTGAGTGCCCATTCCCCTATCTCGACAATAATACCGAGGTCTTCGGCGACAGGAATGAATGCTCCCGGGGAAACCCAGCCGCGATCTTCATGGTTCCAACGCATGAGCGCTTCTAGGCAAGCCACCTGATGGGTCTTGGCATCCACCAATGGCTGGTAGTGCATTTCGAGCCCTTCAGCGGCGACAGCATCGCGCAAATCTTCTTCGATAAGTCGGCGCTGCTTTGCACCGTCTTTAAGATCGCTGGAGTAGAAACGGTGTTGCCCGCGTCCGCCGCCTTTTGCAGCGTAAAGCGCCATATCTGCAGCTTTTACGAGCTCATCAGCGTCCAAGCCATCATAGGGCGCGATCGCTACGCCCAAAGACGTTCCGATGATCGCGCGGCTACCGTTGATTGAATAGGGCTGAGATATCATCTGGATAAGACGCTGGGCCAAGTCACCCAATACGCCGCGATCGTCCATATCGGGGAGAAGAATTTGGAATTCATCTCCGCCGATCCGGCCAATTTCACCCTTCTTATCAACAATGGTTTTGAGCCGGGCAGCCACTTGCCGCAGCAATTCATCACCAGCAGGGTGACCAAGAGTGTCGTTCACCTGCTTGAACCTATCAAGGTCAAGCATCATCAAAGCGCAGGCGCGTTTGGAATTTCGGTAATGATCAAGCGTCTTTGAAAGGCGTTTGGTCATACGGTGGCGATTGGCCAATCCGGTGAGTGAGTCGAATTGCGATAGCCGCTCGGCATCACGCCGAGTTTCGATGGAGGCAGAAATATCTTTCGCGCTTCCGCGATAACCAGTGAATTCGCCTTCTTCATCATATTGCGGCTTACCCGCAATTTCCCACCAGTATTCGGTTTTGCCGCTGATCAGTTTGACCGGCAATTGTACGATCGAGTTCCGCGCGCCCAAAAGAAACGCCAATGGTCGTTCCGGCTTATCCCCATCATCATCCGCTTCGGCGGTAAACAGATCGCTAAATGGCTTTCCGATCACATCGTCCGCAGTCATTTCGAGCGACTGAGCGGCAGATTGCGAAAGATAAATTACGCGTCCGGCAGCGTCAGTCGCCCAAAACCAGCCTAGACCGGCCTCCTCAAAGCTGTCGAGCAATTCGACGCGGCGGTGCAGATCCGATTCCTTGATCGGACATACGGGCGCATCTGCCGGATCGACTTCCTTCTCCACCGGCTTCGATGACTGCCGCATTTTTGAGAATAGACTTGCCATGTGCTTTGGGACTTGAGTCGGTCCCGGTACCCCGTACTTAATCGAATATTCGGACTGTTTTCGGCAATAGAGTTAATTAGTTGCAGAAAAGCTAACTGGTCCCCTCCTGCTTCTAGCGCGCAAAGACGTGCATCAAGCGAGCTCTACCTATCGATTGCGTCAACTTGCCAAGTCCTCAAGTTGAGGCCATGAAAATGCTAAACGCTAAGCCGCGAACAATAGCGAGAGGGGAAGTTATGCCGGATACTATCAAGCTCGAAAACGAGGCAGCACAATCCACTAGCGCTTTGGGACCTTTGGTTGGTCTGGCGCGAGAAGACTTTATTGGCGCGGTCGCGCTGCTATTGAGAGAAACGGCCAGCGACCCCGAGCGTATCTCACGCCATGCTCAAGCGTTTGGTGAAGACATGGTCAAAATAATGACTGGTGAATCGGATCTCGCCCCCAATCCCAAAGACAAGCGCTTCATGGACCCCGCTTGGCAGTACAACCCGTTCTTCAAGGCCGGTGCGCAATATTATCTCGCCGTGCAAAAGGGGATGAGCAATTGGCTAGGGGAGCTTGAGCTGGACGAGCTTGAGCGCAATCGCGCCACTTTCATTGCCAATATCATTATCGATGGCCTCGCGCCGACCAATACGCTGATTGGCAATCCTGCTGCGCAAAAAAGGCTGATCGATTCAGGCGGCCTGTCTTTGATCAAAGGCCTGAAAAACGCTTACGAAGATTTGGTCAACAATCGCGGCATGGTCAGCCAGGTTGATAAGCGACCGTTTAAGCTGGGTGAGAATATCGCCACTTCGAAAGGCTCGGTCGTCCTGCGGACAGAGATGATGGAGCTGATCCACTACGCGCCGAGCACAGACACAGTGCATGAAGTGCCGCAGCTAACCATTCCGCCACAAATCAACAAAATGTACATTAACGACCTTTCTCCAGAAAAGTCGATTGTGAAGTATCAGGTCGACAATGGGATCCAAACCTTCGTGATTTCTTGGCGCAATCCCTCGAAAGAACAAGGCGTTTGGAACATGACCGATTATGTCAATTCCTGCCGCGAAGCGATGAATGCGGTCAGCGCCATCACAGGCTCCAAAACGGTGAATGTGTCGGCGGGCTGCTCGGGCGGACAAACCGCCGCGATGCTCGCATCGAAACTGGCCGCCGATAAAGACGCGATCCTTGGCGCGCTGACCATTATGGTTTGCGTTCTGCACCCGAAAGCGACCGACATTGAGGCTGGATCACTCGTTTCTGAAAACGGGATGGCACTGGCCAAGAAACGCGCTGCTGCCAAAGGTGTGATCAAAGCGGACGATTTGGCGCGCAGCTTTGCTTGGCTGCGGCCCAATGACCTCATCTGGAATTATGTGATCAACAATTATCTGATGGGGGCCGATCCGCCCGCATTCGACGTATTGTTCTGGAATGCCGACGCGACCAATCTTTCAGCAAGCCTGATGGGAGATTTCCTAGAAGTCTCAGATACGCTTGCTTTCACCAAAAAGGGTGAAGTTGAAATGGTCGATCACAAAGTCGACCTTTCTAAAGTCAAATCGGATCTGTTCATCCTTGGCGGGGTGACAGACCATATAACACCGTGGAAAGCGACCTACCGTTCAACCCAATTGTTCGGATCGAAAGACGTGACATATGTTCTTTCGCAATCGGGCCATATGCAGGCGATCCTCAACCCGCCGGGCAATCCCAAAGCGAAGTATTTCATCCAAAAGAGAAAGGGAAAGCTCCCCCCAACGGCGGATGAATGGTTGCAAGGAACCGAAGAAACGCCAGGAAGCTGGTGGCCGTATTGGATGGAATGGCTGCAAAAACGCTCGGGCAAGCAAATTGCGGCTCCGAAGGCATTAGGGGACAAAAAGCATGCTCCACTGGACCCAGCACCGGGACTTTATGTAGTTGAAGAAAGATAGGGTTAAGAGCTCGCCTGCTATGAAGCATCGAGCACTAACCTCGGGCCTAAGCTAGTTGGGCCCGATCATTAAGGACAGCGTTTGACCGACTCCAAAATTACCGATCCGATGGACGATGCAGAAGTGACCATGGAAACTGTGGCGGGGCGTACTTTGCGTGTGGCGCGCTGGCGAATGGATGAGCCATCAGACCACCTGCCTATCCTCTTCTTCAATGGGATCGGTGCCAATATCGAAGCAGTAGCTCCACTAGCTGAAGCATTGGATGATCGCGGGTTCATCATGTTCGATATGCCCGGAATAGGCGGCTCGCCTGATCCTTTCTTGCCCTATAACGCGGTCACCATGGCCTACACCGCCACTCTGCTGCTTGACCGGTTTGGCATTGATCAGGTTGATGTGATGGGCATCAGCTGGGGCGGCGCAATGGCGCAGCATTTTGCGATCCAGCACCCTGCCCGCACCCGCCGCGTGGTTCTGGCTGCGACCAGCATGGGCATGATTATGGTTCCAGGTAATCCGGCAGCGCTGAGCAAGATGGCCAATCCGCGCCGCTATATCGACACAGATTATATGATGGAGCATTTCGAGACGCTCTATGGCGGCGCTCTCGGCGGCGGATCAGGAAAACAGGGGCATACCGCGCGCCTCACTCCGCCTAGCCCGCGCGGTTATTTCTATCAATTGCTGGCCATGATGGGCTGGACGAGCGCGCCCGCACTGCCCTTCATGAAAAAGCCTATGCTGGTTTTGATGGGCGATGACGACCAGATCGTGCCGCTTATCAATGGCAAATGGATCGCTTCCCTCGCCCCCAATGCCGAGCTTAAAGTGCTCGAAGGCGGCGGGCATTTGTTCTTGCTCAGCCATCAGGATGAAAGCTTGGCGGCGATCCGCGAGTTTTTGGACCACGAGGAAAGCGAAGACACGCTCAAAGCGGCTTAACGGCTCACCCCGCATTGCCCTGCTTGAGGGAGACGCTCGGCTGCCGCCAAAGCTCGCGCTGCTGCGCGCGGGCGGTCGGTTGCGATGATATCCACTCCGCCTTCACCCAGCTCACCATAGCGTTCATCCGTCCCAAAGCGCGCGTTGATATTGTCTATCGAATTGGGTGAGCGGCCCAGCGTTCCAAAGATCACTTCGACATCTTGGCCGTCCAGATGGGCATATAGATCGGGGCGCACAGTGCGCGTGCCGGTAAAGGCGAGGATGCGGTTTGCCGGAATACCGGCTGCCACCGCCTCGCTCAAATCCGAAGGCTCGTTGACCGAATAGGAAATCAGCATCTCAGGCGCGAGCGCTTGAAGCTTTTTGGCCGCATCCAGAGTGTAGGCGATCAATATGACATTGTCAGCCATGCGCTCTGCCCGGATCATCGCCACCACTTCAGCAAAATCGGCGCTTCGCTTAAAGTCGATCTGGAGCACAGTCTTGTCTCTCGCCCAATCCAGCGTCTTCTGCAGACTGGGCACTGTGTAGGGCGTGACCCAGCCATCCGCATCAACCAGATTCAGCTGCGAAAGCTCGGCCCAGTTCAGTTCATCCGCCCTACCGGAGCCGGTCGTCGTTCGATCCACCGTGCGGTCATGCATCAAATAATGCACACCATCAGCGCTCTGTGCGACGTCCACTTCCATAATCGCCGGGATAGCGGCGAGCACGGCATCCATCGTCGCAATGGCGTTTTCCGGCAGGCCCGGCGACGGCCCGCCGCGATGCGCAGAGATCAGCGTTTGCTCAGCTGCCTCGTGGCAATCGAGCATATCCGACAGGCTGTTCTCCGGCATCACGCGCCATTGGCCGGATTGCGCTTGCACGGGCGCGCTAAGATGAGCGCTGAGCAATCCGCTGGCGATGATCAATCCTGCGAGGGCTTTTTTGCGAAACATGGGCGTGCGAATCATCGGGTGTGCTTTTTCCTCTGAGCCTAAGCGGGTGGACTCACGCTCTATTGTGCGACATCTTGGCCCGCAAGGGAGAGTAGAGAGATGGCACAGTTTGATCTTATCATTCGCGGCGGAACCATTGTCGATGGCACTGGCGCCGCGCGCTTTACCGGCGATGTGGCGATTAAGGACGGGCTGATCGCGCAGGTGGGTAATGTCACCGGCAATGCGGCTGAGGAAATTGATGCAAACGGCAAAGTCGTCGCGCCCGGTTTTGTTGACATTCACACGCATTATGATGGCCAGGCGACATGGGATGCGGAAATGGCGCCTTCCAGCTGGCACGGTGTCACCACGGTTGTGATGGGCAATTGCGGCGTGGGTTTTGCTCCTGCCAAGCCTGACCGCCACGAAT
>CAZAIG010000042.1:10425-16465 GCA_964485135.1 uncultured Porphyrobacter sp. | reverse complement strand
AAGGACAGTTTTTAGGCGGCTATGCAGGCCCAAATGCAAGCGCTGCGGGTTCAATCGCTTTCGGATGATCTATCTGGCGTAGAGCTTGTCGACATGCCTATGCCGGAACGCGGCGAAGGCGAAATATTGGTCCGCGTCCATGCCGCATCCTTAAACTTCCCCGACTTGCTGATGACCAAAGGGGAATATCAGTTCAAACCCGAGCCTCCCTTCATCAGCGGATTAGAGATGGCGGGTGAGGTTTTGGAAGCGGATCCGGTGAGCGGCTTTAATGCAGGCGACAAAGTAATCGGCGGGAACAAGACCGGTGCCTTTGCCGAAATTGCCAGCATTCCAGCGCGCGGCCTCTCACGGCTTCCAACAGGCCTGACCATGGCCCAAGGTGCAGCGATGGGCGCGGCCTATTCGACTGCTTATACCGGCCTAGTGGAACTGGGCCGCCTGCAAAAAGGCCAGTGGGTGTGCGTCCACGGGGCAAGCGGCGGCGTGGGTTTAGCAGCGGTGGATCTCGCTAAGGCTCTGGGTGCGAAGGTCATCGCGACAACGGGCCTTGAGAGTAAGCTTGAGCGTATTAGCGCCCTCGCCTCGCCCGATGCATGTATATTGGCGGAGGGACGCTTTCGCGACACTGTGGTAGAGATTACCGGCGGCACACTATGCGACATCGTATTTGACCCCGTAGGCGGCGATGTGTTCGATGAATCAACGCGCTGCGTGGCCTTTGGCGGCCAATTGCAAGTCGTCGGCTTCACCAGCGGGCGAATTGCTGAGATCGCGACCAATATCCCGCTTATCAAAGGGTTCAGCGTGGTTGGGCTTCGCGCGGGCGAATATGCACGGCGCTTTCCAAAACGGGGTAAGGCGATTGGCGACGCAATTGCTCGGCTAGCGGAGGAGAAACGCATCAATCCAGCGATTGACCGGACATTGCCGCTCAGCCGCTGGCGCGAAGGGTTCGAAGCCATGGCAAGCCGCGAACTTGTCGGCAAAGTGGTGTTTGAACCGGGCAGTTAGAGACAGAGATGAATAAGCCCGCGCTCAAATGGCGAAAGCAGTAGCGCAACAAAAAAGGCGGCCTCGCTGGACCGCCCCCTTCACATCGCATTAGCAGCCGAGATTAGATCGAATCGATCAGCTCATCCGCCAAAGTCTTATCAGACGCTTTGCTGTGCTCTTTCGCAATCAGCGCTTTTGAAGCAGCCGCTGCTGCACTCGCTGCTACGCTGCGCACTTCTTCAACCGCATCGCGCTGTGCCGCGGCGATCTTGTCTTCAGCCATTTGCTTACGCCGAGCAACCATCGCTTTGCTGTCAGCTTCCGCTTTCTCAACGATAGCATCCGCTTCACGTTGAGCATTGTCCATCATGGCTTCGGCGTCTTTCTCAGCGCCCTTGATCTTTGCAGCGTATTCATCGCGAAGCGTCTCAGCTTCGGCGCGCAAATTCTTTGCCTCGTCCAGCTGCTGGCGGATCTCGGCGATCTTCGCATCCAGCCCGCCAGCAATCAGGCCGGGAACCTTCTTCCAAATGAAGATCACAATCAGCACACCCATCGCAACGGCAACCCAATTGTAGGGCGCAAGGCCCAGCGCAGTGGGATCGATATGCGCCGCTGCTCCCGCTGCATCAGAGACGCCGCCACCAGCCATGCCGGAGCCATCTCCGCCTCCGCCGATCTGGAAGTTCAAAAGACTAAGCATTCGCCATCGCCTCCTTCACCGCTTTCTTTGCGACCGCCTTGGTCACTTTGGTCCCAGCAAGCCGCGACACGATGTCCTGCGTTGCTTCGGCTGCCACGCCCTCCACCTCTTTCATGGCCGAGGCGCGCGCAGCGGAAATCGCCACTTCGGCATCAGCCATTTTGGTGTCGAGACGCTTTTGCGCCGCCGCGATCTTCTTCTCAGACTTTGCCGCGCTATCTGCTTTCGCTTTTGCGATAACCGATTGCGCTGCAGCCCTGTTCTCATTTTCGCGGGTGCGCCATGCTTCTTCTTGCTCTTCTGCGCCGTCCTGCGCTGCTTGCGCAGCCGCCAGATCGTCCGCGATTTGCTTATCGCGCACAGAAACTGTGTCCATCACTTTGGGCACCATAAAGCGCCCGATGATGAAATAGGTAAGGCCAAAGAAGACCAGCAGCCAAAACACTTGGCTGGACCAGGTTTCCAGAATTTGGGCTATCTGAGGCATGGATTGCTATCCGAAAATTATTGGGCCGAATGCATTACAACGTATCGGCTGGTCAGCCCGCAAGAGCTGCCAGCCACTACGCGAAAGTCGTTAGGCGACGAAAATCAGGATCATCGCGACAACGAATGCCAATAGGCCAAGAAGCTCAGCCGCAGCAAAGCCGATGAACAGGCGGCCTTGCTGGCCGTCTGCTGCGCCCGGGTTGCGCAGAGCGCTTTCAAGGAATGAACCAAATACGTTACCCACACCGATGGCGGCCATGCCGGCACCGATAGCTGCGAGACCCGCACCAACGAGCTTTGCTGCTTCTGCTTCCATGATATTAACTCCTAAAAATAATAAGCTGAAATTGTTGATTAAACTTACAAGAATTCTTTAGTGCAAATGCTCTGCGTCATTGATGTAGAGCGAGGTCAGCAAGGCAAACACATAGGCTTGGATGCCCGCCACCAGAATTTCCAATGCGCTGATGGCCACCATCAGCATAAAGCTGGGCACGCTGACCAAAGCGGCGATCCCGACGCCTGCATTGATGCCGTCGATTACGAAGCTTGAAAGCACTTTGAGCAGCACGTGACCCGCCATCATCGCCACAAACAAACGCAGCGCTAGGCTGAACGGGCGGATGAGGAAGGAAAAGAACTCGATCAGCGCAATCGCTGGCACCATCGGCAGCGGCGTGCCGTGCGGGACAAACAGGCTGAAGAAATGAAAACCATGCTTCCAAAAGCCCACGATCAGTACGATTGAAAAGCTGATGATCGCCAACACGCCGGTAACGGTGAAATGGCTAGTGAATGTGAAAGGGTGGATGCCGACAAGACCCAGCGGCAAAAGGCCAAGCAAGTTGGCGAACAGAATGAACATAAACAGGCTGAAGATATAGGGCACATATTTGCGCCCTTCCTTACCGACATTCGCCTCTAGCATATCGTCGATAAAACCGGTGAAGAACTCTACCGCCATTTGCCAGCGCCCCGGGACCAACTCGCGCTTCATCCCGCCATAAACGAAGATACCCAGCGCTAGCGTGGTAATCGCCATCCACATCGCCGAATTGGTGAACGCGATGTTGTATCCTGCGATTTCCCAGTTCTGACCGACCAAAGTCTCGATCGTGAACTGGTGCATTGGATCGACTTTGCCTTCTTCAGAAGCCACGATCGGTTAACCCTTCAAAACAAATGGCGCGCCCCGTGCCGCCGCAATCCGCTCTAGTCAGAGCCGTCATCGCCGCTGCTGGTGCTCGCTGCACGAAACACATTTCTGAAGGCGACGATTATCCCAAGGAACAATCCAGCCAACAGGCCCCACGGAGACGTGCCAGCGAACCAATCTATGGTCCATCCGATCACAGTTCCGCCCAAGAGCCCACCGAGAAGGTCCGCTAAAACTCGGTTGCCGCTGCGATAATTCGCATCAACGCCCGAAACCTGCGGCTCGCTGCGTGTCATCTCGCGCTCTTGAGCCGCTTTGAGCCGCTCTTCAAGCGCGTCAATGCGCGCATCTTCAGCAATGGGTTCTCGTGCGGGTTTGTCATCGCTCATGCCTGCCTCCTTAAATCGGATTGCCGGGCAAAGAAATGAAAGCCCGCCGAGGGCGCCGCCGCCTTAGGCATGGGCCAGAGGCAAGTCAACCGGCACTAGGCCGGTTGAGCGTGCTATTTTTGGGATAGTTATTGCGCTTGACAGAAATGCCGCTTTTTGTGCAGCAAAATCAATGCGTTTATGTGCAGGCTGGATCGCGCTGCGGCGCGGCACTGGTGCGGGTTTGCCAGCTGCCATCGGGCGCTTGATATTTCTCGCCGGGCGAAGTGCGCGCGATTGCCTGACACGCGGCAGCCTTCGCATATTGCTCAACCGTCGCTTTTTCAGCCGCTGCACGCTGCGTATACACAGCCCGGCGCTTAATATTGATATCGTTCACCAGGCGGCGCAACTGAGGTGTTTCTTGGCCGACAACGCCGAGATACCCGTCATTGCGCTCACCCACTTGGCCAGCCGTACGCGCCGCCGCATAAGCTGGATCGCGCTGCGCCTGAGCAGGAGCCATCACGCCCACAGCAGCGACCGCTGCCAAAGTGCCAGCAAATGCAAGGTTTCTTAGGGTTTTCATGTCGTCTTACCTTTCAGCGCCGAGACGCTGCCTTCAAAAAATATCTGCATTCTCATCAATTGCCTCTGAGGCATCATCGGCGAGCCGAGCGATAACCTCGATATTGATGTTGAGCGTAATGACAATCGGATCTGTCGGAGCCGTCAGATTGATACATCCGCTAAGGCTCAACGCTCCCGCTCCGCAAAGAACAACAGCCTTCCAATTGCTTTTCGCCCGACCTTGCACCGCGCTTGCCCCGCTCTTCTTCTGCGGAAGGTTAGTGGCATTGCCCGCTGGTTCGGTCAAATTTGATCCCTTCATGGCTTAGTCTCGCTTTCTTGAAGCTGAATATCCGGTTTTTTTGCGTCCATCTCGCGTGATCTCTCGAGGTCTAGGGGTGGTCTCGCTTCATCTCCCGGCGTCTCTTCATCACCCAAAAGCGATCTGAACTGCGCCACATCGAAGTCCTCATCGAGGTAAACGGGACGCAGAACCGCAAACAATTCTTGCAGCGGCGCATTGACATTGACGTTCAATTGCACTGGCAATTTGGCCAGTTCACGGGTCAGGATATTGCGGCTTGCACCCTCGCCCTGTTGCACCCCGTCAATCTCAACTTTGGTCGTCAAGATCCCGCTGAGCGGCCCCTCGATATCGATCCGCATGCCTGTGTAATCCAGTGATTTTAGCATGTTAAAGGCGAAATTTGAGACAAATCCCATATCTTCATACGTCAGCTCACCGATATAAGAGACATTGCCCCCCGGCGGGCGCGAAGTCAGCGTGCTTTGCTCGATCCGGCCATTGCCTATTTGGTCAAAGACAATCGGTACTTTGCCATCAAACGTCCCGGTCGCGCTGAGATTGGCAAGCTCCATTTGCGCGACGAAACTGGCGGCATCCAATCCATTCATCTCGAAAATATAGGCGCGCTCTTCCGACACTGAGAAATCGAGGACAACCGGCTGCATAATCAGAGTTCCGCCCATAAATGGCCACTCAGCAGCTTTTACATCGACAACCTGCGAATCGCGGATCTCATAGGTGATGTTTCCGGCGAGCACTTCGATACCGGGATTGATTGAAGCAATTTTGACGGCCTGATTCGGCGCCGTGGTAAGATTGATCAGATCGACAAACTCCACAGTGCCGGTCACACCCTCAACAGGGCCGAATGCCGCTGCAAAATCAAAGTCCGTGGTGGAGAATAATCCGGAGCTTTCGATGGTATCGGCTGTCCAACTGAACTGGCCCGTTCCATCGACGCTGCCGCTAGCCAGAGCGACAATACCTTTTGCCAGATCGCTTACATCTTCGGGCTGGAAGCTTTCATCAAAAACAAGATTATCGATTGTAAGAAGCGCATTGCCGCTCGCATCATCAAGCCGGTGTTCGATATCGACCAAAGTCACCGCACGATCTTTTTCAGCATGCCGCATCGGTGCTTGCGCGATGATCACGTTATCCTTGTAAGTCAGCACCGCATCGCGGGCCAACATCGGTGAAAAGCGCGCCAATTCTTCTCGGTCGGTCACGCGGATTTGAGCGCCCACAACCTCTAAAACGCCGCCGGCAAAGGTAAAGTCGCCAGAGCCTTCAGACATATCGAGCGGCACGGCATCCAGCGCGGCATTGAGCCCTGCAAAAGTACCGCTGCTAACCTCGCCCAATTGTGCATCAAGCTGCGCGATAGACAGGGTATTGGGCGCGTCATCGCTTCCCAAGACAACGTTGACGTCGCTTAGGCTAGCAGCGCC
>CAZAIG010000042.1:6639-10325 GCA_964485135.1 uncultured Porphyrobacter sp. | reverse complement strand
GCCCGCCAGATTGAGTGCAGGCAGGCGACCACCAAACTGGACCTGCCCGTCCCGAACAGTCACGATGGCAGCCCGGCCCTTGGGGCACAGCTGCAAATTGCGCCGCCCGAGCGAAAGATCGGCGACCTCAAGAGCGGTAAAGCCGATATTGGTGCAGCTTTGCCAAAGGTTGAGTGCCCCGCTAGCATCCCAATCGCCAACCACAGGCACGCTAAGGTCACGCACAAAACCACCCGGCAGATCGCCATTTGCCTGCGCAAGGCCCGCAAAGCGCACATTCCCACCCGCGCTCTGCACAATTTCCATTTCAGGCAGTCCAAGACGGGCATCGCCTTCGTTGAAATCCTGCATCCGCATGTTGAGCGCAAGAGCCCCGTCTGCGCGTTGCTCCATCCGACCGGAAAGCTGCGGCAAATCGCGCCCATTGGTCACGAAATTGCCCGAAAGCTGAGAGCCAAGCGAAGCGCTGCTGCGATATTGTACCTTGCTGAGGGCGAGAGCGCTTTCGCCTGCGCCATTAGTCAACCGCGCCTCTGGGATTACCGCCGTCAGAACATCGCCGGTTTGTTTAGCAATAAGGCTCGCTGAAAGGCGGTTTTGTCTGCCCAACGCCGCTAGACCGCGCCGCAATTTCGCGATCAAAGGTGCAGCGAGCGTTCCGGCCGACTGTTCTTCAATGCCAGCAAGCGCAGCGACTGCATCCTCTCCAGCGCGCAAATTTGCACCAGTAAGCTCAACATCGGCCTCTGCCCGCTCCATCGCGCCGCGCACCCGCACGCCGCCGGTCGCAGCGGCATTGGTAAGGCTGAATTGCGCCCCACCAACCTTAGCGGCCGTGATGTCATAGGTGATATTGGTGAGCGCCCCTGGCGCCGCCGCCCCAGCAATGCCGCCCTGCTTATCTTCGCCCCAAGAACCAGCAACGCTACCTGCAAGCTCGGTAATATCCGTGCCTGCCGCGCTCAATCCCGCTACCGCCAACACCGCTTTACCGTCCACTTGCGACAAATCAGCGGGCAGCACAGCCTGCGTCTGCGCGTTGAAATCCTTCATCGCTAGCCCTTGGCTAGGACAGCTGACGCGTCCGGCTCGCACTGGCCCTTCGAAAGAAGGCGATCCGGCACTAATCGCGATATCGCCATAAAGCGTCGCTTTGCCCGCGGTGCAGCCATTTGCGGCCAGTGCTGGAGCATTGATGGCAATCACACCGGCAAAACCGTCGCTAATCACCCCCTCGCCATCCAACTTAAAGCCCATATCGCCAAAATCGCTTTTCAGCAGCGCCCGCCCATCGGTCACCGCAATGTCATATTCGGGCAAGGCGAAGGGTTCATCGCTTTCGGTAAAGATCAGCGGATCAAGCTCACCAAAACTCAGCGTGCCTTCGCGATAGCTGCCGTAAAGGCGCGGCTTGACCAGGGTAATCCGGCCAATAGAGGGGACAAAATCAGGAAAGCTAATCGCGACGCTGACTTCTGCGATGGTGAGATCAGGCCGCGCCGGATCGCCGATCACCACATTGCGCAAAGTTTGGCGTTCAGGGCCGACTTCGGCAATGTCGTAAGAAGCCTCAAGATTAAGGGATTTTAACTCTTGAACAATAAAATCGTCAGCGATTTCCTTGCGATTTACCCAAGTAATTCCTAATACTATAGCAATCAAAAAACAGAGTATTATTGATAACTGCCAACGTTTTTTGGCAGTCCACGGGAGCTTTGCTGCGATGTTTTCATCAACATCGCGATCTAATACTTCTTCGTTGGTTCCATTTTCTTGGAACTCTTTAGGTGAGCCGGCGTTTGCCATATGGTGGTTGGTTTGCGCTGTTCGCCTTTGAAACGCAATGCGAGAAAGCAAAAACTGCGGGGGTATCGCTCGGAAATGAAACAGGGCCAAAGACACAATGCCAGCTATCTTTAGAGGCAAGGACACCCAATTGCCGTCCACACCGGCCAATGCACACTATGGCATTGGTCACAGGTCGCGCCTGCGCAAGCGGCTGCTCAACGGCGGGCCAGAGGCGCTGGCTGACTACGAAATTCTTGAATATCTGCTGTTCGCCTCAATCAAGAAGGGCGATACCAAGCCTTTAGCGAAAGCGCTGATTGCTCATTTCGGTTCTCTATCCAATGTCTTAAACACAGAACACGACTCCCTACAGCAAATAGCTGGCATTGGCGAATATAGCGCAGCAGCGCTGAAAAGCGTGGCTGTGGCCGCCCGGCGCATGGCACGATCAGAACTCACTGACAGGCCGGTGCTGTCGAGTTGGCAATCGCTGCTCGACTATCTCAAAATTGATATGGCGCATCTCAATGTTGAGCGGGTGCGCGTGCTGTATCTTGATACGCGCAATCGGTTGATTGACGATCATCACGTCGGCGATGGCTCAATTGATGAGGCTTCGATCCACCCCCGCGAAGTGATCCGCCGGGCAATGGATGTGGGCGCAGCCGCGCTTATCCTTGTTCACAATCATCCCAGCGGCAATCCAGAGCCAAGTAGCGCGGATATTCAGATCACCAAACGCATTGCGGAGGCAGGCCGCCTATTGGGCGTTGTCGTTCATGACCATGTGATTATCGGACGCGAAGGTCACGTTTCGTTTCGGGCCAGAGGGATCATCTAGCAATGCTAGAGTTTAAAGCCCCACGCTTCATATGTATCTTTCAGAGCAGGATCGATCCGCAGCGCTAGCTCAATATCGTCCTTGCCCTTTTTGTCGCCTTGCGCCTTGCGAACGAAACCGCGCAGCAAGCGTGATGCGGCAAGACCCGGGTCCAGCAAAAGCGCTGCGTCGAGATCGGCCTTGGCTTTGTCGAGCTCACCCATACGGTAGTAAACGAGCGCCCGGCTATCGAGCGCACCAGCGGAATATTGCGCGTGCTCGACCGCCTCTACACAGGTTGCAACTTCAGCATCGGTGACAATGTCCCAAGTGCCTGCGTGCCAGCAAATCGCGTTGAGCAATCGTCCGTCACCGGGGCGAACTGCACGGCGATCTTCAAGCACTTGAAGCCCCTCTGCGCCATTGCCTGCCCAGCCCATGGCCGATGCCATGACAATGTCTTCTTGCATTTCATTCTTCCCAAGCCCGCGGAAATCTTCGGCCAAGGCCAATGCATCTTCCTTGCGCCCAAGCAATGCCAGCAGCTCGACTTGCTTATCATAGGAACGGCCATTGGGTTCCAGCGATTCAATCTCTTCATAGTCGGCCAATGAACCCGCCAAATCGCCAGTTGAACGCAGCAACTCTGCGCGTGACCAAAGCAGGCTTGTGCTGCGTTTAAGGTCGATAGCCGCATTCACATCGGCCAAAGCGCCGAGGAAGTCATAAGTCTCTTTGCGGAATTCGGCACGGTCTTTCAACGCGCCGGCCAATTCATCGTCATCCTTTGCGCCCGCCACAATTTTGTCAAATGCGGCTTTAATGGGAGCAAGAGCCTTCGCATTCTTACCCAGATAATCCCATTCACGGCGAAATTCGCGTCCGCTCTGGATCTTAGGCAAAGCGCGCTTCAACCTCGTAATTGCCCGCTTTGCATCGGTGATCTGATCGGCGGGCAACTCTGCTTGCAAAGACCGTGTCGATTGCGAAAGGGTGAAGCGATTTCCGGCAAGCGTGCCATCAGATTTAATTTCTACACCGCCGATGATTTCATCGACATTCAAGCGGCCCTTTACGG
>CAZAIG010000042.1:0-6539 GCA_964485135.1 uncultured Porphyrobacter sp. | reverse complement strand
CCTGCCCGGCTATCAATCGACAGCTTAACCCAACGATCCGGAACGGTAAGCGGACGCTCTTTCATCGCCATCAGATCAGCGCCCGCTTGGCGAACCGGCAAAGCGTAGAAGAAACGCGGAACCTTCGTCATCGTATCGGCGCGCTGACCGGTCCCTGTTCCATCGAGCCAAAACGTCTCGCCGTCCACTTCGGCGCGTACGATCATATGGTCGAAATTGCCTGGCATGGGTGCAAGCTCAGGCAAAGCATCGCCCGCGCGCGTCCTGACCAGAACCACTTCTGAAGTGATGCCAAGCTGCTGAAGAATAGCATGGAGCAAGACCGACTTTGCCTTGCAATCGCCATAGCGTTTTTCCCAGGTATCAGCGGGCATTTGCGGCAGGTAGTTCCCGCCGTTGAGGCCATTGAGCAGGTAGCTAACCTGCTCTTGAACCATTTCAAGGCTGGCGGCCAATTGATCGCGCGGATTGCTGCTAGACGCCTTTATCCGGGCGACCTCTTTCGCCAGTTCACTACCCGCAGGGATCGTGCCAGTGACATCGTAATGCGGCGCCATTGACCGCGAAACGGCTTGCCAATCCGTATAGGTCGTGACCTGCATCGCGGGCGGTAACAGATAGCGCAGCGGTGCATTGCGCGGTTTGTCATCCTGCTCTGGCAGAGGCATGAAAACCTTCCACTCCATGTGGTCGCCATTGAGTTCAGGCGGATCGATATCGGGATTGCCGACGGTTCCGGTCGACACCGGCATGTCCTTGGGCCAAGACACGCTAATGTAGCCATCACCCAGCGGAAACGGCTTGGTAAAGATGCCCGCTTGCCATTGCACATCATCGCCCATCGCCTGATCCGACAAAGTCACCGAGTATGTCAGGCGCACCAGATCGCCGATCTGCGCACCTGCCACGGGCATCGTCGCTGTCAGCTGACCGTCGAGCATGCGCGATTCCAAACGCCGCTCGCGCCGCAGAACTTCAAATTTCTGATCCCCTTCGATCAGGCTGACTTCCTTGCCATCGCGCAGCAAAACAGCCTCATGGATGATCAAATCGCCTTTATCGGGCAGCCATTGTGCCTGCAAAGTACCGAAGCGATTGAGTGCCTCTGGCGAATCGAGCGCCACCACAAATTCCGAATAGGTCCACAGTCGGCCCTTTTCGATCCGCGCCTGCTGACCGAGCAGGACAATGGGTGAAGAGTTTTCGCGCGTTTCCGCGTTGATTGTCGTCGGCTCAGCCCATTCGGGCGCTGGTGCATAAAGCGGCTCATCTCCTGCATAGGCGGCGGTCGAAACCGCCAAAACCGCCGCAGAAATGCAAATACTCGCCGCTGAAATTTTCATCAATTGATGCCCTGTTTAAACACGAGATGGACGCTAACACCGGCATGCCGCGTGTCAAACATTGTTAGGGGGTCAAGCCATTTTGGAACGGCTACTGGCGCCAACATTGATGGCCAAAAAGGCGGGTTAATTCTAGTTTTCCTCCAAAACAGCCAATCTGCCGAGCCGGTGCCCTTGTAATGCACCGTCGTTGTAATACAGGGCGACTTGCGCTTACCCGCGCAGCTTAGCAGCACCACAAAATGGAGTTACCCATGGTCCCCCGCTACGCCCGCCCCGATATGACTGCCATTTGGGAACCGGCGACCAAGTTTGAAATCTGGTTCCTAATAGAGGCACATGCGACGCAAAAGCTGGCCGAGCTGGGCGTAGTTCCTGAAAGCGGACCGAAAGCGCTGTGGGATTGGTGGGCGACCAATCCAGTGATTGATGTCCCTGCGATTGACGCGAAAGAAGCGGTGCTGAAACATGACGTGATTGCTTTTCTCGATTGGGTGGCGGAACAAGTGGGGCCAGAGGCGCGCTTTATGCATCAGGGCATGACCAGCTCTGACGTGCTTGATACAACTTTGGCAGTGCAGCTGACCCGCGCGAGCGATTTGCTACTGGCGGATTTGGACGCGCTGCTTGCAGCGATTAAGAAGCGTGCAGAGGAGCACAAGTTCACCCCTACTATCGGACGCAGCCACGGCATTCACGGCGAGCCAGTGACATTCGGGCTAAAGCTTGCCCAAGCCTACGCCGAATTTGACCGCTGCAAAGCGCGCTTGGTCGCTGCTCGCAAAGAAATCGCAACCTGCGCCATTTCTGGCGCGGTGGGCACCTTCGCCAATATTGACCCAGCGGTAGAGGAATATGTCGCGGAGAAACTCGGCCTTGAGATCGAGCCAATCTCAACTCAAGTGATCCCGCGCGACCGCCATGCGATGTATTTCAGCGTTCTGGCCGTGATCGCCAGCTCAATCGAACGGCTGGCCGTCGAAGTGCGCCATTTGCAGCGCACCGAAGTTTTGGAAGCAGAGGAATATTTCGCACCGGGCCAGAAAGGCTCCAGCGCCATGCCGCATAAACGCAATCCGATACTGACCGAAAATCTGACCGGACAAGCGCGCATGATTCGAAGCTATGCCCTACCCGCTTTGGAGAATGTCGCTTTGTGGCATGAGCGGGATATTTCGCACAGTTCGGTCGAGCGCTTTATCGGTCCTGATGCTACGATCACCTTGGACTTTGCATTGGGCCGCTTGACCGGCGTAATCGATAAGCTGCTGATCTATCCAGAACGCATGCAAAAGAACATGGACCGTATGGGCGGGCTGATCCACTCACAGCGCGTGATGCTGGCGCTGACGCAAGCAGGCGTGACGCGCGACAATGCTTACCGCCTGGTGCAGCGCAATGCGATGAAAGTGTGGGAGGCAGACGGTAATCTGTCTTTGCTCGACCTGCTAAAAGCAGATGAGGAAGTCACCGCTGCCTTGTCAGAGGCAGAGATCGAAGAGAAGTTCGATCTGGAATACCATTTTAAACATGTCGACACGATCTTTGCCCGGGTCTTCGGTTGAGCGCTGCACGGTTGGAATCGAGGGGCAAAAGGTCTAGGCTCCTCTGGCTCATTCTGGAGGGATAGAGATTTATGCAAGTCCTGCGCACATTGATCTGGGTTGCAATATTGCTGGGCGTCCTTGTTTTCTCTTATGCCAATTGGGATGAGCGCGCGACCGTCCACATCTGGCAGAATCTGGTGTGGGACACGCGCTTGCCTGCGGTTGTGATCGTGTCATTCCTGCTGGGTATGCTACCCGTTTGGCTGCTGCATCGCGGGACCAAATGGCGGCTGAGTCGGCGGATTTCTGCGCTAGAGAACGCTGCACGCTCTGCAGCTCTTTCGCGGCACAATCCCGGAGGTGGAACCGACGCGAGCCAATCCTCAGCTAAAGACGATACGCTCACGCCTGCTGACAGCAAATCATCATGAGCAATCCGGTCTATCTCGCCCTAGATGTCCCATCGCTTGAGGCGGGAAAGACGCTGCTTTCCAAAGTGAAAGACCACATTGGCGGGGTGAAACTGGGTCTTGAGTTTTTCTGCGCGCATGGCGCGCACGGGGTGCACGAAATCGCGCATATGGACCTTCCGATCTTCCTCGATCTGAAATTTCACGACATCCCGAACACCGTTGCCGGCGCAATGCAGGCGGTCCACGTGCTTGAGCCTAAAATCGTCACCGTTCACGCCTCTGGCGGACGCGCGATGATGGAAGATGCGAAGGCGGCGGCGGCCGATGGTTGCAAAGTGGTTGCAGTAACCACGCTCACCAGCATGGATAGACGCGATCTGGAGCGCACAGGGGTAACCGGATCGGCAGAGGATCAGGTGATGCGGCTCGCCGATCTTGCCAATAGCGCAGGTCTCGACGGGATTGTGTGCTCTGGCCAAGAGGTCGGCAAGGTTCACAAGCAATGGAAAAACGGCTTTTTCGTCGTTCCCGGATTGCGGCCCGCAGGCGCATCTGCTGGCGATCAAAAGCGGGTCGTAACCCCGCGCCAAGCGCGCGATGATGGCGCAAGCGTGTTGGTTATCGGCAGGCCGATTTCAAAGGCACCTGATCCCGCAGCGGCCGCCCGCGCGATTGAGGCAACTTTATAGCCCTAAGCTGCCGTTCATTTGAGCGAGAATAGAGGAAGCACTATGAAAACTCTTACAAAAACCTCGCTAGCTGCGCTCACAGCCGTTTCTGCAATCGCCTTCTCCTCAACTCCCGCTACCGCGCATGACGAAGCGCTTAGTGTTGTCTCAAACGGCAACGCAGTCTTGTCCGTTGGCGGCACAGGTGAAGTCAACACAGCGCCCGACGTGGCCTTTTTTGACGTTGCCGTTTCCAGTACCGGGACAACCGCCTCTGCCGCGCTCCAAAGCAATTCGCGCACAATGCAGAGCGTTTTTGCCGCGCTTCGCCGTTTGGGTGTTGCGGATAAGGATATGCAAACCAGCAGCGTCAATCTTCAGCCGCAATACCAGCGGTTTAACCGCGGCAATCCCGATACAAACCAAACCCCGCGCATCACCGGATATAACGCCAATAATTCGGTTCGAGTGACCTACCGCGACTTGGATAAATTGGGTCAAGTGATCGATCAATTGGTTAGCGCCGGTGCGAACCGCGTGAACGGGCCGACATTCGGACTTGCCAATAGCGATGCCGAAATGGATCAAGCCCGGGTCGAAGCCATTCGCGAAGCCCGCCGCAAAGCTGACCTTTACGCAGGAGCAGCAGGCATGCGAGTGCAACGAATTATGAAGATCGACGACACCGCCTCTTTCTCCATACGTCCGCGCGCCAGTTTCGCGCGGATGGAAGCAGCCTCTGCCGATGTGCCAATTGCTGCGGGTGAGCAGGCGATTACTGCGACGGTAAACGTATTGTTCGAGCTTGCTCCCCGATAGTTTTACTCGGCAGCAGCGGCAGGTTCAGACTGCTCAGCGTTCTTACCGCCCGAAAAATCATACCCGGCAAGCAATTCGCTATCGACGTGATAGGATTTAAGCTTGGTCTGATCGCCGCGCTCGACAAATTCGAAATTCTCTTTGCCCACGCCATTGGCGAACTGGGTTCTCATTACAACAGCAATGGTGGTCACACCATTGTGCGTGTTGATGTTGAAGCTTTCCCTTTCGGTGCTTTGCATAGGCCCGAAAATCTCTTGGAAATCGCCCATCAGGCGGGTGTAATCTGCTTCTGCCACATTGGCGCGAAACTCGTCATCCGCTTCCTTCCAGATCGGCTCAATGCCGCCCTTGTTCCAATGTTCGTGATAGCGAGCAATTTCGCCCTCGCTGTTGTCCAACACGGCAGATGGGTTGCATCCCGCCAAAAACAGAGCCGCTAGCAAAGTCCACAAGGCGCCAAACTTCATCAATCTTTCCTCATTTGTTCGATCGCAAAGAAACTAGTCAAAACATCCGTATCGGCAAGCATTTCCTGTTTCCAGCCGTGCTTACCCTGTTTAGAGCCTATCGCATGAATTCCAATCGAATGATAAAGATTTGCGGCCTCTCAACGCCTGAAACAATTTCTGCAGCGATTGACGCTGGCGCGACGCATATTGGCCTCGTTCATTTCGAGCCAAGCCCGCGTCATGTCACAATCGAGCAGGCCGCGGCCTTGCGCAAGCATATTGGCGAGCAAGCCAAGGTAGTGCTTTTGACCAGCAATCTTGATGTTCTGCCTACCGGCAAGGCGCTGGAAGCGGTGCGGCCCGACATCGTGCAATTGCATGGGCGCGAGACGCCCGAATGGGCGGGATTGCTGCGAGAAAAGGGCGGCGTCGAAGTGTGGAAAGCGATGGGCCTCAAAGATGCCGGCACTTTGGAACGCTCAGCCAAATATGTCGGCAAGGTGGACCGCTTATTGTTTGACGCTCCGGCCAAGGCTTTGCCCGGCGGCAATGGCGAGACATTTCGCTGGGAGCTTTTGCAAGGCCATCAGCACCGCGTGCCATGGGCGCTCGCAGGGGGTCTGACCCCTGAGAATGTTGACGAAGCGATCCGCGCGACTGGCGCTGAATTGGTCGATACGTCTTCTGGCGTTGAAAGCGAGCCAGGCGTGAAGGATGTGGACTTGATCCGCGCCTTCTGTAAGGCGGCTCTTTCAGCTTAGGGACGCCCAATGAACGACACCCCCAAATTTTCTGGCCCAAACTCCTTTATGAACCAACCAGATGATCGCGGGCATTTTGGCGATTTTGGCGGACGCTATGTCGCTGAAACGCTAATGCCGCTGATCCTTGATCTGGAGAAGGAATATCGCGCGGCTCAAAGCGATCCGGCGTTTCAAGCGCAGTTTGACGATCTGCTTGAGCATTATGTGGGCCGCCCCTCCCCGCTCTATTTCGCCGAAAGGCTAACCGAGGAATTGCGGAAGGACGCTGGGACAGGAAAAGGCGCGGAGGTCTGGTTCAAACGCGATGAGCTCAACCACACCGGCGCGCACAAGATCAACAATTGCATCGGGCAAATCCTGCTCGCGATCCGCATGGGCAAGACGCGCATCATAGCCGAAACAGGTGCGGGTCAGCATGGCGTGGCGACCGCGACCGTGTGCGCGCGCTTTGGCCTGCCCTGCGTGATCTATATGGGCGCAGAGGACGTGAAGCGGCAATCGCCCAATGTCTTCCGCATGAAATTGCTGGGCGC
>CAZAIG010000041.1:6086-16750 GCA_964485135.1 uncultured Porphyrobacter sp. | reverse complement strand
ATGGGCTTCTAATCAGTCCCATCCGACGCTTAAACGCCACAAGAAACAGCCCGGCGCGAGGTATTCCCTTTCGCCGGGTTTTTCTTTGCGTTTCCCTATGATAGCCTGTTCGCCAAACAAACAATGGGTCACGCAATCATGAGAACAGCATTCGCCGCGATATGCCTTTGCGCAGCCGCCACAAGCGGCTCGGCGCAAGACGCAAAGCCAGACCTTCCCGACTTGACCGCTGATGCCAAAGAATTGGGCGATGAACGCAAATATGTTGTGTTTCACAAACCCGGCATTTCATTCGAAGCCGCTCGGCGTGATTTGTCAGCCTGCGCGCGGCACTCTGCCCGAACACAGCACCGCTCTGCTGGCGACTTTGTGCCTTGGGGTGAAGACGACAAAGGCAATATCGTGAATTATGATGGCGGCCAATATGGGATGGTTGGCGCGGTTATGGCCTCCATCATTGACGGCCCGCTGAACCGTTCAGTTCGCCAAACCATCATGATCCGCTGCATGACGCCGCGCGGCTACACCCGCTACAGGGCCGGCAAAGACCAATGGCAAGAATTGTTTGAAAAGCGTGATGACTGGGTTCCTGTTGCAGCAGTGATTGCATCAGGTCCCGTGCCGCCAACCCCGGAGGCAAACCCATGATCCGCCGCATAGTCAGCGCCGCTTTGATGGCGATTTGCGCCCTCGCTATCGCGCCAAATGCTGCGGCTAAGAAAGCGGAGGCAGGCTTTTCCCAAATCCGCAAAGAAGCCTCCGTTACGCTTAAGGCCGATAAAGCCTATTTGCTCATTAGAGCACCAAAAATGAAAAGTTCAATTTTCGTTTTGCGTGTACCGACCGAGCAAGAGCTTGCGGATTACCAAACAGCCAAGCGCGCCGAATATGATCGCAAGAAACGCGGCGTGCCGTTCGAGGCCTTTGTCTTTGAATGGGAGGGAGCAAGCAATCTGTACGAATTGCGCCCGACCAAACACTACTCTCGCCCCGCCAAGGATATGCGGGTGGTTTTGGCAGAGGCGCCGCCGGGCGACTACATCGTCTATGGGATCGGCTATAATGGCATATTGTCGCAATGCCATTGCATGGGAACGATCGGGTTTCCCGCAAAGGCGGGCACAATCACTGATTTAGGCACGTCATTGGTAACGCCAGCGTGGGAACCCTCCCCCTATCCAGAATTGGCCGAAGAAGCCGATCTGGGCCGTGTCGCCCGTATGGATTTTGGTCTGTTTGCAGCAACAATTCGGCCCGTATCTGCGGAAGATATTATGCCTGAACAATTGGTTGCTCTGACCAGCCAGCCCGCTCAATATCGCGCCATTGGCCCATGGGTTGATACGCGCCGCATCTTTGCCAATCGTTTGGGCGCAGTGCCCGAGATATTGGAATATCGTGAAGGCATTGCCTTTGATCCGAAAAGCAAAAAAACGCTCAGGTTACCGGACGCAGAGTAGCCGGCTAATTGTCGTTCTTTCGGGGCTCGCGCGCCGGCCAACCTCCTCCGATTTAGACGGAATATTTCCCGAAAATGCGTAGATTGTGCTTAGGATACGCCCCTAATTGCGCCGAAATGGCGGAATCTACCGTGTCCTAAGCACATTTGGTCGACCATACGCACAATTTGCTTGCCCCGCAGTCTGGCCCGATTCAAACCCAGCCTTTCATTAACGCTGCGCAAATATTGATTGGTATATACCGTCCAAATGCTCAAAAATTTCAAATTGTTCGCCCCCCGTTTCGCTTTGGCTGCTGCCGCATCAATCCTAGCGGTCAGTGCGCCGGCCTCAGCGCAGAACAATTTGGAAGCGGATTTCGATTCCGCCTTTGGAACGCAGCAACGCGCTCCGCAAACATTTGCCGCAGAGTATCAAGGTGGTTTTGAGCGTGTCGTTGCCCAGCTTGCCGATGGCGATCAGGGCCGTATCGGTGTTTACGCGATTGACCTTTCCACTGGCCGTGAAGTCTCCGTGCTTGCGGATCAACGCTTTCCCATGGCTTCGACCAGCAAGGTCGCTGTAGCCGCAGTATTTCTTGCTGGCGTTGATCAGGGACGCTGGAGCTTGACCAGCGAATATCCGCTGCTGACTCGCATTAAGTCGAAACGGTTTTCGAACCAGCGGGCCAATCAGGTGTCGAACCGCTATGTTTCCGGACAAAAGTTGATCGACCTGATGATCAGCAAGAGCTGCAACAGCTGCACCGACGCTCTGCTGCGCGTTGTTGGCGGACCGGAGGCGGTTAATCGCTGGATGCGCAACACAGCTGGCATTCGCGATTTTGAGTTGTCTCGCGATATTGCGACATTGGTGCGCGATGATGGTGAATATGACCCGGCAGCTTGGATCGATCCGCGCGATTCGGCAACGCCGCGTGCGATGGGGCGGTTTTTGGCAGGCATCTACAATGGCCGATGGCTTTCCCGGCGCAGCAATAATGTGATTCTCTCCGCCATGACCGCGACCACAACAGGCAAAAAACGGATGAGAGCCGCTTTGCCCCTGCGCGCCAATCTGGCGCATAAAACCGGTACGCTCTCGCGCACAGCCAGCGATATTGGCTTCTTCCGACTGGACGATGGAAGGGTGGTCGCAGCGGCGATCTATGTCACGGGCCAAAGCCCATCTATGAAGGCGGAAAATGGCAACCGCTCTTTGAAACTGCGAGCCAGAAGCAGCCGCGATGGCCGGATAGCCCAAATCACTCGCGCGCTTTACGATGGCTTTAGTCAAGAAGCACGCCGGGGTGGTGGACGCGTCTGGACTAACGCTGAACAATCTGGCGGCTAATTACTTGATGGCGCCGCAATAGGCGCTGCAATCAGAACTGGTTGGCAACTGTCTGAGCCCCATGCGGGCGAGGCACAGATGCAATAGTGCGCAAATTGATCGAAGCGTCAAACACCCGCATTTCAGATACCTCGCTCCATTCAAAGCGTTCACGAAAAGGGCGCGCGCACGAAAAAGGGCGGCGCCATTATGGCACCGCCCCTCTTCAAAAAACCTAATGAAGGCCTACTGAATTACTCAGCAGCGGCTTCCATAGTTTCTTCAGCAGCTTCCATGGTGTCTTCTGCAGCTTCCATGGTTGCTTCAGCGGCTTCGCCAGTAGCTTCGGCAGCACCGTCAACAGCTTCGCCGGTTGCGTCTGCAGCGCCTTCAACAGCGTCGCCAGCACCTTCAACAACTGAAGTAGCGTCTGCTTCTACGCCTTCAGCAACTTCACCAACAGCGTCAGCGGTTTCACCGCAAGCTGCGAGGCCGAGAGCCGAAGTAGCGACTGCTGCTGCAAATACGATCTTACGCATAATAAATTCCTTGATCAGCGAGTTTTATGAGACGAGACCCATTGCGACCCTCGCCAAAAGAAGAGGTTCTCCCTCCTTCTCCAATCTAAATAATGGCAGCTTTGTGGCAGCGCAAGTCTTTTTGCCACATTTTGCCTTATTTCATGTCTTTTTCGCCCTATTTGCGCCGAAGACCGCCACATTTGGAAATGCGCACCTGCCTCGTTTCAGTCTGATGGAAAAGCGCCTCCGCCCATCTTACGTGTGTGCGCTCGCCCTGCTAGACCCGCCATATGTCGGAAAAGCAGCATCTCTATCTCGTCGACGGATCGGCTTATATTTTCAGAGCCTATCACCGGCTTCCCCCGCTCACCAATCCCGAAGGCACGCCGGTTGGCGCGGTCTATGGCTACACCACCATGCTGTGGAAGTTGGCCGAGGATTTGGACGGCGCGGCCGAACCAACGCATCTGGCGGTCATTCTTGATGCTTCGGGTAAGTCATTCCGCAACGATATCTATCCCGAATATAAGGCCAATCGTCCGCCCCCGCCCGAAGATCTTGTGCCGCAATTCCCGCTAATCCGCGATGCAACCAAAGCGTTCAGCCTGCCATGTATTGAGGAGATGGGGCTGGAAGCAGATGATCTGATCGCCTCCTATGCCCGCGCCGCGCAGGACAAGGGATGGAATGTCACCATCGTATCCTCTGACAAGGATTTGATGCAGCTTGTTGGCGAAAAAGACGGAGCCAATGGGCCTGCGCGTATCGACATGCTCGATACGATGAAAAACCAGCGCATCTATCTGGACGAGGTGCAGGAGAAATTCGGCGTCACGCCGGATCTGGTTGGCGATGTTCTCGCGCTGATGGGCGACAGCGTCGACAATGTTCCGGGCATTTACGGCATCGGCCCCAAGACAGCGAGCAAGCTGATCGCCGAGCATGGCTCGCTGACCGCCGCGCTCGATTTTGCGCCGGAGATGAAAAAGTCGAAACTGAAAGAGCGCTTGTTAGAAGGGCGCGCGGAGGCTGAACTGTCGCGTGTTCTTGTCGCGTTGAAAGAGGATGCGGCCCTTCCCCAACCGCTCGACGAATTGAAGCTGGGCAGCATTCCGCCCGATCCGCTTGCCGGTTTCTTGCAGAAGCATGGGTTCAATTCGCTGCTGAAACGATTGGGTGCAGGCGCGGGAAGCCCCGAGCGCGCGACCAATCTCAACCCCGCCAAACGCGAAACGGCGTCAGAAACGGGCGGGGACGCAGAAGGCAATCGCCAACCTTTGCCCGAAATGCCAACGCTCGATCGCAGCACCTATGAAACGGTGCAAACGCTTGACCGCTTGCAGGATTGGGTCGCCAGAGCCACCGCTGCGCGTGCTGTCGCCGTTGATACAGAGACAAGCTCGCTCGATGCGATGCAGGCCGATCTGGTCGGTGTTTCGCTTGCGCTTGGCCCCAATGATGCGTGCTACATTCCGCTTGCGCATGGCGGCACGGATTTGCTCGCTGAAAAGCCAGAGCAAATCAATTTCGACGATGCCATCGCCGCTCTCAAGCCGATGCTGGAGGATCAAAGCGTCCTCAAAATCGGGCAGAATATCAAATATGATATCAATGTATTGGAGCGCTGCGGCATCTCCATGGCGCCAATTGAAGACACGATGGTGATGAGCTTCGCGCTCGATGCGGGGCGCGGCGAAGGCATGGGCGGCGGACATGGAATGGACGAGCTGGCCGAACGCCATCTTGGCCACACATGCCTCTCGTTCAAAGAAGTCTGCGGCACAGGCAAGAAGGCCATTCCTTTTGGCGAAGTCGATTTGGCCCGCGCGACCGAATATGCTGCCGAAGATGCTGATGTGACCTGGCGGCTCCACGCGCATCTGAAGCCGCGCTTGTCGGAAGAAGGCGGCACGAAAATCTATGAGCGCACCGACCGGCCACTGGTCCGCGTAGTCGCTGGGATGGAGCGCGAAGGGATCAAGGTTGACCGTGCGCGGCTCGCTGGCCTCTCCACCGAATTCGCCAATGAAACGGCTCGCCTCGAAAGCGAAGTGCACGCGGAAGCTGGCGAAGAATTCGCCATCGGCAGCCCCAAACAATTGGGCGAGATCCTGTTTGATAAGCGCGACAACAAGGGCGGTAAGAAGGGCAAGAGCGGCCAGTATTCAACCGATCAATCTGTGCTAGAGCGATTGTCGGGCGAAGGCGAGCCGATTGCCAAGAAGGTGCTCGAATGGCGGCAACTCGCCAAGCTGAAATCGACCTATACCGATGCTTTGCAAGCCGCGATCAACCCCAATACGGGCCGCGTGCATACCTCCTATATGTTAGCGGGCGCGCAAACCGGGCGGCTGTCCTCCACCGATCCCAATTTGCAGAATATTCCGATCCGCACCGCTATCGGGCGGCAAATCCGCGAAGCCTTTGTGCCCGAAGATGGCAATGTCTTGCTGGCGGCTGACTATTCGCAAATTGAGCTTCGGCTGGCGGCGCATATGGCCGATGTCGCTACCCTCAAAGAGGCCTTCGCAGAAGGTGAGGATATTCACGCGCGCACAGCAACCGAGATGTTTGGCGAAGTGACCCGCGACACGCGCGCTCAGGCCAAGACGATCAATTTCGCGATCCTCTATGGCATTTCGCGTTGGGGCCTGGCAGGCCGTCTGGAAGTGGAAGCCGAGGAAGCGCAAACGATGATCGACACCTATTTCGATCGGTTCCCCGGCATCCAGCGCTATATTGCCGAAACGCTGGAGAGCGTACGCGAGCGCGGCTATTCCGAGACTTTGTTTGGCCGCAAGACATGGTTCCCGCGGATCAATTCGAAAAATGGCATGGAGCGCCAAGGGTCTGAGCGCGCCGCGATCAACGCGCCCATTCAGGGTACGAGCGCCGATATTATCAAGCGGGCGATGGCGCGGATGCTGCCCGCTCTAAGTGAAGCAGGACTGCCCCATGTGCGCATGCTGCTGCAAGTGCATGATGAATTGGTGTTTGAATTGCCTGAAGGCGATGTGGAAGCGGCCTCTAGCGTCATTGAGACGGTGATGAGCGAGGCAGCGCTGCCCGCTGTGACCATCGATGTGCCGCTCGCGGTGGAGATTGGCACGGGAACAAGCTGGGATGCGGCGCATTGAACCAAGCAATGAGAGAACTTTTTGCGCCGCAGGAATGGGTAATTGATTGGAGCATTGTCTTCCAATCGGTCATTGCGCTGACGCTTGGCCTCGTTGGCGCTTACTTGCTGTATCGGCTCACCTATGCTGCTGTTGGCAAGCTGGTGCGCAGCTCGAAAAATGAAACCGATGATTTGATCCTTGATCGGATCCGCAAGCCGATCAAATGGAGCTTCCTCGCCATCGGTGCGACCATTGCGGCTCAGGCCAATGCTGAGCTGGCCCGCTTTTGGGAGCCGCTCGCGCAATTCCTGCGCCCCGCTTTGCTGGGCTGGATTGCGTATAATCTGGTCAAGGCGCTGACCGCCGTTATGGAATTGCGGCTGGGCGCCGCCGATGATCCAGTTGCCATGCGCAGCAGCAAGACCCGGCTGTCGGTTCTCTCGCGGATGGCGACCATAGCGATATTGACCATCACCGTCGGCTTGATGCTGTTTTCGATTCCATCGGTGCAGGCGATCGGCACGACCATGCTGGCCTCTGCTGGTCTCGCCGCTCTGGCAGTGGGCGCAGCGGCTCAGCCTGCGCTCAAATCCATTATTGCCGGGCTTCAGGTCGCGCTGACCGAGCCGATGCGGATTGGCGATCTGGTGGTGGTCGATGGCCATACCGGCCGCGTTGAAGAAATCCGCATGAGCTTTGTCACCGTGCGGGTGTGGGATGAGCGCCTCATCATCGTGCCGACCGACCGCTTTTTGCATGATAGCTTTGAAAACTGGTCACGCCGCAGCGAGCAATTGTCTGGCCCCGTTTTCCTGCATCTTGATCCAGCGACCGAAGTGGCGCCGATCCGCGCTGAATTTGAAAGATACACCAACAATCACGAGCTGCATGATGGGCGCGCGGTGCAATTGCTGATGACGGAGAGCTATCCCGAGAGCGTGGAATTGCGCCTCTCCATGAGCTCGAAGACGATTGGCGATCTGTGGCAATTGCGCTGTGATGTGCGCGAGCATATGCTCGACTGGCTGCGCGTGAACATGCCCGATGCGCTGATCCGTCACCGGCTGGAAGTGCCCGGCGGGCATCCGAAAGCGGGTGAGGCTTAATCGGTTTAACCGTAGCCACCCGCGCCCTCCACCCTTCCACCCGGATTATCACGTCGGAGTAAGATCCGGGTGGAAGGGTGGAGGGCGCGGGTGGCTAAGGCTCTATCCAATCAAAATCGCTCAATCATGCTTCTTCTCATTAGTCGGCTCGACCATGCCATCATGGACAAAACCGATCGGGTTCGCCTGAACCGCACGCTTTTTCAGCTCGCCGCGCATCTTCTTATACTCTGCTTCCATCTTGCCAGTCACAGTAGCGCGCGAATCTTTAAGAGCCTCGGTAAAATCAGCCGCTGCGACCTCCTGAACCTTGCCGCCCACTCGGCGCAAAGCGTTGAGGCCAGCGCGGCGCACAACATCTTCTAAATCGGCGCCGGTAAAGCGCGCGGTCTTCTTCGCCACCGCAGCCAGATCGACATCCTTCGCCAGCGGCATCCCCTTTGTGTGGATACCCAAAATATGTTCGCGCCCCTTAGCATCGGGCGTGCCAACATAAACAAGTTCATCAAATCGGCCCGGGCGCAGCAGCGCAGGATCAACCAAAGTGGGCCGGTTGGTTGCGCCAATCACGATGACCGATTGCAGTTCTTCGAGCCCATCCATTTCGGCAAGGATCGTGTTGACGACGCGGCCAGTGACTTGCGGTTCGCCCTGCCCTGAACCCCGCGCAGGAACGAGGCTATCAATCTCATCAATAAAGATCACGCAGGGCGCAACGGCACGCGCGCGCTGGAACATCTTGGCGATTTGTTGCTCGCTTTCGCCGTACCATTTGGACAAAAGGTCTGAGCTTTTCATCGAGATGAAATTGGCCTCAGCCTCTTTCGCGACCGCTTTAGCGAGCAAGGTTTTGCCGGTTCCCGGCGGGCCATAGAGCAAGAAGCCCTTGGCCGGACGGATACCCAAACGGCGGAATGCATCGGGGTTTTTGAGCGGCAGCTCGATACCCTCTTGCAGTTTCTCGATCGCATCATCCACGCCGCCAATATCGGCCCAGCGGGTGCGCGGCATTTGCACCATAACTTCGCGCATAGCACTTGGCTGAATGCGTTTGAGCGCAGAGAGGAAATCCTCGCGGCTGACGCATAGCTTTTCCAGAACCTCTGGCGGGATTGTGCGCTTGTCGAGATCAAGCTCGGGCATGATCTGCCGCACTGCATCAATCGCAGCTTCGCGCGTTAGCGCCGCCAGATCCGCGCCGACAAAGCCGTGGGTAATTCGCGCCAGCTCGGCCAGATCGACCTTTACCTCCAAAGGCATGCCTCGCGTGTGGATTGACAAAATTTCGCGCCGGCCGCGTTCATCGGGAACACCGACGACAATCTCGCGGTCAAACCGGCCCGGACGTCGCAAAGCCTCATCAATGGCATCCGGACGATTGGTGGCGGCGATCACGACCAGATTGGCGCTTGAATCCATACCATCCATCAGGGTCAGCATTTGCGCTACGAGGCGCTTTTCTGCTTCGCCTGGGACTTTGTCCCGTTTGGGAGCAATGGAATCGATTTCGTCGATAAAGATGATTGCGGGCGCTGACTTTGTGGCCGCTTCAAACACTTCGCGCAGGCGCTTTTCGCTTTCACCATAGCCCGAGCCCATGATCTCTGGACCATTGATGGTGAAAAACTCCGCATCGCTTTCGTTTGCAACGGCCTGCGCTAGTCGGGTTTTACCCGTGCCGGGAGGGCCATGGAGCAGAACGCCCTTGGGCGGATCGACGCCAAGCCGGGTGAACAATTCTGGATAGCGCAGGGGCAGCTCAACCATTTCTCGCAAGGCTTGAATGGTGTCATCCATCCCGCCGACATCGTCGTAATTGACAGACGCGCGCGCATCACGCGGCTCTTCGAATTCGGCGCGCAGCTCAACCTCGGTGTTCTCGTCAATATGGACGATACCTTTGGGGGTGGTGGCCGCGACGGAAAGCCGGATTTCAGTAAGCGCATAGGCGGCACTGGGGAGCATACGGCGCACATCATCGGGCACGTTCTGCATGGGTTGGCGGCCCGATGTGGCAACCAGATCACCTGCCAGAATGGGCTTTTTGAAGAAGTTGCGCTTCAATGCCTCTGTAGGCCCTTGCAAACGCATTTCGCGCTGAGCAGGCGCAAAGACGACCCGCGTCGCCGGGCGCGATTCCGCGGCAGAAATATCGACATGCTCGCCGGAGCCAACTTCAGCATTGCCGCGCTGCAATCCATCCAGCCGCACAACATCCAAAGCAGCGTCCTCTTCATAAGCGGACATGGCAATCGCAGCGGTCACGCGCTTGCCCTTAATCTCGACCACGTCACCCTCGGTAATGCCAAGCTCTTGAAAGGCGGAGCGCGGCATGCGGGCGATACCTTGACCCGATTCCTCTTGCCGCGCGGCCGCCACTTGCAGCCGTACATTTGTGTCATCGGTTGGTTTATCGTCTTTGGCCATGGGCACCCGTTTCTTGACTTGTTATCGCGCGGTAGAGCCGCGCTGTCCCTAGCTAGGGAGACACAGCCCGACTTGCAAATCGCCTTGGCGCAAAAGACTACGGGCAGGCAGCTATACCTACGGGCTGAAAATAGGTCAGGCAGAAAAAAGCCCGGCCATAAAGACCGGGCTATAAAGTTTGGGAGAGGATGCCTAATAAGGCAAGACACGCATATGTTGCATTGCAGCGCTTTTCGCAAGTGCGAAAAGGTCACATTTTGTTGCGCTAAATGCAACTTATGCTATTTTCACGTTATTTCAGAGTGTTAAATGATCGAAAATATGCAAGCGAGGACAATCGAGTTGGTTGCAATGCAGCATGCATCGCGCCTGATAGTCTGGTTTGGCGCTTCATCGACACTCTACATGACAGGTCCGTCTCGCCAGTTTAGAAGCAGCGATTATGACCGAGCACCCCTTGGATAGACGCCCGATTGGGATGCGCGCATGCGCCGCGCTGATCATGGCGGCCGGATTGCAAGGCTGCGTCGCGGCGGTTGTGCCGATTGTCGCAGGCACCGCTTTGGCGCAGGAAACAGTGCTCAGCCAGAACGGTAGCGATGACACAGTGAATGCTCTTGAGGATGAGCCTTTAACCGAAGACCTTGTGGTCCAAGAGGAAGCAGGCACGCGTTCATTGGCCGAACAAGCAATGGATGAGATCGCAGAGCAAGTCGCTGA
>CAZAIG010000041.1:2810-5986 GCA_964485135.1 uncultured Porphyrobacter sp. | reverse complement strand
AGCCAGTCTGCCTTGCTGGCCGATCCCAGCAGTCTAGAGCCGCAGCGCACCAATTGCGGCACTGCGCGCTCCAGCACAATCAAAAGCCGCCCGCCAGCCGTGCTGATCGATCTGGATGATAAGAACGGCGTTTTCGATCCGACGGTCATCGCGCCAACCTATGATGGTGACGCCTATGGGCATTTGTCCCGCCTAAGAGAAGCAGGTGTCACTATAGGCTGGATGAGCGCACTCACCGCAGCCGATGCTGGCGGTATTCGCAAAGCCTTGCAAGCAAGCGGACTTGACGTGGCGGGCGAGGATGCACTTGTCCTGTTCCGCTATCCCGATGACCGCAAACAAACCCGGCGCAGCGAATTTGGTGCCGAGCATTGCCTGATCGCTATCGCAGGCGATGACCGCGCGGATTTTGATGAGCTGTACCAATATCTGCTGCGCCCGGACAGCGCTGTGCGCCTCGAACCGCTGATCGGCAATGGCTGGTTCTTACTGCCGACGGGGCTTTCGATGCGGACGGCTCCTGAGGAGCCAGAAGCAGAGGCCGATGAAGCGAAGGCAGAGAGCGAAGAGCCGATTAGCGATAGCAGCTCTGAGACCGAAGCAAACGCCGATCCCGAAGCCGAGCTGCCGCCAATCGATGAATCAGGCTAGTTAGCCCACGGCCGCTTTCAAAGCATCGACCAGATCGGTCTTCTCCCATGGGAAGAAGTCGCCGTCTGCCGTCCGGCCAAAGTGCCCGTAAGCTGCACTCTTGCGGTAGATCGGCTTATTGAGGCCCAGATGCTTGCGGATGCCGCGCGGGGTTAATCCGCGCAATGCCTGGATGCTTTCAATTGCTCGCTCCAACACGTCATCACCAACGGTGCCGGTGCCATGCGTATCGACATAGAGTGATAGAGGCTCGGGCACGCCAATCGCATAAGCGAGCTGGATGGTGCAGCGTTTCGCAAGACCGGCCGCGACAATATTCTTCGCCAAATAGCGCGTGATATACGCTGCTGAACGATCAACCTTGGTCGGATCTTTACCGCTAAACGCGCCGCCGCCATGGGGGCTCGCTCCGCCATAAGTATCGACGATAATCTTGCGGCCCGTCAGCCCAGCATCGCCATCTGGCCCGCCTATTTCAAACGCGCCGGTCGGGTTAATGTGCCAGGCTGTATCGTCCGACAAGAACCCGTCGGGGAGAATATCGGCCACCGCTGCTTTCACATAGGCTTTGAGTTCGGCTTCTTTTTCGCCCTCGTGATAGCCTTTGGCATGCTGGCTAGAGACAACCACAGCGGTGCAGGCCACCGGCACACCGTTTTCATAGCGCAAGGTCACTTGGCTCTTGCTGTCAGGCTCTAGGAAAGGCGCTTTGCCAGAGTGGCGATCGGCAGCAAGCCGCTCCAGAATCTTATGGCTGAAATCCAGTGTTGCGGGCATCAGATCGGGCGTTTCGTCGGTCGCATAGCCAAACATGATGCCTTGGTCGCCTGCCCCTTCGCCGGCTTCCTCATCCTTGTTGCCGCCTTCATCCACGCCTTGGGCAATCTCAGCAGATTGCCCGTGCAAGTGGTTTTCAAAGCTTAGCGTTTCCCAGTGGAAACCATCCTGCTCATAGCCGATCTCTTTGACCGTAGCGCGCACTACCGATTCGATTTCATCCAAAGCGCCAGGTGCCCATTCGCCATTTTCAAACACGCCCTTGCAGCGAATCTCACCCGCCAAAACAACGCGCTGCGTCGTGGTCAACGTTTCGCATGCGACTCGCGCTTCTGGATCTTTCGACAGAAACAGATCGACGATCGCATCGGAGATTTGGTCAGAAACTTTGTCGGGATGACCTTCAGAAACGCTTTCAGAGGTGAAGAGATATTCGTTACGCATGCACAGCACTTTCTGATGGATATAAGGAGTTCTTTATGTGTTAAAGTGTCCTTAGACGGAGCGTGTGCGCGTTGCAAGCAATTGAACGAGCAGCGCTGCAATCAAAAGAAATCCGGCCCACAGCAGCGGCAAGGCATTGCCCAATTTCGCGAACAGCGTCGGCGCTTTGGCGGGAGGAATGAAGCCGGACACCGACCCATCCACGCCGCTTTCGATATGATCGCGCACCATGCCATTGGCATCGATAACCGCGCTGATCCCATCGGTGGTTGAGCGCAGCACGGGCAGCCCTTCCTCGATCGCCCTCATGCGGGCCTGGCCCAAATGTTGCGGCGGACCCCATCCCCCGAACCAACCGTCGTTACTGGGGTTAAAGATGTAATCGGGCCGGTTGTCGCGGTCGACAGTTTGGCCGGAGAAGACAATTTCGTAGCAGATTTGAATGCCGGCCCGGCCATAGGTTTCGCCATATCCCTCAACCGTCAAAGTGCGCGGACCCGGGCCTGGTACAAAGTCGATACTGCCCGCCACCAGCCGGGTCGCGCCAAGCGGTTCTAGTAGCCAGCGCAGCGCCAGATATTCGCCATAAGGAACCAGATGCGCCTTGGAATAGCGCTCTCCCAAAGTGCCTGCCGCATCCATGGTGGTGACAGTATTATACGCACCAACAGCGGTACGGCGCCCCATTTTCTCACCAATCTCCAGATCGGTCACGCCGAAAAGGAGCATGGAATTTTCGCCAATAACGCGGCCAATCCTCTCGCGCGCTAGCTTAGGATCAGCGCCTGCTGTCATCTGATTATAATAACGCTGCGGATAGCCATCGCGCAGATAATCAGGCACGGCGGATTCGGGCCAGAACACCATGCGTTTGGGATTGCTTTCGTCCGCAGTGTGCCTTGCAAGCCGCGCAAAATGCTCTTCGAATTTGTCCCCACGATCGCGCTCTTCCTGCGGGATATTGGGCTGGACAAGGGTGTAGCGCATGGCGCCTTCTTCAAGATCGCCGGCCTCGGACCAATGCATGACCATGCTGGCAAAAATGGCCAAGGGAACAATTTCCGCTAGCCGCCACCAACCCGTTCCCGCGCTAATTGTTCTTGCCAACCAAGCCGCCAGCAGAACAACCAATCCCGACAAAGCATAAGTGCCTATCCAAGGCAGCAAACTGGCGAAGCCCGGCGCTTCCCATCCGCCCAGCAGGGCAAGACCCAGCGGCGGCCATGGGTATCCGGTAAAGACCCAGCCGCGCAGCCATTCGGTGATGATCCACAGCGCAGCAAAAATCGCGCCATATGTCAGCG
>CAZAIG010000041.1:0-2710 GCA_964485135.1 uncultured Porphyrobacter sp. | reverse complement strand
CTGTCATCTTTGCGGCCTCTACCGCGATCATTCCGGCCGCGCCCTCTGCCGCCCCGACGCTCTTCGCCCTCATCGTCCGAGGTATCCTCACCATTGGCCTCGCGCTCTTCATTACGCTTGGCCCGCGCCTCTTCCTGACGGGCTTTGTTATCGGCGATCACTCGGAAATAGTGATCCGCAAATTGCAGGTGATACTCGGCCTGAACTCGGTCGCCATGATGTTGAGCGTCCTGCGCAAGTTTCTTATATTTATCAAGCAATTGCGGCGCATTGCCGCGCGCGCGGCTGTCAATCCGGTTGAGCGAGTTGTTATTATTTCCACCGCCTGAATTGCGGTTTCCCCGGCCACGGCGACGATTATTATTGCGGTTATTATTCAAGGGAGAGTTCTTCCTCATCCATTAGCGCGCTTGTGAAAATAGGGTTCCGCAAGAGCGCATATTTATCCGCAAAAGCCAGCAGGTTGCGCCTGCCAAAGATGCGAATTTGCGGAGCGTTGTTCTAGCGATCGGGACATCCTGATCAAAGAACTGTTCCAAGGAATAACCGCCCGCTCGGCATTTGCCAAGCCCTTTTCCCATACCTTGAACTCAGCCGCCGAAACGCAAGATGCAGCAGCGATCCCTTCCGCCTAGGTCTTGGCGCAATTCGGCGGTAAAGCCATGTTTGCGGGCGAGGTCCCCGATCATCTCGCCTTGTCTATGCCCGATCTCAAAGATAGCGGCGCCATCTGCTTTCAGAATATTTCCTAATTGCGCAAATATATTGCGGTAATCATCCATGCCATCCGCTCCGGCAAACAGAGCGTCTGCGGGTTCAAAAGACCGCACATCTGGCTCCAGATCGGCATCATCTTCGACATAGGGCGGGTTGCAAAGGATGAGGTCGAATGGCTTCAGGTCATCTGCCCAGCCAGGAGTATTCCAGCTCCTGTTAAGAAGATGCGCACGCGCCGAAAGACCGGGTGAAAGAGCATTTTTTTCAACAGCTTGAATGGCTGTTTGCGAGACATCTATCCCAACACCCATCGCCTCTGGCCGCTCTGCCAAAAAGGTGAGAAGCAGCGCTCCTGACCCTGTGCCCATATCCAGCACGCGGGGGCTTTCTGGCGCGATCTCCAGTGCTGTATCAATGAGCACTTCGCTATCGCTGCGCGGGATCAAAACGCCCGGCCCAACATCAAAGCGGCGTCCGTAAAACTCAGCATAGCCGATGATATAGGCGACCGGCTCATGCGCCGCCCGACGCTTAATAAGCCTTTGAAATTGCTCCGGTTCGTCTGCGTTCATCTGCCGCAAAAGCATGTCCGAACGATTGACATCCAGCGCATGCGCCATCAGCAATTCGGCATCGAGCCGCGCTGTATCTGAGGTGTAAGAAAGCCGCTTTGCCGCTGAGCGCAAGGCTTCCGAAACGCTCACTCAGAAAGCGCCGCCAGCCGCTTCGCTTCGTCTTCAGAAATCAGCGCATCGACCAATTCGCCCAGACCGCTGCCTTGGATAATTTCATCAAGCTTATGCAGGGTCAGACCGATCCGGTGATCGGTGACGCGCCCTTGCGGGAAATTATAGGTGCGGATGCGTTCGGACCGGTCGCCGCTGCCGACCATGGCTTTGCGCGCCTCCGCCTCTGCGCCTTGCGCTTCATCGCGCATTTTTTCGTAAAGCCGCACCCGCAAAACCTGCATCGCTTTTTCTTTGTTCTTGTGCTGGCTGCGCCCATCCTGACAGGTGACAACAAGCCCCGTTGGCTCATGCGTGATCCGCACCGCGCTATCGGTGGTGTTGACGTGCTGGCCGCCAGCGCCAGAGGCTCGGTAAGTGTCTATTTTCAAATCATTATTATCGATCTGGACATCGACTTCATCGGGTTCAGGCAGCACCGCAACAGTGGCCGCAGAGGTGTGGATGCGTCCCCCGCTTTCGGTCACAGGTACGCGCTGAACGCGGTGGACCCCGCTTTCAAATTTGAACTTCGCAAAGACTCCCTGTCCGCGCACGTTGGCGATGATTTCTTTAAAGCCGCCGACCTCGCTTGCGCTCATAGAGACGGGTTCGACTTTCCAGCCGTTTTCCGCCGCAAAACGTTCATACATGCGGAACAAATCGCCCGCGAAAAGCCCCGCTTCATCGCCGCCTGTGCCGGCTCTGATTTCGAGCATGGCGGGGCGCTGATCAGCGCTGTCGCGGGGCAGCATGGCGATGGCAAGTTGGCGCTCTTTTGCGGGCAAGGTGTCGCGTATGTCGCGCAGTTCTTCTTCCGCCATCGCCTTCATTTCAGGATCGGCGAGCATTTCCTCTAGTCCAGCGATTTCTTCGCGCGCGGAGGCGACTTCGGCAGCGATTTTCGCGACAGGTTCCAGCTCAGCATAATCGCGCGATGCAGCGACGAATTCGGCGCCCTCCAATGTGCCGGATGCCATGCGCGCCTCTAACTCAGCAAAGCGCTGCGCGATCTGTTGAAGGCGTTCGGGGGGGATTTGCATGGATCGCTCTCAAATTCGTCTTGCTGAATGCGTCTTCGCATCCGTGGCGTGCACGAGGGAATTAGCGCCTAGCTTGTGATGGACCCTGAAACAAGTTCAGGGTGACGAGTGGGTTTGTTAATGGGGAAGCCTCTGCCTCACCCTGTCATCCCAGAGAAGGCTGGGATCCCGGGCCTTTAAGCGCTGTGCCTAGCCGCCTTAGATTCCGGCCTACGCCGGAATGAC
>CAZAIG010000040.1:0-16954 GCA_964485135.1 uncultured Porphyrobacter sp. | reverse complement strand
CCTGCTGGGTTCGAACCAGCGACCTACTGATTAAAAGTCAGTTGCTCTACCAACTGAGCTAAGGGCCCCCATGGGGTCGTCGGTGATGTTGGTAATTGCCGACTGGAGCGCTCCCCTAGGCAGAGCGCGCGCCGGGGTCAAGCCAATGCGTGCATCTCAGCGTGATTGGACTAAAAAAACTTAGCTTTGCGCATGCGCAATGGCGTAGTGATTAGCAATCTCGCGGTTCCTTGGCGCGGCACTGCGCGCCTTGGCTAGCATCGCGCGGGCTTCTGCTGGCGATTCGCCGCTTTGCCAAATGGCCCACCCCAGCGTGTCCATTATCTCAGGACTGCTTGGCGCAAGGGCCAGAGCGCGGCGCGCGAATGCCACAGCCGCTTCATGCTTGCCGAGTTTCGATTTCACCGCTGCAGCATTGTTCAACAGAACAGGATCCTTGGCACCCTTACCATCTGCAAGAGGAGTATAGATTGCATCAGCCTTGGCCCAGTCGCCCGCGCGAATAGCTTTGCCAGCCTCAAGCATGGGTTTTGCCAGAGATGGAGATTTGTCCCGCTGGGCAAGAGCGGCACGGATCGCTTCGTTGTTGCCTTTGCCGGTTTGCTCTGCAAGGCGCAGGCCGAGGATCAATGTTGCGCCATCGGCTTGGGGATGCCCAACAACAGGGCTAATCGCATCCCACGCTTCGTCATACTTTTCTTGCGCGGCAAGGTTTTCGGCAAGCAAACGGCGCGCAAGCACGTCGCCATCAGTCTCTTCGGTATAGCGTAGCAATGCGTTAATAGCGACTTGGCGCTGCCCGCGTGCAGCTGCAATAAAGCCGGCCAGGCGCTGATATTGGGGCAAGCGGGACAGTTCAGGCGGGAAGGATTCCAGCAGTTCATTCGCCCTGTCCATATCACCGCCGTCATAGGCCATTTGTGCGGCAAACAGCAGGCCTAGCGGCTGCGGTGCGCTGTATTTACTGGTTTCTTTGATCCAACGCGCGGCCTCTGTTTCATTGCCGCGATCACGCGCAATGGCCGCCATAGCGAGCATCGCTGTTTGCTGTGCCGGGCGCACGGTTAGTACTTTTTCGAAATGCTCTTGAGCGCGCACGGGCTCTCGTTTGTTCAGCAGCATTTGCCCGGCCAGCATATGCGCCTCTGGAACAGCAGGAGAAACCGATAGAACCGGTGCAAGCCGTTCCGCTGCCGCTGCGGGCTGCGCGCTCATAAACAGGCGCTTCGCATCTAACGTGACCAGCAGTTCGTCCTCTGGAAAGTTCTCTAAGCCGTCGGCAACGAAGCCGAACGCGGATGCATTATCGCCCTCTGCCATCGACAGGCTGGCGTTCACGAAATAGGCGAGCGCGCTGTCCAGTGGCGCACCATCGAGCAGCTGCTTAGTCATGCGGAAATTGCCGTTCGCAAGATGGGCAGCGGCAAGCTTTAGGTTCGCTTCGGCTGCCTCAGGTGCATCGGGGGCGACTAGCTTTAGCTCGGTAATCGCACGGTCGGGATTGCCCAGCGCCATCGCAATCTCAGCGGCCAGCATGCGGGCCTCTGCGCTTTGCGGATTGGCCTCAATCGCTTTGCTCGCCTGAGCCAGAGCAATACGCGCCTTACCCGATTCAAACGAGGCGCGCGCAGCCTCCATCGGATCAGACGGCTCGCTATCGCATGATACGAGCAAAGGAGTTGTGACAAGAGCGCAAGCAGCGGCGCACCGGAGCAGGTTTGAACGAATAGTCATGCAGCGCGTCATAAAGTACGGTTCTTAAAAATGCGGTAAAGTAACACGGGTTTACAAATAAACGTCGGATTGCTTTACAAACGACTTCTTAACCAAATGCACGTTAACCTTAAGGAACCGCAGGAATCCTCGGCTTTATCAAGTGTGGCACACCGTTTGCATCGCTGTGTTTACCACCGCCGGGACAGCTCGGCACGTTTTTAATGAGGGGTGGCGCCCAATACGCTAAGGGGAATTGTAATGGCTAAGTTTTTCAAAACCGCTGCTATCGGTCTTGCTGCGGCATCAATGGCTGCTGCTGCGCCTGCATCGGCAACTATTTTTGAATACACCTTTAATGACGGTGATGTCCTGACAATCGACAGTGATACAGGCACTGGTTCGTGGGTTGGTGATGACATTAACGCGACCTTCACCAGCGATGATTTCGCGAATTTCGAAGGCGGCGCGAACCCAAGTTTCATGACCACTTTGACGTCGATCGATGGTACCCGCATCATCAACGGTCAAACCGTTGGCCTGCAAAGCAACCCTAGTCACCCTGAGAAGCTGAAAACCAAGCACAATGGTTCGAAATGGAACCTTTGGGCGCTTTGGGGCGATCCAGTGGTAGGCGGCGACTATGTCCGCAAAATCACCGGTTACAGCGAAACTGAAGTTCCTGCACCTGGCATGCTCGGCCTGTTCGGTCTGGCCCTTGCAGCGCTCGGCCTCGGCTGGCGTCGCCGCAAAGCAAACGCAGCTGCATAAGCAATCACTAGCTAAGAATTGGTCTTCTAAGCGATGAAGGGGTCCGGCCGTTTGGTCGGGCCCTTTTCTTTTGGGCGCCCCAGTCTGGAAAGAAGCTGTGCCAGCGTCCGCCCGCTTACCGGATCGCGCCAATCGCCCGCTATCACAGCGGCTGGACTAAGAACAAAGCCGCGCAGCGCCATTTGAGGATGGGGAATGGAGAGCCGCTTGCTGGCAAAGATGCCGCCGTTCCACAGCAGAATATCGAGATCGAGAACCCGTGCGCGCCAAGGCTGGCCAATGCGGTTCCGCCCGAACTGAGCCTCTACCCCTTGAAGAAGGGCGAGCAATGTCTCAGGTTCAAGATCGCTTTCAACCACTACCGCAGCATTGGCAAACTCGCGCTGGGACGGCCCGAGCGGGCAGCTGCGGATAACAGGCGAAAACGCCAGAACCTGCAAATCGCATTCCTCCAACCTCGCAACCGCCGCATCAAGCACTGCGCGCGGCGAACCATAGCGCGGATGGCGCATATTGGAGCCGAGCCCGATGAGATAGAGCGCGCTCAAATGTCCTCGGTCAATCGCGTGTAAAGCTGAGGCCGGCGGTCGCGGAAGAAGCCCATTCCTGCGCGGTGCTTGGCCGCTTCGTCCAAGTCTATGCTGGCAACGAGCACGCCTTCCTCCTCAGCGCCAAACTCGACGACTTTGTCGCCCCATTCATTGGTGATGAAGGAGTGTCCGTAAAAGCTCTGATCTCCCTCGCTGCCGGTCCTATTCGCCGCAGCCACGGGCATACAGTTTGACACTGCATGGCCCTGCATAGCGCGCTGCCACATGGGCCGCGTGTCGAGTTCGTCATCATACGGCTCAGATCCGATAGCGGTGGGATAGAGCAGCACTTCTGCGCCCATCAGCGCCATCGCCCGGGCAGCTTCGGGATACCATTGATCCCAGCAAATCCCCACGCCAATGCGCGTGCCCATCACGTCCCAGACTTTGAAGCCATCATTACCGGGGCGGAAGTAGAACTTTTCCTCATAACCCGGCCCATCGGGAATGTGGCTCTTGCGATAGGTTCCCATGATCTCGCCATCCGGCCCGATCATCGCAACCGTATTGTAATAGTGATGCCCGTCGCGCTCAAAGAAGCTGGTGGGGATAGCGACCTTAAGCTTGGCTGCCAGCTTGCGCATTGCGATGACGGAAGGGTGCTCAGCGGTCGGGCGAGCGAGCGCGAAATTCGCCTCATCCTCTTCGCGGCAGAAATAGGGGCCGCTAAACAATTCGGGCGGCAGGATAATCTCGCCCCCGCGCGCAGCGGCTTGCTCCACCAATTCGCTTACTGCGGCGATATTCACCGCCTCATCTTTATTGCCCAAAGGCAATTGGAGAGCGGCCAGTGTGATAGCTCGCATCAACCGCTCTCCGTAATCCGCGTCAGTCGGCCTTCTTGAACAAAAGCGTCATCCGGTCGCTTTCGCCAATTGCACGGTGCTTAGCCTGCTCTTCTGCTGATTGGCGGCCAAAGCTGAGCATGGGGGGCAGCGTCCAAACGCCGCCCTCGTAATCCGCGGTATCTTTGGGGTTGGCATTAATTTCGCTTTGCGCGGCCAGCTCAAAACCGTTGGCGGCAAAGAGCGCCACTACGTCCTGTGTGCGCATATATCCGCGCTGGCGAGCACCGTAATCTGCATAGCTCGCACCTTTTGGCGCGCGGTGCTGGACCACGCCAACCATGCCATCATCTTTCAGCAATTTGCGCGCCGCTTTCAGCACATCATCTGCATTGTTGCGCATGTTAAGGCCGTGCATCGAGCGGAAGATCACCACGCGGTCTGCGGTGCCTTCCATCTCTTCCGGAACTTCATCCACTTCAAAAGCGTGCACATCGTCTGCTTTGCCGCCCATCATTTCGGCAACGCTGGACTTGAACCGTTCAGTCCAGCCTTTGGCGCGTGCTTCTTGTGCGCGGCTGTTGTAAGTGCGCGCATCGCTATCGGCGTTGATCGCAATATATTTGCCGCTCGGCATGATGTAGGGCGCAAGCACGCGGGTGTACCATCCGCCGCCGGGGCCATATTCGACCACGGTCATATTCGGCTTCACGCCAAAGAACTTCAGCGTTTCGGCTGGGCGGCGATATTTGTCGCGTGGTTGGTCAGCGGCGCGCTCTGGTGAGGCGAGCACTGCGGCCAGCGCGGGATCGGCCCCATGGTCATCAGCCATTGCAGGAGCAGAGAAAGCCAGCGTCGCCGCGCCAGCGAGAGCGTAAATTGCATGTTTCATAAGGTAAGCATCCTTTTCAATTCTCCCGTATGCTCTGCACATAACCCATGACGCCCCGATGACAAGTCGAAGCAGGATACCTATTTGATGGACAGACAAGGAGTTTCGACAAATGACCAAGGCCAATCAAGCGATCTTAGCGGGCGGATGTTTCTGGTGCACAGAGGCGGTCTTTAACGATGTGATCGGCGTGACCGGGGTAGAAAGCGGCTATATTGGCGGCGATACGCCTGACCCCACCTATAAAGCGATTTGCACGGGCACGACCGGTCATGCAGAGGCGATCCGCGTCACCTATGACCCTGATGTTATCACTCTGCCAGAGATCTACGACGTGTTTCTCGGTACGCATGACCCAACCCAGTTGAACCGTCAGGGCAATGATATCGGCACTCAGTACCGCAGCGCGATCTTTGTCGATGGCGAAGGGCAATATGCCGAGGCGCAAGCAGCGATTGCGCGCTGGAACACCGATAATGAAGGGACAGCTGTTACCACCATTGAAGGTCCCGCAACGTGGTATCCGGCAGAGGATTACCATCAGGAGTATTGGGAGGGCGAGGGCCAGCGCAACCCCTATTGCCTTGCGACGATCCCGCCCAAACTGGCCAAATTGCGCAAGAGTTTTGCAGCCAAAGTGGCCGGGTAATTCTCCTACAGAGATAAGCCGAGATAACCCCTAGACCTCAAGAGATAGGGCGAGATGGGGCGAGATCACGCGCTCTTTTTGCGAAACCGGACGATGAAAAATCCGTCCAATCCGCCTCGCTCCAATAGCATGCCGGGATGCGTTCTGACCCAGCCTGGATGGGTGGGTTTGAGGCCTGCTGGCAGTTCATCAGCGGTTATTGGCCTGGGTTCCAGTTCCGATATCCCAGCGGCGCGCTCTGCTTGCTCTTCGCCCTCTTCTGCTTCGAGTGAACAGACCGCGTAGACCAGCTCTCCGCTGGGTTTCAGCCAAGCCGCTGCGCGCTCGATCAAAGCTGATTGCAGCGCGGTCATTTCTTCGATCTGACGCCCGCCAATCCGGTGCAGAACATCAGGGTGCCGGCGGCACGTCCCCGTCGCGGTGCAGGGCGCATCGAGAAGGATCGCGTCGAATTGATGCTTCGGCTCCCATTGCAAAGCATCAGCGCGCACTGGCGATGCTCTAAGGCCGGTGCGTTTGAGATTGTCTTTCAGCAATCCGAGCCGCCGCTTTGACATATCGAGCGCGGTCACTTTCCATCCAGCGCTCGCCAATTGCATTGTCTTACCGCCCGGCGCAGCGCACAGGTCAAGCACGTGCCGCCCATCCCCTTCACCCAAAAGCGCAGCGGGCAATTGTGCCGCCAAATCCTGCACCCACCATGCACCCTCGCGAAACCCCTCCAGAGTCTCAACCGCATTGCCGCGCGGGATTCGTACATGACCGGACATGAAGGATATCCCGCCCAATTTCGCTTGCCATTGCTGCGTCTGAGACGGGTCTTTGATCCGCAAATCCAACTCCGGTGGCTGAACCAGTCCCGTAGCGATCGCAGCGCCGCGCTCCTCGCCCCACCGCTCCCGCGCGCGCTGCGGCATGGTCGGTGCATCGGGCAGAGTGACCTCGCGTTTGGTGAGGGTCGAGAATACACCATGCGCCAGCCTGCGCGGCCCGCCAGAGAGCAGCGGAAGCCCCGTCGCGATAACGGCATGCGGCGGCGTTTCCAATCTCAGCCATCCCGCCAGCATCAGCCGCAGAACCGCGCGCGGTTTCGCATCATCGGGCAGCCGCTTTTTCGTGGCGCTATCAATCAGCACATCAAGATCGGTCAGCCAGCGCAGGCTTTCCGATGCGAGCGCGCGGGCCAGCGCTTTGTCATGCGGTTTTCGCACATCTTTCAAAGCAAGATGCTCGACCTGCTCAAGCGTTTCACCGCGCCGCATAACGGCATCGATCATTTTGAGCGCCGCGCGCCTAGCTGGAAGTCCGGGAGGTTGAGCCATCGATTGTGCGCTCTATACGCGCTTGCATCCGAGCGCCAGTGCGCCCATGTTCGCCGAATGACTGAGCGAGCGACAAAGCGGCCCGAGGCTTTCAAAAAACCCGCGCATTGGAGCAATGATCCCCCGCCGAAGCCTGAGAAGGTGCTCGATGATAAGGAACCGCGCGAGCTCTCGCCCACCCGCTATGGCGATTGGGAAAGCAAGGGCATCGCGATAGATTTTTAGATAGGTACACGTGCCTGCACAAATTGCGTGCCATCCCTCAATGAGTAGGAACGACTAGGCATTTGAAAACATAGCGACCGCCCGGGTGGGGGCGCTTTAGCGCTCCCGCCATGGGGCGGGCGGGAGCGGGCCGGTTTCTAGCGAAACGAGCCAAAGAAGCTTATTGGACAAGCAACGGCTGCAACTAGGAGGTCGCGATAGATTTTTAGAGCGCCCTTGTTTTTCGCCCGCGCCTTCGCGCGTGCGTCCTCGGTGCTGTTCCCTACGCTTCGCTGCGGGGCACCTGCGGGCGGGCAGTCGCCCTTGCGGCCCGCTTCGCGAACCGATGCCAGTTCATTAAAATCTCTTAAACTCCACCTTCAGCCCGTCCTTGGGCTGAGGGATTGGCCACGCCTGCCACTCGGGCTCATAGCCCTGCTCCACAACCACTTCATAACGCTGCAAAATCTCGCTCATCAGCAGCTTGATCTGCATATAAGCGAAGTGCAATCCGATACACATATGCGCGCCCCCACCAAAGGGCGTCCAGGCGTATTTGTGGCGCGCTTTCACCTTATCCTCGGTGAAGCGCATGGGATCAAAGCGATAGGGATCGGGCCAATATTGCGGATCATGATGAACATAATGCGTGCCAATCGACACGGGCGTTCCCGCCGGAATAGTATAGCCACCATATTCAAAGCTCTTAAGCGCGCGGCGCGGCATAGAGGGAACCGGCGTATAGAGCCGCAGAGTTTCCTTGAACGCCATTTCGAGCAGCTCAAGCTTGCCCAAATCATCATATGACAAAGCGCGCGGCTCCCCATCACCATCCGGCCCGCCGGTCACGGCTATCATCTCATCGCGCAATTTCGTCTGCCATTCCGGATGTTTGGCGAGCAGATACATAAAGCTCGTCGCCGAAGAGGTGATCGTGTCATGCGCCGCCATCATCAGGAAATTCATGTGATCGACGACTTCATCGACTGGCAGCAGCGAGCCATCCTCATGCGTGGCCATGGCGAATTGGCTGAACATATCTTGCCCGCCACCTTCTTTGCGGCGGCGATGCGTTTCAGCAGTGAAATAATCGACAAGAAAGGCGCGTCCATCCACACCGCGTTTCATCTTGGTAAAGGGCAGCGGCCTGCGCACTGGCGCGACGGAAGCTTGCACCATATCGACAAAGGCGGTGTTGATTTTGTCCGCCTCTGGCCCCCACGGGATGCCGATAAAGCTCTCGGCCGCCAGATCGAGCGTGAGCTGCTTGACCGCTGGGTTGAAGAGCTTTGAACCTTCCCATGTCGCCACTTCGCGTGCGATCCCCGCATTAAGAGCACCGCAATAATGGCGCATCGGCTCGGGCTTGAACGCAATCGAGAGCGCGCGACGATCCATCCGGTGATGATCGAAATCGAGCAGCATCAGCCCGCGCGGGAACAATTGGTCGAGCACTGGGCCCCAGCCTTGGGTGCTGGAGAAAATCTTGTCGCGGTTGAACAGCACCAACTCCTGTGCATCGGGACCGATCAGATTGACCTGAAATCCCCCAAAAGCACGCACTTTGTATACGGGGCCATATTGGGCGACCATGCGGCGCGTAAAGGCATGCGGATCAGCCAGCATGGTGAAAGTACTGCCGACCAGCGGCCACCCTTCATCGCCGGGAATATGCGCCAAAGCTTGTGGATCAATGCGGTCAGACCAATGCTTGGGAGGAGAGCCCACTTGGGCTGCATTGTCGGTAGAGCTATCAGCAAGCGTCGCCATGGCTGGGATCCTATCAAAGCGTTCTCAGACCCAACATAGTTATATAAGTTGTCTTTGGGAACCTTAAATCCAGAATCGCTATATCCACCCACCGAGCTCGCGGCGCATGATCGTCTCCAGCATGTCCATGCCTGCATCCGATGTGTTGAGGCAGGACAGCACCGCCAATTCTTCACCGCCCGCTTCCTCGAATTGCTCCTTGCCCTCGATTGCCAGCTCTTCCAACGTTTCGACGCAATCGGCCGCAAAACCGGGCGCGGCGATGGCAATCCGCTTCGTCCCATTCGCGCCTTCGCGCTCCAGCGTGTCTTCGGTTGCCGGTTCGAGCCATTGCGCCCGGCCAAAGCGAGACTGGAAGCTCGTTTCTATCCGCAGGTCTGAATAGGCACTGGACTGCGCGAGTTTCTCAGCCAGCAACCGCGCGGTCTTGCGGCAATGGCAGTGATAGGGATCGCCCAGTTCTAGCGTTCTTTGCGGCATCCCGTGAAAGCTCAAAAGCAGCATTTCAGGCTTAAATGAAAGCGCATCCAGCTGCACGGAAATATCGCTTGCCAGCGCATCAATATAGGTCGGATCATCGTAATAGGGCGGCAGCGTCCTGAGGCTCGCTTGCCACCGCTCTTCGCCCATAATCTCTGCAACCTTGTCGACCACTGTCGCGGTCGTCGCGCCGCAATATTGCGGGTAGAGGGGGCTAAGAAGAATGCGGTCGCACCCTGCCTTGCGAAGCTGCGCCATCTCATCAGCAATCGCCGGCTTGCCATAGCGCATGGCGTAGCGCACCATGACGTCTTCGCCCAAGCGCGCTTGCAATTCCTCGGCTTGCTGGCGCGTTATGACTGCCAGCGGGGAGCCTTCCTCAAGCCATACCTTGCTGTACGCCTGTGCGCTTTTCTTGGGCCGCGTGTTGAGGATCAATCCGCGCAGAATCGGCTGCCATATGATTTGCGGAATTTCGATCACCCGCTTGTCGGATAGGAATTCGCGCAGATAGGTTTTGACCGACGCGGGATCGGGCGCGTCCGGCGTCCCCAGATTGACGACCAATAGGCCAATCTTTCCCGATTTGACGGGTGTATGGTCTTGGGAAAGGTTTTGCGCAGTCCAGGTCATAAAATATCCGTCATAGTCCCCCAGAAAGTAGGGGCAATCGGCGCAGTCTCAACCCCGTGGCGGAATGCAGTGCATTGGCAATCGCAGGCGGCGCGACCACCGCGCCCAGTTCACCTGGGTCAAACGGATCTTTGTTGCTCATCACAAAATCGACCTCGACCTTGGGGCTGCCGGCTAGTTTTGGCAGGTTCAGCTGGCCAAGGCTTTGCGCGGTTGGCAGGCCGTCTTCGTACCGCGTACTCGCGCCCAATGCTTGAGCGAGACCAAAGATCAGACCGCCTTCGATTTGTTGGCGCGCGATGTCCAGATTGACGATCCGGCCAATATCAACGGCGGCGACCAGGCGCGCGACCCGAACGCCGCCTTCGCCAGCCTGCGCAAAAGCGACACAGGCAATGCGCCCGCCCCCTTCCCACGAACCAATCCTATGGCAGGCAAGCCCTTGCCCGCTTTGCTCCACGCCGCCATCCCATCCGGCAAGACGCGCCGCCCGCTGAAGGCATTCAACCATGCGCAAATCGGAACCCAGCAGCGAGATACGGTAGGAAAGCGGTTCACGGTTATACCGCGCGGCGGCCTCATCGATGAAACATTCGGTGGCAAAGGCGGTATAGCTATGCGCATTGCCCCGCATCCTGCCCGTTGGAAGGCCGATTGTCGCTGGCACATGATCGACCGAGACATCGCCGATTGCATAGGGCGGCATCGCGCCTTCTAAAGCCATCGCATCGCGCTTTCCGGCAACCTCATCCATTGCCGCCCAGCTGGTTTTGTTGGCGAACAAACGCCGGCCAAATTCGTGATTCGTCGGCGGGCAGGCAATCCGCGTTTGCATGCCGGTGATCGTCCCTTGATCAGAGCTGCTGACTCGCGCGCCGATAAAGACGCTGGCAGGCGTGCGCGGGCGAGTGCGCAATTGCTCCTGCCAGCGCGACCAGATCAGCTGCACCGGACGCGGTTCGTCTTTCGACAGTTCGCGCGCCAGCATCGCAACCTCGATCGCATGATCATGCTCCAACCGCCGGTCGAAACTGCCGCCCGCTGGCATCGGGTAAATGACAACATCATCAAGCGCGAGATCCAGCGCCTTGGCAGCGGCACTGCGAGCAGCCTCTGGCGCTTGGCTCGCGATCCATAACTCAAGCCTGCCATCCTCAAGCCGCGCGGTTGCGGTGGATGTTTCGATGGAGGCATGCACCGCCGGGTCAAAGTCGTAGCGCGCAGCAATGTTAGACTTCCCGCCGGTATCATAGCCTTGCCCGCGCTTTTCCATACGGTAGGCTTGTCCATCGCGTAGCGCGCTATCGAGCGCATTATCGATCATTTCGCTATTGATTTGCCGCTGCACGTTAAAACGCGGTTTCATCGCATCAAGCGCGCGCTCTGCTGCCCACCAATTGCTGGCCGTCGCAGCGAGCCAGCGCTTCCCCTCTACTGCGGTGATAAATCCGCGCATACCGTCTGCAGCGGAGGCATCGAAAGAGGCAAGCTCGGCTTCATCGACCGGACCGTGGCGGATCGCGGCATAGACCATGCCGGGTAAGCGGACATCGCCTGCAAACAGAAAGCTGCCATCGACTTTGGAAGGAAAATCGATCCGCTGATACGGGCTTTCAGAGCCGCCTTCATCCTCGCGCTGTTCTGCGGGGACAGGCTGCTCACCATAAGGCTGCGACCGCAATGGCGAAGGGTCGGGCGGGGTTTCCTCCGCCGCCGCGCTGGCTAGCTCGCCAAAGCTCAGCCGCTTATCCTCATGCACGATGAAGCCTTTGACCGCGGAGCATTCCTCTGGCGCAACATTCCATTCCCGCGCCGCTGCTTGGGCAAGCATCGCACGCGTCTTTGCCGCAGCGATCCGGCAGCTGCGCTCAAAAGCTGCCAAAGTTGTGCCATCGGCTGTGGCTGAAAAACGCTGCGTTTGCGCGTATCTCTCCGCCAGATACGGCCCCGCTTCTTCGGCCATTTCAGGTTCGTAGGGGATCCACAGCGGTGCCCATTTTTCAGCGAGCGGGACATTGGCATAGGCCCCGCTAACAGGCGCTGGCTCGACCGCCATTTGCCGCCAATCTGCGCCCAGTTCTGCTGCGATGATCTGCGGCAAGAGCGTCGTGACCCCTTGTCCCATTTCCAATTGCGGCACGGCGACAGTTACGACCCCGTCGCGCCCGATTTTCAGCCACGCGTCAAAAGCCAGCTCGTCGCGCCCCGGCTCCAGCGGATTGGGATAGGTGCGCGGAAACAGCGCCCATGCAAGCACAACGCCGCCGCCAATCGCTGCTCCGGTTAGAACGCCGCGGCGGGTAAATCCCATGATCTATCCCGCGCTCTGCGAAGGTGGATTCTTGAGCCAATTAGACACTTTTTGCGCCACAGCGGCAAAAGGCGCAGCCACTTCATCATCACAAGCTGCGGGCGGCGCTCCAGCGTCGCTGGCCTCGCGTATCGGCAGTGCCAGCGGTATCCGGCCCAGAAATGGCAGCTCGATACGCTTGGCCACGGCTTCGACGCCGCCATTGCCAAAGGGGTCAGAATGCTTGCCGCAATGCGGGCATTCATAACCGGCCATATTCTCCACTAGCCCGATAATCGGCACATCGCCTTGCTCAAACAATTGCCCGGCGCGCGCCGCATCGATCAGCGCCATATCCTGCGGCGTTGAGACCAGCACGGCGCCATCGGGTTTGTGTTTGGACAGCATTGAGATTTGCACATCGCCGGTGCCGGGCGGCAGATCAATCAGTATCAGCTCCACATCGCCCCATTCCGCATCGATGAGTTGCAATAGAGCATTGCCCGCCATCGGCCCGCGCCATGCCAGCGCTTGTGCTTGTTTGACGAGGAAACCCATCGAAAGCACCGGCACGCCGTAACGGCTGGGTACGGGCACCAATTTCTCGCCCGCTGCCTCTGGCTTTTTGCCTTCGAGCCCCAGCAATTTGGGCTGCGAAGGGCCGTAGATATCGGCATCAACAATCCCGACCTTGTGGCCTTGGCGTTGCAAGGCGATGGCGAGATTGGTGGTCAGCGTGCTTTTGCCCACGCCCCCTTTTCCCGATCCCACAGCGATAATCCGGCGCGTGACTTTGTCAGCCATCATGGCGACGCGGACCTCGCCCACGCCCTCTTGCGCGCCCAGAATATCGGTGATCGCGCTTTCCATATCGGTGCGCTGATTGGCAGTGAGGCCGGATGCCTCGAGCACCACAACAGCCCGTTCTCCGACCATTTTGGCGGATTTCACGCGCCCCGCAATCGAGCCGGGTAAGGCGGCAATAAGTTGCTCTTGCTCCATAAAAACGCCCTTCCACAAGAATTTCGCGCACGCCACCCCTGTTTTTCGTCCGCAGGCTTCCTATAAGGGAGATATGCACATTTTGGATGGTTTCAGAAAATCGATCGCGCTGGCTATGGCCGGGAAGAAAAATCCCTGGGGTTCAGGAGGAGATTCTGGCTCTGGTGACGGCGACAGCAGCGGTTCAAAAGGCGCGGGTTCAAATGGCGGGGACGGCCCGCGCAATCCGTGGCTGCCGGGCAGCGGCGGCGATAAAGGGCGCCGCAGCGCGAACATAGAAGACATCTTCAAAAATCGCGGTCCAGAAGGGCCCCGGCGCGGAGGCGGTGGCGGAACCAATTTCCGCATGCCAGAGCGACCCGGCGGCAAAAGCTGGTGGCCAGTGATTTTGATTGTGGGCGGACTGATTTGGCTCGCAATGAGCTCGATCCATATCATCGGCGCGAAAGAACGCGGCGTTGTGACGACTTTTGGAAAATATTGGAGCACGCTTGAGCCGGGCTTTAACCTGACCGTGCCCTATCCTTTTGCATCGGTTGATGTCGAACCGGTCAGCACTTTCCGGATTGAAACCATTCCTGAAGGCAATGCCGAAAAGCTGATCCTGACAGGCGATCAAAACCTTGTGAATGTGTCCTATCTCATCCGCTGGAATATCAAGGATTTGAAGGACTTTAAATTCCAGCTTGCAGAGCCGGAAAACACCATCCGCGAAGTTGCCGAGGCAGCTATGCGTGCAGCTATGGCTGAAAAGACTTTGGAAGAGACATTCTCAGGTCAAGGGCGCGCTGCAATCCAGAACGATGTGCGCGAACGCATGCAGGGATTGCTTGATGCCTACCGCGCAGGCGTGGCCGTGCAAGGTGTTGAGATCAATAAGGCTGAACCGCCTGCTGAGGTAAACGAGGCGTTCAAGGACGTTTCTGTGGCCGAACAGGATGCCAATGCTGCGGTTAACCGGGCGCGTGGTTTTGCCCGCCAGCGGGTTGAGCGCGCCGAAGGTGAAGCAGAAGCGTTTGACCGGGTCTATGCCGAGTATCGCGAAGCCCCTACGGTGACGCGCAGCCGGCTTTATTATGAAACGATGGAGCGTGTCCTAAGCCAGACCGATAAGACCATTATCGAGGGCGATGGAGTCACACCATACCTGCCGCTTCCTGAAGTGAAGAAACGCGCTAAGGCAGCGCCTGCCGCATCAGAAGGAGGCCAGTAAGATGGACAATCTTTGGGAAAATTTCAAAGTTCCTTTGACCGTAGCAGCTATCGCATTGGTCGCGCTTTTGATGAGCGTGACAGTGGTGCCAGAGACGCATCAGGGCGTCGTAATCCGCACAGGTGAACCCGTTCGGACAATCAATCGTTTCAAACCGGGGCAAGACTTTGGGGAAACCGGTGCTGGCATGGTTCTGCGTTTGCCAATCGTTGAGACCGTGCAAATGGTCGATAAGCGCGTTCTCAATCTGACGATGGAGAACGAGCAAGTTCTCTCCAATGATCAGCAGCGCCTCCAGGTGGATGCCTATGCCCGCTTCCGCATTATTGATCCGGTTAAGATGGTTGAAAATGCTGGCACAACAGATGGTGTTCGCGGCCAGCTAGAGCCCATTCTCAATTCGGTTCTGCGTCAGGAATTGGGCCGCCGCACGTTTCAAGCTATGCTCACCGCTGAACGAGGAAAGGCGATGGAAACCATCACCGCCAATCTCGACCGAGAGGCGCGGCAATATGGCGCGCAAGTGCTCGATGTGCGGGTCAAGCGAACCGATTTACCCGAAGGCACGCCGCTGGAATCCGCTTTCCGCCGGATGCGCACTGACCGTGAGCGCGAGGCGCTGACCATCCGCGCACAAGGCAATCGCAACGCGCGGGTTATTCGCGCCGAAGCGGACGCAGAAGCGGCACGTGTTTTTGCCGAAAGCTTTGGCAAGGATGCTGAGTTTTACGACTTTTACCGCGCGATGCAGAGTTATGATTCGACCTTCGCAGAGGGCGAAGGCAAAGGCGAAACCAGCATCATCATGTCGGAAGACAATGATTATCTACGCCAATTTAGAGGCGGCCGTTAAAACCGAGTGATCCCGCCGGCGCGATCCGTAACGATCGCGCGCTTACGCGCGAACACATTGAATAGACGGGCGCGATACATATGTAGAGAGTGTCAGAACCCAGGCGCGCATGAAGCGCACCTGTGTAACTTGTGATATTTGCGCCGTTCAATTTGGGTTAAGTGCATCTAGCCTCAAATTGGATGCGTTACAGAAAGACAAATGCGCGATGATCTGCGCAAATGTGCAAGAGAAGGAATGAGAGGACGTGAAGCCAGTGCGTTACGTTTACGGTTTAAGCTCAGCTTTGTTGCTCGGTGGAGCAACACTATCATTAGTCGCTGGTTATCCGGCGGGAGCGCAAGTTGCGCAAAATGATTCGGGCCAAATGCGTTCAGTAGTCCCGCGTGCGGGCGCGCCTGAGAGCTTTGCCGATCTCACTCAGCAATTGCAGCCTGCTGTGGTTAATATCGCCACGCGCCAGAGGGTACAGGTTCAGCGCAACCCCTTTGCCGGAACACCCTTTGGCAATCTGTTTCAGCGCCGCCGCGGCGGTGGCGGCAATTCGGCCCCGCAAACGCGCGAGGCGCAGTCGCTGGGGTCAGGCTTTATCATTTCCGCCGATGGCTTTGTTGTCACCAACAACCATGTGGTTGCGCCTCCGGGTAATCGCTCCACTTTGGAAGAGATTACCGTCACCATGCCCGACGGCAATGAATATGAAGCAGAGCTGGTCGGCGCTGATGCGGCATCCGACCTCGCTGTGCTCAAAATCAAGAGTGAAAAGACCTTCCCATTCGTGAAGTTCGGCGATTCCGCAGAGGCTCGCCCCGGCGATTGGGTGATGGCCATTGGCAACCCCTTTGGCCTTGGCGGAACGGTGACATCGGGCATCGTTTCAGCCGTTTATCGTAACACCGGGTCAGGCTCTGCCTATGACCGCTACATCCAGACCGATGCCAGCATCAACCGGGGTAATTCCGGCGGGCCGTTGTTCGATATGCAGGGCAATGTAATCGGCATTAACAATGCGATTTTCTCACCCTCTGGCGGCAGCGTAGGTATTGGTTTCGCAATTCCCTCTGAAATTGCGGCTCCGATCGTCGACAAGCTGAAAGTCGGCGCAGAGATTGAGCGCGGCTTCTTGGGCGTAGGCATTGATCAGGTCGATGATGATCTGGCCGATTCGCTTGGCCTACCGCGCAATCGCGGCGAGATCATTCAAGCGGTTCAAGATGGCGGTGCCGCTGATAAAGCCGGGCTGAAACCGGGCGATATCGTGACAAAGATTGACGGCAAGCAGGTTACCAAAGATCAGACTTTGTCCTTCCTCGTCGCCAATATTGCACCGGGCACGAAAATTCCGATTGAACTGCTGCGCGATGGTAAGCCGCGAACGGTCAATGCGACTGTTGGCAAACGCCCTAGCGAGGATGAGCTACGCCAGCAGCAAATGTTCGACCCTGATGCTGAACCCGATACTCCAGCGGAGGATACCGATGGCGCTATTGCAGAGAAGCTAGGCCTGCAAGTGCGCGCGCTTACGCCGCAAATCATCGACCAATTGGGCGCTGATCCCGACACGTTGGGCTTGGTCGTGACAGCGGTTGATCCCAATTCGGATGCAGCGCGCAAAGGTCTGCGCCGGGGCGATATTGTCCTGACCGCTAACTATGCGGCGATTTCGGGCATTGCGGATCTGGAAAAAGCCATTTCGGATGCAGAGAACGCTGGACGCGAAGCTGTGTTGCTGCGCATCCAGCGGCGCGGTCAGCCAGCGCGCTATATCGCGGTCCGCATGCGCTAAA
>CAZAIG010000039.1:13181-17087 GCA_964485135.1 uncultured Porphyrobacter sp. | reverse complement strand
GGGATGTCGGCCACCAATGCTATCCGCATAAAATCCTAACCGAGCGGCGCGACCGTATTCGCACTCTGCGCGCGGGTGGCGGGCTATCCGGCTTCACCAAGCGAGCGGAAAGCGAATATGACCCGTTTGGCGCGGCGCATAGCTCGACCTCTATCTCAGCCGCTTTGGGCTTTGCTGTTGCCAACAAGCTGAAAGGCGAAAGCGGGCGCGGGATTGCCGTGATCGGCGATGGCGCGATGAGCGCTGGCATGGCGTATGAAGCGATGAACAATGCCGAGCAGGCAGGCAACCGCCTCGTCGTGATCCTCAACGACAATGACATGTCGATCGCGCCGCCAGTGGGCGGATTGTCTGGCTATCTTGCGCGGATGGTCTCCTCCAGCGAATATATCGGGCTGCGCTCGCTTGCTTCCAAAGTGACCAAGAAACTGTCGCGCCGCGTCCACAAGGCAGTCGATAAAGCGGAAAGCCATACGCGCGGCATGGTCACTGGCGGAACGATGTTTGAAGAGCTGGGCTTTTACTACGTTGGCCCGATTGACGGGCACAATCTCGATCATTTGATCCCGGTCTTGGAAAATGTCCGCGATACCGAGCAAGGCCCGGTGCTGATCCATGTCGTCACCACTAAGGGCAAGGGATATGCGCCTGCGGAAAACAGCGCTGACAAATATCACGGCGTGCCCAAATTCGATGTGGTGACGGGCGAGAAGGCGAAGTCCGCTACTGGGGCGCCTGCCTATCAAAATGTCTTTGGCGATACGCTTTCCAAGCTAGCCGAAAGCGACAAGCGCATTTGCGCAATTACGGCAGCGATGCCGAGCGGAACCGGCGTTGACCGCTTTGCCAAGGCGCATCCCGATCGCTCTTTCGACGTAGGGATTGCCGAACAGCACGGCGTGACTTTTGCAGCGGGTCTTGCCGCGCAGGGGATGCGGCCTTTTGCAGCGATCTACTCAACCTTCCTCCAGCGCGCTTATGATCAAGTGGTGCATGATGTGGCGATCCAGAACCTGCCAGTGCGCTTTGCAATTGACCGTGCCGGATTGGTGGGCGCGGACGGCGCGACGCACGCAGGATCGTTCGACATCACCTATCTTGCCACTCTGCCGAACTTTGTCGTGATGGCCGCGGCGGATGAGGCTGAACTGGTCCATATGACCTACACCGCAGCGGAATATGATGAAGGTCCGATTGCGTTCCGTTATCCGCGCGGAAACGGGGTGGGCGTTGAATTGCCGGATACGCCGCAAAAGCTGGAGATCGGCAAAGGACGCATGATCCGAGAAGGCAGTAAGGTTGCGATCCTATCCTTGGGTGCGCGCTTGCAAGAGGCGAAGAAAGCCGCCGATCAGCTTGAGGCGAAGGGCCTATCGACCAGCGTTGCCGATATGCGTTTTGCCAAGCCGCTGGATGAAGCCTTGATCGAAAAATTGATGCGCAGCCACGAGGTTGTGCTGACGGTTGAGGAAGGGGCGATTGGCGGGCTGGGCGCGCATGTGCTGACCTTTGCCAGCGATGCTGGGCTTACCGATGCGGGGCTGAAAGTGCGCACATTGCGCCTGCCCGATATGTTCCAGGATCAGGACGCGCCGGACAAGCAATATGCTGAGGCTGGGCTGGATGCTGACGGTATTGTTGCAGCGGCTCTGAAGGCTCTACGGCACAATTCAGCTAATACTACCGAGCGCGTGGAAGAAGCGCGGGCTTAGCCCACATCACCTCCAGCTAGTAACCATTGCCAGTCTGGGTGATCCGCGCGCAAATTGCTGGCCCTTCATCCGGCACGGTGCCTCCAATGTGCAGCTGCGCAAGGCGGTTTGTCCGCCGTCCTCTGTCACTAAAGGCGAGATAGCATCGATGATGCCTGCATCCGCTTCGATCAAAGGATCGCCAGCGGCAGATGCCTGATCATCGCCTGCGGTGTCATTGCTTTCCATCTGAGGCGCGACTTTTGAAGCTGGGGCAGGCTCATCCGCTCCGACAATCGGCCCATCGCGTTCGCGCTGATACCGGTCAATGCCGGGTATGCCTGCATCATCAGCGCCATCTTTCAGCGCTTGGATTTGCGCGCGGCGCTCACCCAAATACTCATCCCGCATAAACACATAAGGGTCATCGGAATCGCGGTTTTCCGTAATCGCCTGATCCATATCAATCCGCACGTTGAGCGAGTTGATTATATAGGCGGGCACACCGTATTCGGGCGTATTGAAAGGCTTCCCGACGAAGAAGGGGACGAGCGATTGATCGAGGCCCGATCCCACCAGGTCACGCAGGCTGGTCGCACCGACCAAAGGCAGGATGAGAAATGGCCCCTCGCCAATGCCGTAAAAGCCCATAGTGTTGGAGAAGCTATTGCGCCGGTACGGCAGGCCAATGCCTGGCTTTTCCGCAATGTCGATCAACCCGCCAAGGCCGAGAGTGGAATTAATCGTAAAGCGGCCGAGCGTCTCAAACGCTTTGCCAATTTTGCCTTGCAGCAGGAAATTGATGAAATTTGTCGGTTCGCGCAAGTTTCGTGAAAAGTTGCGCAATCCAGTGCGGATCGGGCTGGGCAGGCCATCTTGATAAGCATATGCGACCGGCGCGACGAGCGCTTGATCGATGCTGTCGCCGACCTCAAACGCTGTTTCATTGATCCGCATCAGCGGGTCTTCATCCGGCGGGCCAACACCGCCTGTGACGATGATCTCGTTTTCGGGCGGAGGATTTTCTGGATCCTTGGTGCTTGATCGGTCATCACCAAGATCGCGCTCTTGGGCCGAAGGCTGCGTTTCTTGCGGGTCCGTTGGCAACGCGCCGCTCTCCTGAAGCGACCAACTCGTTTGGATCAAATGGGTTGGCGCTCCAGCGGAACTACCGATTGACTGAATGTTCTCGGCCGCAGCAGCCCGATGCTCAGGCAGGGCGGTAGTTTCGGGCATTTGTGCCGCCGCAAGCGGCGTCGCAAGGATCAAAGCAGATAGGCTAGACAAAACTATGCGTCCTCTATGGCCCCCTAAATCAAACTTTTGCCCCGCGCGTAGAATTGCAGAATGTCACCCTCACGTCTAATGAATTATGATTACGCGGCTCAGTAGCGTGCCTTGCTTGCCCCTGTTTGTGCTGCGTTCAGGGCCGTAGCTTGGAGAAAATTGTGCCTCTTTTGACAATCGAAACCGCCGACCACATCACCCGCCTTACTATTGACCGGGCCGAGACGATGAACCCGCTTGGCGCAGCAGGGGACGGCGCAGAGTTTGAAGAGGCTGCGCGGGCGATCAATGAAAACACCGATATTCGCTGCGTCATTCTCACCGGTGCGGGCCGCGCCTTTTCTGCTGGCGGCGATGTGAAAGCTATGAAGGAGCGCAGTGGAACTTTTGGCGGCAATCCGCCGACCATTTCTGACGGATATCGCAACAATATCCACCGCATCTTGCGCGCGCTTTACGGCTTGCGCGTGCCTGTGATCGCAGCGGTAAATGGTCCAGCGATCGGGCTCGGCTGCGATGTGGCGTGCCTCGGCGACATTCGGATCGCGAGTGATAAGGCGAAGTTTGGCGTGACCTTCCTTAAACTCGGCATCATTCCGGGCGATGGCGGCACATGGATCTTGCCGCGCGTCATCGGGATGAGCCGAGCGTCTGAGCTTTTCTACACCGGCGATGTGATCGGTGCTGAGCAAGCCGCCGAATGGGGCCTTGTCAGCCGCGTGGTGCCGCATGATGATCTGCTCAACACCGCGCAGGAAATGGCGGAAAAAATCGCTAAGATGCCGCCGCATTCGCTCCGCCATACCAAGAACTTGCTGCGGCAAGGGCGCGAGATCAGCTATGACACTGCGCTGGAAATGGCCGCGAATACGCAGGCGCTGATGCATCCGACCGATGACCATATGGAAGGCGTCAGCGCGCTGATCGA
>CAZAIG010000039.1:0-13081 GCA_964485135.1 uncultured Porphyrobacter sp. | reverse complement strand
AGGCGCTGATGCATCCGACCGATGACCATATGGAAGGCGTCAGCGCGCTGATCGAGAAACGCAGTGCGCAATTCACCGGCGACTAAGCGTTGGCGTGGGTAAAGGGAATCGGAATCGTCATTGCGACATTTTATGTTGCTGTCTTGGTCGCACTATGGATGCTGCAAGGCGCGCTGCTCTATCCAGCTCCGCAGGGCAAGCCAGCCCCGCCGCTGGGCTTTGAGGAGATTAAACTGGTTGCTGAGGATGGTGTCCAAACTCGCGCTTTTTACCGCAAAGCGCGCGCTGGAATGCCGACCGTTCTTTACTATCACGGCAATGGGGAGACACTATCGGGCTCTCTTACCGGAACGCGGCATTTGGCTGAGGCTGGCTATGGTCTGCTGCTTCCTGAATACCGCGGCTATGGCGGGCAATCCGGGACCCCGGGGGAAGCAGGTTTTTATGCCGATGGGCGCGCCGCGCTCGAATGGCTCAGCGCTCAAGCTATCTCCGCCGATCAGACGATCATCTCCGGCTATTCCATCGGTAGCGGAACAGCTGTGCAAATGGCGGTCGAACGTGAGCCAGCGGCGCTCATCCTCAATGCGCCGTTTCGTTCCCTTACTGGTTTGGTCAGCGACAAATTTCCTTGGCTTCCAGTGTCTTTGCTCTTGCGGGACCGCTTTGATAGCGAGGCAAAGCTGGCGAATTTCGGCAAGCCAGTATTGATGACGCATGGGGAAAGGGACACACTTATCCCGCCGTCAAATACGCTTTCGTTGAGCAAAGTGATCAAGGATCATGAGTATCATTGGTTTGCTGACTTGGGGCATAATGACATGTATCATAACGCCGTGTTGGAACGGCAGCTAGAGTGGCTGGAACGCAAGGGCCTAGGGCCAAAGGGCTCAAGAGCAGTGCGCTAAAACCACTTCCAAATGCCCGCTGGAATGCTCACTGTTGGCACATGCAGCCAGCTGAAGAATACCCACAGGATAAGCGCCACGGCCCAGACAAACCCGCCAGCACTGAACAATTTGTGCCAGCGCGGCCAAAAGTGCGTGCGGCTTTGCCACAGCTCCCAATCTGGGCCCATTTGTGCGCGTTTTTTGCGGTCTTGCAAATGCGATCCGTATAATGCGAGGAAGCCCATCGCGCCTGCGGTGATCATCGTGCGCCAGCTGTAAAACAGGATAAGGTGCGATGCCGCCCACAGCGTAAAGCCCCACATCATCGGGTGGCGGGTCACGGCAAAGACACCTTTGGGCTCAGCGCGCGCGGCCTCACCAGCGCCGGGCATAGGCATAGCGGGATTGCGCACAAACGCCCCGGTGAACAGCACCAAGGCTGGAATCAAGAGCACGGTGGCGATGATCCAACCAGCCTCGCCCGATCCGCTTAAATCGGCCGTTGGCGATGCGCGAAAGGCGGAGATGATCCAAGCAAAAACCGCAAGGCTGACCAGCGTATAAAAAACCGGAAAGAGCTTTCGCCCGAAGATAGCTTCAATATGTCGCCGCAGCGTATGCGACATGACCAAATGCGTGATGACAAAAGCAAAATTGGCGAGGGCCAAAGAAACCAGTGATGCATCCATTCAAGCCTCCCGCGCTCGGCCGGCCTATTTGTCGATCCCCATCAGTTCGACTTTAAAGACCAAAGTCGCATTGCCGGGTATCGGCCCGCGTCCCACAGGCCCATAGGCAAGGTCCGCTGGTATAGCGATTTCGATTGTCTCGCCCACTCCCATTTTCGGGATGGCGAGCTGCCACCCTTTAACGAGCCTGTTCAGCGGGAAAGTCGCTGGTTCGCCGCGCTCATAAGAACTGTCAAACACGGTTCCGTCGATCAGCTTGCCTTCGTAGTGGACAGTGACCGTATCGGTGACTTTGGGCTTTTCCTGCGATGCCTTGTAATCGAGATAGCGCCAGCGCACGCCGCCTTTTTCCCAATACCAGCCATCAGCGGTTTTTAGGCCCGAAAGGTAGGCCTGCTGCTGGCTTTGCCACGCCATGTCTTGCGCGGTTGAAGTGGCCTGGTCTTGAGCAGCCAAAGGAGCCGCAGCGACCGCCAGACCGAATAGAAAAAGAAGCGGTTTCATCATCATCATAATTACCAATCGTAGGCTTTGGGAAGATCGCTTTCATCCAGATCGCGGTAGCGTTTGGCTAGCTCTGACTGGTGGCTATCCAATGGCTGCGCGACCCCGTCGATAAAGACCTGCGTGGGCGCGGTTGAAACCTCCAGGGGATCACCGTCCCAAATCACCAGATCGGCGGTGGCTCCCGGTGCAATTACGCCGAACTTGCCCTTGTGCCCGGCGATCTCTGCTGGAATGGAGGTGATCGTTGCCAATGCCTCTCCCCAGCTCAGCCCGCTGGCACGCGGCACATTATTCAGTGCCACCAGATTGCCCGCAAATTGAGCGGCGCTGCGTGGATGCCCATCGGTCGTGCCCGATAGCCGCCCAATCGCGACCTTCACGCCGGCGTCATGCATGCGGCCAACATTGGATTGGGTCGCGCCCAATTGTTCAAAGCTGGAAGGCAGATCATCCAGAGCATCGGCAATCACCGGCACGCCAGCACGCGCGATGTCTTGCGCCACGATCCAGCCTTCGCTCGCGCCGACCAGCACCAATTTGAGCCGCGAATTGGCCTGTTTGATCTTTAGCACTTGGCGGATGTCAGCGGCGCGTTCGACTTCGACGTAAAGCGCTTGGCGGCCCGTTACCACAGGCACCAACGCTGCTGCATCAGCGCGGGTGAGCAAATTGCCTTCGCCGCTCCAACGCCCTGCTGCAAAATCGCTGGCCTCGCGCAGAGCATTGCCAAGCTCGGCATAGGCTGCCGTCCGGCTGCCGCCTGCGATCCGTGCGCCTGTCTCGCCCAGCTCGACCAGCTGGAACGCGCGCGCCTTAGTCACAGCATCAGGGTCTGCGCCCAGATCGATCACCGCGCCTTGTCCGGCAAAGATCGATGGCCCGTGATTGGGCGCAACCAAAGCCCGAGTGATCCCGGCAGCGCGGCTTACCTGCACATGCTGCGAGGTTGGGTTGATCGCATTGGCGACATCGATGCTGGCGTCAAAGCGCGCTCCGCCAGCGCCTTTATCGTTGGAATTGCTGACCGCGCCGACATCGTAGAGGCCCAGATCGGTGAGCGCGACGACGATGCCGGGCGTCACCCATTTGCCTGTGCCGTCAATAACTGTGCCCGTTGATGCAGAAGCGCCGCGGTTCACCGCAACAACTTTGCCGCCGCGCACAACAACGCTTGCGCCGTTTATAGGCTCGCTTCCGTCTCCTGTAGCAACCGTGGCATTGGCAATGGTGAAGTCTTGCGCGGCCGCAGGCGAGGCCATGAGAGCGAGGGCCGCCACAGCGGTTTTGAGGAGCGTGTTCATTTCACATCTCCTGCACCGGGCTGGCCCAGCTCAAAATCGCTCACCGGACGGCGTTTCGGATCGTTCGCATCATAAAGCAGCGCGCCATCGATCCAAACTTTCTCTGGCCGCGAATAGACGCTCAGCGGATCGCCATTCCAAAGCACAACATCGGCCATTTTGCCTGCTTCCAAAGATCCGGTCATATCATCGATCCCCATCGCTTTTGCCGCGTTGAGCGTGATCCAGCCGATCACTGTGGCATCATCAATATCGACGCCCAAACGTCTGCCCGCAGCCTGCGCTTTGGCAGCTTCTTGGTTGAGGCGCTGGATCGTGTTTTCATCATCGGAGTGTATGACGACGCAAGCGCCCTCTTTCTGCAAAAGCGCTGCGTTTTCCGGAATGCCGTCATAGCTTTCCATCTTGAACCCGTACCAATCGGCCCAGATCGCGCTGCACACGCCATTGTCGCGCAGCAGATCGCCGATTTTATAGGCTTCTACAGCGTGGTGGAAGGCGGTGACTTTATAGCCCATCTCTTTCGCCATATCCATCACCAGCGCCATTTCATCGGCGCGGTAGCAGTGATTGTGGACCAGAATATCACCGTCCAAAACGCCGGCTAGAGTCTCCTTTGCTAGGTCGCGCTTTGGATCATCATCTTCGGCATAGGCGATCGCATCAAGCCAGACCTGACGATTGACCGCAAAATTGCCCATGCGGGTCGAAGGCTTGCGCCCGCGCCCGCCGTATACGCGTTTCGGGTTTTCACCGCAGGCCATTTTAAAACCGTAAGGCGCACCGGGGAACTTCATCCCTTGCACCGTGCGGGCGGGTACGTTTTTGAGCGTGACTGTGCGCCCGCCCATCAGGTTGGCGGAGCCGGGCAAGATTTGTAGCGAAGTGATCCCGCCATTGGCCATCGCGCGGCTGAAGCCGGGGTCTTGCGGCCAGACCGAATGCTCTGCCCAAACGTCAGCCGTTGTAGGGCTGGTGGCTTCATTGCCGTCAGCATGGGCAGAAACGCTGGGCGAGGGATAATCGCCAAGGTGGCTGTGAATGTCGATAATGCCGGGCGTCACATATTTGCCGGTTCCATCAATGACTGTGTAGCCATCAGTCGAAAGGCCCGTGCCTGCCCCCACCACTTTGCCATCGCGGAAGAGGACGGTAGCGTTGTCGTAGCGCTTGCCTGTGCCATCGAAGACAGTCGCACCGACCAAAGCGGTGGGCGCACCGGGATAGGCTTTATACGTGCTGGCAAAGGGAGCACGGCCATCGGCACCCAGCGGAGCGCGCGTTGCGGTTTCGCCTGCAACATCAGATACGGTTTGCACCTCAGCGCCGCTGTCGGCTGTGGCCGAGCATGCGGCAAGCGCAAGAGCGCTACCGATTAGAGTGAGCGCTCTTGTCATCGTGTGTGCCATCCTTCGTTATGCCTTTGTGGCCGGGTGAACGCCGCCTTCTTGTGCTTCGAGCCCGGCTTCCGCTTCGCCTGCCAAAGGCGCATCATCACGAAGCGTGTCGAGATGCATCATGCGTTTGATGAGCGGCGAGACGACCATGACGGCAACACCGATGCCGACCGCGTACCAGCCAACTGTCGAATAGACGTCGATCACCACCTGTCGACCAGCCTCGTCGGTCAGTCCATCGCCGCCTGTCGCCTCGGCAATTTTACCTGCTGCAAAGTTGCCTGTGGCCGATGCAAAGAACCAGACACCCATAATCAGTGATGCCATATGTGCAGGTGCAAGCCGGTTCATGGCTGACAGGCCAACAGGCGACAGACACAGCTCACCAGTTGTGTGCAACAGGTATATCAGGAAGATAAAGACCACTGGCACAGCGATTTCCGGCCCAACAGCGTCCGATCCCCACACCAGCACAAGGAAGCCAAGGCCCACTTGCACAACGCCTAGGCCAAATTTCAGCGGCGCAGATGGTTCCATCCCGCGCTGCGCCAGCGCCTGCCAAACAATGGCAAAGACGGGTGCCAGCAGGATGATGTAGATCGCATTGATCGACTGGAACACCGATGCGGGCACTCCGCCCCGGTCTACATGGCGGTCAGTGAACAAGTTCAGCGAAGAGCCGGCCTGCTCAAACAAGGCCCAGAACACGATGGATGTCAGGATCAGGAACATGGCAGCGAAGATGCGGTTGCGCGCTTCTGAGTCCAGCTTCACAACTGCGGTGAACAGCACGTAAAGCACCAGCAAGACGCCGAACACGCCAAGCACAGCACCGACCAAATCTTGATATTGGACAGCAAGCCAGCACACACCAACCAATGCGATGCCAATGCCATACATGGTCCACTCGGTTGATTTGGCCAGTGGCTTAGGTGGTTCGCCTCGGCCCAGAAGCAGCGGCTTACCCCAAATGAAGACGATGAGACCAAACAGCATGCCTATGCCTGCAAGACCAAAACCGTAGGCCCAGCCATAGGTCTCGCCGATATAGCCGCAAAGCAGCGAGCCAGCAGCTGCGCCGATGTTAATGCCCATATAGAAGATCGTGTAGGCAGGATCGCGGCGAATGTCGGTGCGCGGATAAAGCTGCCCGACAATCACCGAAATGTTGGCCTTGAGGAAACCCGAGCCGACGATGATCAGCGCTAATGCGAGCCAGAACACATAGATCACCGGATTGTTCTCGTTTCCAAAGGCCGGCTCGCCTTCGAAGGCCATGAAGAAGTGGCCCAAGGTGAGTAAGACCGCCCCGAACAGAACTGCTTTTCGCTGCCCGATATATTTGTCAGCCAGATAACCGCCGATCACCGGAGTGATGTAAACCAGCGCTGTGTAAGCGCCGTAAATGATTCCTGACTCTCCGTCTGAAAACAGCCAGTGCTTCGTTAGATAAAAGATCAGCAGCGCGCGCATGCCGTAATAGGAGAAGCGCTCCCACATTTCGGCGAAAAAGAGAACGAAGAGCCCCTTTGGATGTCCAAGAATAGTTCCGGCTGAATCGCCGTCCGGCAAAGCGTGCGTCGTCATGTGTGCGAATTCCCTCAAATTCTGTATCGCGCGCAAGCCTCCCCGCCGCGCGTCTCTCTCATGGCGGGGCACCCTAACGTCAATCGCGTGAGCCTCAAGCTTTAGTTGCGAGCGAAACCGCTTGCCCCTGAGCGGTGATCACAAGCGTAACCCAAAGGACACAAACTTGACGCGGCATGCTGTATTATGGCACTGCATCACCTCAAGAGAGATAACGCCATGTCACAAAGTCGCCCCGTCTACCTCAAATTGCGCGATCAGATCGCTGCCTGCATTATCGAGGGTCACTATGCAGAGGGTGCAATGCTTCCTTCTGTCCGGGCGCTTGCTGCGGAACAAGGTGCCAATCCGCTCACCGTTGCCAAAGCGTATCAGCAATTTCAAAGCGATGGTCTGGTCGCGGTTCAGCGCGGCGTTGGCATGTATGTGGTGGATGGAGCGGCCGAGCGTTTGCGGGCGAGCGAACGGGCGCAATTTATCAAAGAGGAATGGCCAGAAATACAGGCGAGAATGGAGCGCTTGGGGATTCGGCCCGAGCATTTGATCGAAAAAGCCTAGGGAAAGCTCGCTCAACTGCCTATTTTTGGCGGATCTCTGCCATTTTCTGGCAAAGATGCTTGCGAGAGAGCTAAGGCTCTGGCACGAATAGCCTAGTAAGCGGCGCATTCTGGACCGAATGCAACGCATAAATTGACACCTGGGCCTTGGCCTATCCAATCGGTCGCAATTGGTGGCGCGACCGGGAGAGAACAATGATTAGATCTGAACTCCTTCAGACATTGCAAGACGACAACCCCGAATTGCGAGCAGAAGAGATCGAGCAAGTCGTCGATATTTTCTTCGATGAGATTGCACAGCGTCTGGCCGAAGGTGGGCGGGTGGAACTGCGCGGTTTTGGTGCGTTTTCAACCCGTGAACGTGAAGCGCGGCAAGGACGCAATCCGCGCACTGGCGAATCTGTCAGCGTACCGGCGAAAACGGTGCCTTATTTCAAAGCAGGTAAAGAAATCCGGCGTAAGCTGAACGACTAACACAGTTTTATCGCGAACCTTGCCTGCCTTGTGTAGGGGCATTGGCTGTGCGTTGCCGTTATCGCGCATCGCGGCTAAGGGGCCGTTATTGCATAGCCGATGTGTGCTTAGCAAAGATGCGTTACGCGGGCGCTGGGGCTGCGGGTGTGGCGGAATGGTAGACGCCGGGGACTTAAAATCCCCTGATCCTATAGATCGTGCGGGTTCGAGTCCCGCCACCCGCACCAGCCTTTATAATGGCCACAAGCCGGACGCATTCCGCGCAATCCCTCGCTGAAGATTCGCGTCCCGTTTACCAATCGGTAACCAATATTCTTCATTCCTTGTTTCGCCATCTCAAATGGGGGAACAATTGGTGCAAGACGCAAGTTCAGCAAATGGTGTCATCGACGTTGACGTCGCAATCATTGGCGCAGGGCCTGCGGGTCTAACCGCCGGATATTTGCTGACGAAACAGGGCAAATCCGTCGCCATCATCGAAAAAGATGAAACCTATGTTGGCGGTATCAGCCGCACGGTTGAACACGAAGGATACCGCTTTGACATCGGCGGCCACCGTTTCTTTTCAAAGTCGCAGGCCGTTGTCGATCTGTGGAACGAAATCCTGCCCGATGACTTTATCCAGCGCCCGCGGATGAGCCGCATTTATTACGAAGGCAAGTTCTACAGCTATCCCCTGCGTGCATTCGAAGCGCTGTGGAACCTGGGGATCTTGCGATCGACTGTCTGCATGGCGAGCTATCTCCAATACAAATTGTTCCCGATCAGAGATGTAAAGAGCTTTGAGGATTGGACCACCAATCAGTTCGGCAAGAAACTCTATTCGATCTTTTTCAAGACCTATACCGAAAAAGTATGGGGCATGCCCTGCGATGAAATGAGCGCCGATTGGGCGGCGCAGCGCATCAAAGGCTTGTCGCTATGGGGCGCTGTGACCGATGGTTTGAAGCGCAGCCTTGGCCTCAACAAAAAACCGAATGACGGGCAAGAAGTCAAAACACTGCTGGAGACGTTCCGCTATCCGCGGCTTGGCCCCGGCATGATGTGGGATGCCGCTCGCGATCACATTCTCGCGACAGGCAAGGGGCAAGTGTTGATGGGGCGCTCGCTCGACCGGCTGTCCTCTGACGGCAATGGCGGCTGGAATATGACCGCAAAAGGCGCGAGCGGCACGGTCCAAATCCGCGCGAAGGATGCGATTTCTTCCGCGCCCATGCGCGAGCTTTCCAAAAGGCTTCACCCCTTGCCGCAATCCAGCCTGAAAGCGGATAAATTGCGCTACCGCGATTTTCTGACCGTGGCTTTGATGGTGAAATCGGACGATCTCTTCCCCGACAATTGGATCTACATCCATGATGAGCGCGTGCAGGTTGGCCGCGTGCAAAACTTCCGCAGCTGGTCCCCGGAAATGATCCCTGACGAGAGTATGGCCTGCGTTGGGCTTGAGTATTTCTGCTTCGAAGGAGACGGCCTCTGGTCCTCCTCTGACAATGACTTGATTGCGCAGGCGATGCGCGAAATGGAAATTTTGGGACTGTGCGATCCAGCCAAAGTCGTGAGCGGCGCGGTTGTGCGTCAGGAGAAAGCATACCCTGTTTACGACGATGATTACGAAGCCAATGTCGATGCCATGCGCATGGAATTGGAAGAAAAATTCCCCTCGCTCCACTTGGTCGGGCGCAACGGCATGCACCGCTATAACAACCAAGATCATGCGATGATGACTGCGATGCTGACAGTTGAGAACATTCTGGCTGGTGAGCGCGTGTACGACACCTGGTGCGTGAACGAGGATGCGGAATACCATGAAGCCGGTGATGAGGGTGAGGCGAAGGTTCTGCCTGTTGCTGATGCAGAGGTGGCTCCAGCTCACAAACCCGTGAGCGAGGATCAAGCCGCTGCGCTTAATTCGATGCGCGATGTGCCGAAACGGCTAGGCGGCGCACCTGAGGACAAAGAGGTGGCATAAATGAGTATGGTGGGGGCAGCGTCAATTGAACCAAAGGCAGCGGTTAAACCGTCCTTTTTCGCTACGATTAAAGCGCAAGAATGGCGTGAGTTTGCCAATTGGGTGATCGTGTGGATCGTGCTTGCAAACATTGGTTTTGCCAGCATGTGGCTTATTGGTGCGCCGTCACGTTTTGCGGAAATCGTAACGACTGGGGTGGTTGGGCTTATTGTTCGAAAGGCACCCGTGTGGCTGCGCTATTTGGCCTTTGTTGGCGCTCTCGTCTATTCGCTTTTGGGTTTCATCGCGGGGCTTTTCAATCTCGCTATTGGCTCTTTGCTGCACTCTTTGAAGTTCTTCGCCGAAATCAACCCAGCAAACTCGATGGAATATATTATTGGCGCGGCTTTGCTTCTTGCGATTTGTGGCGTTGCATTGTGGCAAATTAAGAGGCCGCAGGGCTTTTCCGACAACCGCTTGCTGATCTTGGCTGCAGCGCTCATTTTGGCCTTGGTAGCGACTGATGTTTACATGGGTAAGGGTATGCGTGGGCATTATGCACGTGCGGCTGATGAAGCAACGCCCTTCTCCTCTGCCACTGAAAACTCGGGATTTGGTGTTGTTAGAGGCGACAAGAAGCGCAATTTGATGCTCATTATGGTTGAATCCATGGGCGCGCCGGCAGGCAATGCTGAAATGGACCGACTGCTGTTCGCCCGCTATGACAATCCCGCTATTGCCGACCGATTTGAAATGACTTCGGGCCTATCGACCTATTTCAATTCGACAACTGCAGCTGAAATCCGCGAAATGTGCGGCCGGTGGGGTGACTATTATGAGGTTCTCGACAAGGCCGATGCGGGCTGCCTGCCTGCACGTCTTGCAAAAGAAGGCTATGAAACGCGCGCCTACCACAGTTTCACCGGCGACTTTTTTGACCGCCGCGAATGGTACCCCAATATTGGCTTTCAGAGAAGTTCATTCGCTGAATCGCTAATCGAGCGAGGCACGCTGGAATGCGGAGGGGTTTTTGCAGGTGCCTGTGACCGTGACGTCCCCGCCTTGCTCGCGAAGGATCTGAAAGCCTCCGACAAGCCTCAATTCATCTATTGGCTAACCGTCAATTCGCACCTTCCCGTGCCTCCGGGAATGAACCTCAACGTCGATAGATGTGAGAATTTGTCAGCGGATCTGGCGGAAAATTATCCAATGATCTGCCGGCAATTTGCCCTTTGGGACCAGATGGATCGTGCAATCATCGCCGAAATCACTAAGTCCGATTTTCCGCCCACCGATATCCTGATCGTTGGTGATCATATGCCGCCATATTACGACCGGCATCACCGCAGCCAGTTTGCTCCTGATAAAGTTCCATGGATGCTGCTGCGCTGGCGCGATGCTGCTGCTGATGAAATCGCGAATGCCTCTGCTTCTGCCGACCAGACTCGAGATGATGGCTGAAGCAAAAGCGATCTTTGAACGGCTTCACGACCGCCGATTTGTTCTCTACGCCTTGGCCAGCGTTATCGCGCTGGCAGTGGATGTGGGCAGTTTTCTGGCGCTGATGGCGGTTGGCATGGCGGCGGCAATTGCCTCTGCAATCGGGTATTCGCTGGGCATTTTGGCGCATTGGATGATATCTAGCCGCGCGGTTTTTCATGCCACGGTCGCCGAGCGCGGCAGGGCGCGAACCAAGCAAAAGGCGCTGTTCGTCATTTCTGCTTTAGTCGGTCTTGCCCTCACCACAGCTATTGTGGGCGCAGGCGATTTGGCAGGCATTGACCCGAGGTTGGCCAAGATCGTCGCCATCGGGGCAAGCTTCACCGTCACATGGATGTTGCGCTCAAAAATCGTTTTTCGCGCCTCCGCTGCGGAGTGATGGCGTGGAGCAAGCGGCGCAAACCCAACGGACTGCTGGCGGACTGTTCAAGCATGTGGCCCTGATCTGGTTCGCGGTTGCAGCTCTGGTCTGCCTCATCAATCTGGGCGGGATTTTAAGCGGCCGCTTTCCTGGCCCTGACGATGCAATGCGTTTGCTGCAAGTGCGTGATCTGCTGGAGGGGCAAGCGTGGTTCGACCTGCACCAATACCGCGTTGACGCTGCAAAAGGCCCAGAATCTGGACACACCTCAGGAGGCGTTTTGATGCATTGGTCGCGGCTGGTGGACGTCCCGCTGGCTTTGATCATTGGCGCGCTCACGCCGCTTTTGGGAAGCGCCACTGCTGAAGCCATCGCTCTTGTCCTCGTGCCCCTGCTCACGCTGCTGGCTGCGATGTTGCTAACAGCGCGTTTGGTGCGGAAATTGCTGAGCGATGACCTGATCACCTTGACCTGCATCGCCATGGTTTTGTCGGTACCTTTGCTGTTCCAGTTTTCGCCGATGCGGATTGATCACCACGGCTGGCAGATTGTCGCTGGATTGATCGCGGTGAATAGCATTTTCTCGCGCAGCGCGGTGAAGGGCGGCTTGATCGCTGGTTCGGCGATGGCGGTGTGGCTTTCGATCTCTCTAGAAGGATTGCCGCTGGCCGCTTTCATTTGCGCGCTGATGGCGTGGCGCTGGTGGATTGATCGGCGCCAGCGAGCGTGGCTCGCCTGGGTCATGGCCGGGCTGGCTGGCGGATCTGTGCTGGCTTATGTCGCGACGAAGAACACCGCAGGCCTCGTGACATTGTGCGATGCGATTGGCCCTGCGCATATCGCCATGTTCGCATGGGGAGCAGGCGTGCTGGGCGCGCTCGCAAGGTTCAATCCAGCGAATAGGCTGACATTGCTGGCGGGATTTGCAGCAGCAGGCGGGGGCGCATTGGCGATCCTTTTGTCATGGGCGCCGGAATGTGCAGGCAGCAGTTTTGCGCGGCTTAACCCAGTGCTGATCGCATTTTGGTATGAGGGCGTGAGCGAAGGTTTGCCGATCTGGCATCAATCGCTGGATGTCGCTCTGCCGATCATCATTTTCCCGCTTTTGGGGATCTTTGCGAGCGCTAAACTGGCGAAAAACGCGCTGGACGCACGCCGCACATGCTGGCGCGAGTACACCGCGCTGCTGATCGCTGCCTTTGTGATTGCAATGCTGGTAGCGCGCGCAGGCGCAATGGCAGCGGCTTTGGCGGCGGTCCCGATGGGCTGGCAGATTTCTGAATGGCTCCGCCGCATCAGGGAATCGAAAAGGCCGGCCCGCCGCGCAGGCGGAATGGTCCTTCTGATCATGGCGCTTGCGCCCGCCTTGCCCGCAAAAGCGGTCACGAAAATCGCGTCGGTCGTCTCCTCTGAAGAGAAGGTGCGCAAGGGAAGCATCCCGAAAACTGCTGAGAAAGTGTCTTCATGCAATATCGATGCGAATTCAGAGCAATTGGCCGCCCTGCCTAAGGGTGAGATATTTGCGCCGCTCGATATATCGCCGGACCTGCTGCTTTATACGCCGCACAGCGTGATCGCAACGGGCCATCACCGCGGCGAAAAAGGCATGGTGTTTGTGATCGAAACGGCATTAGGCAGTAGTGCACAGGCGCGTAAGGCTATGCTGGCGCGGGGTGTCCGCTATGTCGCTGCGTGCCCGGATCTCCATGAGATTGCGCTTTATGCGCAGGCTCGGCCAGATGGTTTTGCAGCTGATTTGAGCCGCGGGAATGCTCCAGATTGGCTGGAACCTCTCGCATTGGAAAGTGAAAGCGGGCTCAAATTCTGGCGGGTCAAGCCGGAATAAAGTCCCCAACCCGCTCTAAGCGGG
>CAZAIG010000038.1:15013-17149 GCA_964485135.1 uncultured Porphyrobacter sp. | reverse complement strand
GAATATTGGCCAACGCCAATGATAACGGGTGTGTTGTCCGCAACCTTAGTCAACGAAGTCGTCCACCCGCTCGACAATGATCGCCGGGGCCATACCGCCTGCCGCGCACATGGTGACGAGGCCGTATTTGCCCTCGCGCCGCTCCAATTCATCGACAATCGTTCCGATCAGGATCGAGCCCGTCGCGCCAATCGGATGACCCAAGGCAATCGAGCCGCCATTGACGTTCACACGATCCCAATCCAGCTCAAGGTCCTTCATAAATTTGGCCGTGACGACCGCGAAAGCCTCGTTGATTTCAAACAGGTCAATATCGTCTGTCGTGAGGCCTGCTTTATCGAGAACCTTCTTGGCCGCTGGAACCGGCGCATTGAGCATCAACGTAGGGCAATCGCCCATATTCGCGGTGGCGACAACGCGGGCGCGCGGTTTCAGCCCATTGGCTTCGCAATATTCCTTGGAACAGACCAACACGGCGGCCGCGCCATCAACCACGCCCGACGAATTGCCCGGCCCATGGAAATGCTGGATATCGACATCAGGGTATTTCTGATTGACCATTTCTTTGAAGGTCGGCTGACCCGGCGCGAAAGAGAAATCGGCCATTTTCTCAAAGCTTGCTGGTAGGCCAGCGAGCACTTCCATCGTTGTGCCGGGCTTGGGAAATTCTTCCTTGTCGAGAACGACATTGCCATCATCATCGACCACCGGAACAACCGACTTGTCAAAGCGCCCTTCCTCGATGGCCTCAGCCGCATTCTTCTGGCTCATAAAGGCAACCGTATCGAGCTCTTCTCGCGTAAAGCCCTCAATCGTTGCGATCGCATCGCCGCAAATGCCCTGCTGGGATTGCGGATGTTTCTTGGCCAAGCGCTCGTTTCCGCTGCCCATCATCGGCGGCACAATCCCTGCGGCCATTTTCTCTTTGGCCATGGTTGCAGTCAGGCTCATCATCTCCGTGCCGCCAGCGACGACGCAATCTTCCATACCGCTCATGATAAGCGCCGAGGCCAGGTTGACCGATGTAATTCCGCCCCCGCAAAAACGATCCAGCGTCATTCCGCTCGACTGCACATCATAGCCTGCATCCAGCGCCGCCATCCGGCCCATATCACCCGCCTGCTTGCCGTCCTGGCTGGAGACCGACCACACCACATCGCCCACGGTCGCGGTGTCGAGATCGTTGCGTTCGGCAATTGCCTTGAGGCATGTCGCAGCGAGATGTTGCGGGTGCATGTGCGCCAGCGCGCCCTTGCCAACCTTACCAATTCCGCGAGGGGTGCGAACTGCGTCGACGATATATGCTTCAGCCATGATGAGTGATTCCTTTTGTGCGCCCGACAAGGGCAATAGACATGTCTCGCAACATAGTTATATAAGTTACATAAGCAACGGACAATCGCTGCAAAGTCATCGACATTTGCAGCCAGCATTTCAGGGAGAATAGAGCATGACAGAAGAAGTTCTGACTAGTGAAAAAGATGGCGTTTTGATCGTCACGATCAACCGCCCAGAGGCGAAGAACGCCATGACCAAAGCTGCGTCAGAAGCCATCGCGGCGGCGATGGACCGGCTGGATGCTGAGGATGATCTGCGGGTCGGCATTCTCACAGGCGCTGGCGGAACTTTCTGCTCTGGCATGGATTTGAAAGGCTTTTTGCGGGGCGAAAGCCCTTCGGTCGAAGGGCGCGGGTTCGGCGGCGTGGTGCAAGCGCCTCCTGCAAAGCCGCTGATTGCAGCTGTCGAAGGATACGCGCTCGCAGGCGGGCTTGAACTTATGATTGCGTGCGATTTGGTGGTGGCAAATTCGGGCGCGAAGTTCGGCATTCCAGAGGCGAAGCGCGGCCTCGTCGCGGCGGCTGGCGGGGTGATGATGTTGCCCGATCAGATCCCTGAGCGGATCGCGATGGAACTCGCCCTCACCGGTGATTTCATTGATGCTTCAAGAGCCTATGAGCTTGGCCTCATCAACACCATCACCGATGGGGCAGCGCTGGATGGCGCGATGGAGCTGGCCGCGAAAATCGCTGCTAACGGCCCGCTCGCCGTGCGCGTCTCCAAGCAAGTGATGAAGGAATCGCGCGGCTGGGCGATGGAAGATCGCTACGCCAATCAGGGCAAGCTGATCGCGCCCGT
>CAZAIG010000038.1:0-14913 GCA_964485135.1 uncultured Porphyrobacter sp. | reverse complement strand
GCGGCTGGGCGATGGAAGATCGCTACGCCAATCAGGGCAAGCTGATCGCGCCCGTCTTCACATCAGCAGATGCCCGCGAGGGAGCAGCCGCCTTTGCTGAAAAGCGCGCACCCAATTGGACCGGAAAATAGGAGATCGGACGGGAATTTGTGGGAAATATTGTTTCAGAGATACCCCATAGATACCCCCTAGACCTCCCGAGATCACCCTTAGAAGGATCAAGAAATGCCAGTAATTAACGTAGCTCAACCAGAGTTCATGGAAGACGAGGAAATCGCAATCTTTGCCGATGCCGTTGGCAAATTTTACCAACAGCATGCCCCTGAAAAACGGGTCCAGAAATGGCGCGATGATGGTCAGGTGGAACGCGAATTTTGGAACGAGGCTGGTCAGGCCGGATTGCTCGGCGTTTCCGTGCCCGAAGAATATGGCGGCCATGGCGGCGACTTCCGCCACGATATGGTGGTGCTTGATCAACAAGCCAAGCATGAAGTCGATGGCTTTGCTGCCTCACTCCACAACACCATCATCCTGCCCTATCTCGTGCGGCACGGGACCGAAGAGCAGAAGAAGAAATACCTTCCCAAGCTGGTTTCGGGCGAATTGGTCAGCGCGATTGCAATGACCGAGCCCGGCGTTGGGTCGGACTTGCAATCGATCACAACCACCGCGCTCAAAGACGGCAATGGCTACCGCATCAATGGCGCAAAGACCTATATCTCAAGCGGTCAGATCGCTGATTTCATAGTGGTTGTTGCAAAAACTGACCCGAATGAGCGCGCCAAAGGCATCTCGCTGATGCTGCTCGAGACAGAGGGCGCAGAAGGTTTTGAGCGCGGCAAGAAGCTTGACAAAATCGGCCAAGACGCAGCCGACACGTCCGAACTTTTCTTTGACGATGTGTTCGTTCCGGCTGAAAACGTGCTTGGCGGGGTCGAAGGCAAAGGGTTCTATCAGCTGATGGGCGAGCTTCCTCAAGAACGCCTCGTCATCGCAATAGGCGCAGCCACAGCGATCGAGAAAGCGCTAGATGTGACGGTTGATTACGTCAAAAACCGCAAGGCCTTTGGTCAGACAATTTGGGACTTCCAAAACACGCAATTCGTCCTCGCTGACCTGAAAGCGCGCGGGACTGCGGCCCGTGTTTTCGTCAATGATTGTATTGCCAAATTGCTGAAAGGCGAGCTGGATGTCGCGACGGCAAGCATGGCCAAATATTGGCTGACCGAGCTGCAAAGCGAGACCGTTGATAAATGTCTCCAGCTGCATGGCGGCGCAGGCTATATCAACGAATATCCGATTGCGAAGATGTTCCGCGATGGGCGCATCACCCGGATCTTTGGCGGATCGAACGAAGTGATGAAGATGCTGATCGCGCGTTCTATGTAAGGTTGGCCGAGCGCACCGCTCGGCAGCGTGAAGTAAGGCCAAGGGGCGTTTCGCAGATTGTGGAGCGCCCCTTTTTCGTGCCCGCGCTTTGAGTTGTTAGCGCGCCTATTAGGTTTGCTGAGAAGGTCACACCTCAGCGCAAAGAAAAGGGCGGTCCCGCATCGCTGCGAGCCGCCCTCTTTTTTGCCCTATTGCAAGGGCGCCCTCTCCCAAAGGCTAAGCCGTAAGTTCCTTAGAACTTGGTGCGAACAGTCACACCATATGTTGCTGGCTCTTGCACAAATGCAGAGCGTGATGATCCTCGAAGCACCGTGTTAAACGTCACACCGCGAGTCACGACGTCAGTGACGTTAACGCCCCACACCTCGACGGTCCAGCTTTCATCTTGGGCGCCAAAACCAGCCCGCAGGTTGATCTTGGTATTGCCGTCCTGAACATCGAACGGAACCAGCGGGGCCGCGTCCACCGCCGCCTGAATGCTGCCTGCTGCCGCAATCGCCGCCGCGCTTGGCACTGTTGTGGCCTGTGTGGATGTCCGGCGATCACTCTCGGTACGCAGTTGAGCAGATAGAAAACCGCGCATGTAGTTGCCGAAATCTCTGTCATAATTCGCACCAACAATGGCGACGTATTTCGGCGCATTGGTGAGCGAGTTACCGCAGAGCGATGTGACGTTAGCGTTGGGAATGCCGCCATCACAGTTTTCAGGATAGCGTGCATCCGTATAGGTCAGACCAAGGTTGAAGGTCAGGTTCTGATCAGGCCGGATCGCCGACTCCAATTCGAAGCCTGATGACTTCGCAGAATTCACGTTGAACGTTGTGAACTGAGCGCCAGTAAATTCCAGAACCTGGAAGTTGGAGAACTCCTCATGGAAAGCCGCCATATTCACGGTGACTGCATCATCCAGGAATTTACCTTTCAAACCGATCTCATACGCATCCACTTCCTCTGAAAGGAACGACGGATCAGCGCCGCCAGCATTGGCCGTAATATCAAGGTTGATACCGCCCGACTTATAGCCGTGGGTAAAGCTGGCATAGGCCGTGATTGGCGCTTCGAATTGATAGGTTACCTTACCGGTATAGATCAGCTCATTATCGCTGAACGGTGTTTCAAACGGACGCGGAAGCGGGAATGCAATCGCGTCTGAGCCGATGGCCGGTGCAGTAAAGGCGAAACAACCTGTCCCGAGCACATTCCCTACCAAGTCAGGGCCAACTGTCCCAGCAATCGTCGGAACCCCGCCCAAAAGCGTCAAGCAGGTTGGGTTATTGCTAGCAAGCTGTTGGAAACCGCCCGTCTTCTTCTCATCAGAATAACGCAAGCCCAATGTCAGGGTGAGGCTGTCGGTGATGTCGAAAGAATTGTGGGTGAAGATCGACCAGCTTTCGCTGCTTTGCGAATATTGGTTCGTCGCAGTCGTACCCGCTGGTGGTACGCCATTGCCGTTCGGAACGCCGTCTACAATCAAGTCTGTCAGCAAGCCTAGAGGCGCTGGCCCCAACAGCCCGCCAAACAGAGCGCCGATCTGTAGGTCGTAATCCGCACCAAGTGAGAAGTCTGTTTCAGAAGCAATCTGCTCGTCAGAGTAGTAGCCGCCGATAAGCCAGTTAAACCGGCCATCCATCGCTTCACCTTGGACGCGCAATTCAGCGGTAAAGGTTTCGATGTTGGTATCGAGCCGGTCCACATCGAACACGTCAAGACCTGAGAAGATCGAATCGTAATTCTCGCTTGATGAGAAATCACGGTACGAACCGATAAAGATCAGATCGGCATTGTCGCCAAGCGGGAATTCCAACTCACCGGTTACGCCCCACTGCTCTGCATCAGAGAGCGGCAGGCGGCTTGCGGTTGCGGTAAGGCCATCAACAGCGCGTTGTGCGCTGCCAGTATCAAACGGTGTCGTTGCAGGAAGCGGCGTCGCCATGCCTCCGCGCGGATCACCGCTAAGGGCTCCGGTAGCCGCTTCAAAACCGGTGTTGGCAAGAACTTCAATCGCCGCACAGCATTGGTTTTGGCTTTCGGTGTAGTCAAAAATCAACCGCCCTTTGACGCCGCCTTCGCTTTCATATCCCAATTGCCCGCGAACAAGGAATTGGTCGATCGTATTGGATTCGCCAATTTTCGTGCCGGTGCGATCGACCACATCAACATAGCCATCACGTTCACGGTATGCACCGGTCAGACGCACAGCTAGCGTGTCTTCTACCAATGGTGCGTTGATCGCGCCTTGCACGTTGATCAGATTGTAATTGCCATAGGTTGCATTGGCAAAACCGCCAAACTCATTGAGGTCCGGACGGTTAGTGGTGATGTTGAGAGCACCTGCCGAGGTATTGCGGCCAAACAGAGTGCCTTGCGGCCCGCGAAGAACTTCGACCCGCTCAACATCAACAAATTCACCAAGCGCGACGCCGGGACGCGATTGATAGGCGCCATCGACGAAGATGCCGACCGCACTTTCAAAGCCAATGTTGTTCGACGTTGTACCAACACCGCGGATCCGCAGCACGACCGAGCCTGATGCGATCTGCGCGTTCGAGGTCGAGAAACTGGGCGAAACCTGTGTGATGTTTTGAACATTCACAACGCCTTGCTTTTCAAGAGCTTCAGGGGTCACCGCGGTCACCGCAATTGGAATATCCTGAACGTCTTGAGCGCGGCGCGTTGCCGTCACGATAATTACATCGTCATCGGCTTCTTCAGCGCCTTGAGCCGCTTCTTGAGCGAAAGCCGGATTGGCCAGCATGCTTGTCGCCAGAAGGGCGGACGCACTGGTTGCGAATTTATGTTTCATATTCGTCCTCTCCACAGGAATTTCGTTTCTTTTTATTGTTAGGAGAGACTATCAGCGGCCCGCGGTTAGGCAATAGCCGCTGAATCACTTATCTAACTAAGATGCAAATTTGCCACATCCAGAACGGCAAACCCGCCATGCCCCTGCGTCAATTGCGCAAACGTATGCCCAGCCAAAGGGTTTTTGGCGCGCCTAAATCAATCGCGCCGCCAGAATTACGAGTGACGATTTCCTCATCCAGCAGGTTTTCGGCCCGCGCGATGATAGAGAAACGGCGCGAGAGCGGAACTTCGGCAAATAGGTCTATTGTGGTCGCCGCAGGCAAAGGCGCGCTTTGCTGATCATCCTCAAATTGCGTACCGGTGTGACGCATAGTCGCGGCAAGCGTCCAACCCTCCGCTGGCGAATAGGCTATCCGCGCGGAGCCCGACCACCGCGGCACTTGAGGCGGACGATTGCCGTCAAGCGCAAGCGATGGTCCCTCGCCCTCAACCTCAGCGTCGGTAAAGGTCAGCGATCCATCAAAGCGCAATGCGCCCAATCGCAGCCCTGCTTCTGCCTCGATCCCTTGCGCATTGATTGCTGGCAAGTTCTGGCGCTGCCGCAAGCGCGGTGTCAGCGTTACATTGGCAATGGCGTTCTTAACCCGGTTGTCAAACGCGGTGACAGAGAGCGACACGTCATTCGCCGGTACGATATCCACGCCCAGTTCAAACCCGCGCAGCCGCTCATTTTGAAGATCGGCATTGGCCTGCGTCACTATTGGGAAGATGACGAAGGGCCGGTAAAGCTCATTCAATGTCGGCAGGCGAAGCCCGGTGTAGGCTGCCCCGCGAAGTTTGAGCGCATCGGTAACATTGTATGCAGCCCCTGCACGCCAAGATACGCTCCAATCGCTGCGCCCATCCGCTACGGTTTCGCTAACCAGATCACCGCTTGCATTCACTGCGCGGTAAAATCCGTCAGAAATTACTGTGCGATCTGCGCGCAATCCGCCAGTCAGAGTTAAGGCGCCGCCCAATGCAGTAGGCGTCCAGTCGTTCTCAACAAACAAGCCAAGGTCACTATTGGTGCCGCCGCCACGCCTGCGTTCGCGCAGGTTTCCTGTAAAGGCGCTATAGGCTTCTTCCTGAAGCTCGCCATCAGACCTGCGGTAGTCCGCGCCAATCCGCAAAGTATGCTCCTCGCCAACCGGGGGACGGAGTTCGAGTTTACCGCCAATACCGGTTGACGGCGTATTGCGCTGATCCAGCACGCGCACAAACCGCGTTGAGCTAATGACGGTGTTGGAGAAATTGCGCGCCTGTACATAGGCAAGCGCATCAAACTGCCAGTCCCCGCGCCCGACCAGGCGTATGCTGGCATCTTGCCCCCGATGCGAGCTATCAGCCCCATCAAAGCGCAATGTGCGATTGTCATCAAAGACAAGCCCGCGCGCTTGGAGTTCCACTGTGTCATTAACCGGAACCGCGACGCGTAGCCCCGTCGACCAACTATCGAAGCGCGCTCTTGCGGATGCTGGCACACGCTGATCCGCCGGTGTGGTGAAGAAGCCCTTGCCCCTATCCCAGCGGCCAAACACGCTCGCATACCCTGCGCCAAGAGTGGCACCATAGCTGGCAGCAGCCTCTGTTTCAGCGCGGTCATTGACAAACGCTGATCCTGCAAGGCCCGTCTTGTTGGCGCTGGTCAGCTCAATCACACCGCTCAGCGCGCCTGCGCCAAATGGCCCAGAGCCGCCGCCGCGCGTGACCCGCACGGATGCAAGCTGGCCCGGATCAATCGCGCTCAAAGGGATAAAGCCAAAGAACGGATCAGCCATCGGCACACCGTCGAGGATGACCGCAGCCCTGCTCGATGCATTTCCGCCAAGACCGCGCAACGTCACCCCTTGGGCGCTGGGATTGGATGAGCGGCTATCACTGCGGCGAAATTGCTGAAAGCCAGAAACACTGCGCAGCACATCTTCGATCCGGCCCGAAGCTGCACTGTCGATCAGGTCGGCATCCAAATCGACCGAAGCATAGGCAGCGGTCGAGGGGGCATCTTCTAACCCTTCTCCCGTGACGATTATGACGTTTTCGGCCTGATCTTGCGCCTGATCTTGAACTTGATCTTGCGCGTAAATTTGGCTGGGGCCGAGCGCCGCCATAGCGGCTCCCAGGGACATTGCAGTTTTTCTCATAGCGCGCGCCCCTAGCCCAGCAGATCAGCCAAGTCAGTTGCAAATCGCAATCGTGACTCGCTTTTATTGGGCGGCTGTGCTTATTTCGTCAGCAATTGGGAGAAAGACCATGGCGTCAAGCGCTGCTTTGAACACCGCATTGGATTACGATGTCCTAATCGTAGGAGCGGGAATATCCGGAATTGGCATGGCCGCCCATATGGGAATGCGCTGTCCGCAGCTATCCTACGGCATTGTCGAGATGCGCGAAGATCTGGGCGGGACTTGGGATTTGTTCCGTTACCCCGGCATCCGCAGCGATAGCGATATGCACACTCTTGGCTTTGTCTTCGAACCGTGGAAGCATGAAAAGACAATCGCCGATGCGCCTGCCATCATGGAGTATCTCAACCGGATCGTGGATGAGCGCTCCATACGCGAGAAAATCGCATTCGGTCACAAGGTTATCTGCGCCGATTTCTCCAATGCAGAAGGCTATTGGAATGTTGTGGTTGAAACCTCGGATGGCGCCCGCAAGACTGTTCGCGCGGGCTTCCTCTACCTTGGCTCAGGCTATTACGATTACGATGATCCCTATGACGCTGGCTTTGATACATCTGCGTTTGAAGGCGAAGTCATCCACCCGCAGTTTTGGCCAGAAGACCTCGACTACACTGGCAAGAAAGTCGTTGTGGTGGGATCCGGCGCAACAGCAGTGACCATTGTGCCATCGATGGCCAACAAAGCTGCGCATGTAACCATGCTCCAACGCACGCCAACATGGATGTGGGCGCGCCCGGCCAAAGACTGGATCGCCAACACTTTGCGAAAGGTTCTACCCGAAGAGCTCGCTTACAAGATCACCCGGTTCAAGAACATCAAGATGCAAGACATCTCATTCAAAATGGCGCGCGGCAAGCCGGAGAAGGTGAAGGAACGGCTCAAAGGTTCGATCAAAGGCTTGCTGGGTAACAATTACGACGAGGCAACGTTCACCCCTCCCTATAACCCATGGGAACAGCGGGTTTGTCTTGTGCCCGATGATGATCTGTTCAACGCGATGAATGCGGGCAAGGCCTCGATTGTGACAGACCATATCGACCGGTTTGAAGCGGGCGGCGTGCGGCTGAAATCAGGCGACCTGCTAGAGGCGGATATCATCATCACCGCAACCGGGCTTAGCCTCGCGTTTGCAGGCAAGATTGACATTGCGGTGGATGGTGAGAGCGTCGATTTTGCGAAACGCTTTTATTACATGAGTTCAATGTTTTCCAACGTGCCCAATCTGGCGGGTGTGTTTGGCTATCTCAACGCAAGCTGGACTTTGCGGGCTGATCTTGTCTCTGAATATATCTGCCGCGTGCTGGGCCACATGCATAAAACCGGCACGCAAATCGCTCTGCCTACCATGTCCGCAGCTGAAGAAGCTGCGATTGAAGAAGACGATATCTTTGATTTCTCATCCGGCTATATCCAGCGCTCCAAACACATCATGCCGCGCAACGCCACGAGCTATCCATGGCGGCTGAGTCAGGAATATGTGTCGGACCGCAAGATCATGCAGAGCTACAATGTCGATGACGGCATCTTGCAATTCAGCTCTGCCAGCGGCGACATTCAGGACAATGATGAGCAGTTAGAAGCCGCTGAATAGTGGAGTTTTGTGCGCAGCTGGCCTAAGGCTGCTGGCCATGACATCCTCTGATAAAATCTGGACCGCGGGCCTCGTCATCATTGGCGATGAAATCCTGTCGGGTCGCACGCATGATAAGAACATAGGGCAGATCGCCAGCTGGCTGCAAGTGCAAGGCATCCGCCTTTCCGAAGTGCGTGTGGTGGCCGATGATCAGGACAGGATCGTGGCGGCAGTGAATGCGCTGCGGGCGGAGAATGACTATCTCTTCACCACCGGCGGAATTGGTCCGACCCATGATGATATCACCGTTGATGCAATTGCCGCTGCGCTGGGTGTAGAGGTGATCATCCATCCAGAAGCTCGCGCGATCCTAGAGCGCTATTACGCCGATAAGGGCGGAACGAATGAAGGCCGCCTTCGCATGGCCCGCGTGCCCGAAGGCGCTGAGCTGATTCCCAATCACAAATCGGGTGCACCGGGTATTCGCCATGGCAATATCTTTGTGATGGCAGGGGTGCCGCATATCACCGCCGGCATGCTGGATGCGTTGACTGGCGAATTGGAAGGCGGCGCTCCGCTGATCTCCGAAACGGTCGGCGGCTTCATCCCCGAAAGCGAAGTTGCCGGCTTGCTGCGCGAGGTAGAACAAGCGCACGATAATTGCCAGATCGGCAGCTACCCCTTTTTCCGAGACGGCAAAGTCGGCTCCAACTTCGTCATCCGTTCCACTGATGCAGACGATGCCAAAAGCTGCATGCACGTATTGTGCGAGGGCTTGGTCGAAAACGGCTGGGACTTTACGCCCGGAGGTATTTGAGGGGGACTAAACGCCTCATCAAAAAGGGTTATCCTAACCATAAATTAACCCTTCGCGCGTATCATCGCTTTCGCGATGACGCATGTCTATATCACCATCGATACCGAGTATTCTTCGGGATTGGTAAAGGATCTTTCCGAGGCGAGCCGGAGAGAGAATTTTGCGCGCTCTGTTGCCTGCGCAACACCAGACGGTCCGGCAGGCCTCACGCATAAGCTCAAACTGTTTGAGCGCCATGGCATCAACGCAGTATTTTTCGTCGATCCCATGCCTGCATTGGTTTGGGGCGTCGCGGCCATCGAAGACGTGGTCGCACCCATCCTTGAAGCGGGCCAAGACGTGCAATTGCATTGCCATACCGAATGGCTTGGCATCGCCGGTGATAAAAACCCCCTCCACAGCAAGCGCATTGGCCGCAATCTGCTCGAATTCCCGCGCGATGACCAGCACCAGATTCTCGAATATGCGCGGGACACGCTGATCGCAGCGGGAGCGCCCACGCCCGTTGCGTTCCGAGCCGGAAACTATGGCGCGAATGACGATACTTTACGCGTGCTGCGCCAACTCGGCATCCGATACGATTCCAGCCATTGTCCTGCATTGCCAGACGATTGCGCAATCTCGCTTGGTCCCGATGACCGCGATCCGCTTTACCACGCAGGCTTGCTCGAAGTCCCGATCGGATCAATCGGCACATTTGGCGGAGGCCAACGCCATGCACAGATAACCGCGCTTACCCTTGGTGAAATGCTCAGCGCCATCCGTCATGCCCGCGACACAGGCCGCGCCGACTTCACGCTCGTTACACACAGCTTCGAACTGATCAACCGCCACAAACAAGCAGTAAACCATATCGTCCGCCGTAGGTTTGAAGGACTTTGCCGCTCGCTGGAAACCATGAAGGGGGTCAGCACAGGAAACTACCGCGACAAGCCGCCAGTATACACGCCGCGGCAAGCACAAACTGAACTGCTCCCACCTTGTCCATTTAGGACCGGCTTCCGTCTTGGCGAACAATTTCTCTCTAACGCGCTCTATGGTGCCTGATGAGCAGCGCTTCGATTGATTTCACCATTGGGTCGCGCCGCTTGCTAGCGGTGAAGCGCGACCTGACAACTTGGAATTTTTCGCTCGATGATGTGCTCGGCAGCAATGGAGATTGCTCAGCGCCCGAACCGGGACGCGATGGGCTGCGCGTTCTTTCCGCTCCGCAAGCATCGCTAGAAGAAGTGACTGCGCATTTTCCTCGGTATTTGATCGGCGGGCGTCAGGATTACCGGCGGCATTACATCGCAATGTCTGGGCAAAGCTATGAAGGCTACCTTGCCCAATTCTCTAGCAAAACACGCTCCACATTGCGGCGCAAAGCGCGCAAGCTGGCCAAGGATGCGGGCGACTACACGATTAGCGAACACCGGACACCGTCCGAGATTGAAAGCTTTTTAGCAGCCGCCCTACCCCTGTCAGCGAAAACCTATCAGGAACGCTTACTCGATGCGGGCCTTCCCAAAAGCGACGAGGCACGCCGCACGATGCTCAAGGCAGCAGAAAACGATCAGATGCGCTGCTTTCTCTTGTCGATTGCGGGCAAAGCCGTCGCATACCTCTCGCTACCAATAGAAGGTCGCACGTTGGTCTATGCGCACCTGGGCTATGATCCTGCTTTCGCACGGCTTTCCCCTGGCACAGTGTTGCAATTGGAGGCGCTAGAGCGCCTGTTTGCTGAAGAGCGTTTCGCCTTTTTCGACTTCACCGAGGGCGAAGGCGCACACAAGGCCATGTTCGGCACAGATAGCGCGAATTGCACCAGCTTTGCCCTCCTAACGCCCACAATGGCGAACCGTGCCCTTTTGCGCGCGCGCAGTACGTTTGATGCCAGTATCAGTGCCGCGAAAAGCCTCGCGCAGCGATCAGGCGCTATGGCGACAATCCGCACCGCCCTGCGGACCTGAACTGCGCAAAGAAAAGGGCCGCGAGAATTGCTCCCACGGCCCTTGTTAGAACAATCTTGCTAAGAACGCTTAGCTAGCGCCCTCAACCTCACCAATATCGATTTTGAGGCCCGGCCCCATGGTCGAGGTGAGCGAGATTTTCTTCACATATTTGCCCTTTGAGCCCGACGGTTTGGCCTTCACAACAGCCTGCGTCAGCGCTTCGAAGTTCGCTTTGATGTCCGCATCTTTGAACGACATTTTGCCAATGCCCGTGTGGATGATACCCATCTTCTCAACGCGAAACTCAACCTGTCCGCCCTTGGCGTCTTTCACGGCTTGCTCAACGTTCGGCGTGACGGTGCCAAGCTTTGGATTTGGCATCAGGCCCTTTGGACCCAGCACTTTACCAAGGCGCCCCACAACGCCCATCATATCAGGGGTTGCGATCACGCGGTCATAGTCGAGATTGCCCGCCTGCATGTCTTCCATCAGGTCTTCTGCGCCAACCTTATCAGCGCCTGCAGCGGTAGCTTTGTCAGCATTGTCGCCTTTGGCGAACACAGCGACTTTCACGTCTTTACCCGTGCCTGATGGCAGAGAAATCATGCCGCGAACCATCTGGTCAGCATGGCGCGGATCAACGCCCAAATTCATCGCCAGCTCAACAGTTTCGTCAAACTTTTTCGATGAATGCTCGCGCAGAAGCTTGATCGCATCATCAACGCTGTAAAGCTTTTCACTGTCCAGCTCTGCGAAGGCTTTTTGCTTTTTGCTCAGTTTTGCCATGGGTTCAGCCCTCCACCACGTCGAGGCCCATCGAACGCGCGGAGCCTTCGATAATTTTCATAGCCTGATCAATGTCATTTGCGTTGAGGTCAGCCATTTTCGCCTCAGCGATCTCTTTGACCTGCGACTGCTTGATTGAGCCGACCTTATCTTTGTTTGGCTCGCCAGAACCCTTTTTCACCTTGGCTGCTTTCTTGAGGTAGTAGCTGGCTGGCGGGGTTTTGGTGGTAAAGCTGAAAGAGCGGTCGGCATAGACGGTGATCGTCGTTGGGATCGGAGCGTTCTTCTCCAATTCCTGCGTAGCCGCGTTAAACGCTTTACAAAATTCCATGATGTTCACGCCGCGCTGACCCAATGCTGGGCCGATCGGGGGTGACGGGTTGGCAGTGCCCGCGGGCACTTGCAGCTTGATATAGCCGTCGATTTTCTTGGCCATGAAGGCCTCCTTTTCTCACTGTTTCCTAAGCGGCCCTGTCCTGAGCCTGCCGAAGGATCATGTTAAGCGGTCAAACAGAAGCTGTCGCTCCCTCCCGCATGGGGTCCCTTTTGAGGAGACAGCGCGCATTAGCGCGAGCGGCGCCAAATGCAAGCGAATTTGAGCGATCTAGCGCGCCAATCGCCCGGCATATTCACTGGGAATATTCATGCGCAGGCGTTTTCATGCCTTTCGTTCGGCTGGTGAGATGAAACTTACCGCATATCCCGCAGGTATAGGCGCGCAATTTAAACGGCGCATCTTTTGCTGCCAATTCGGCAAGCTCGCGCGTTTCAAACCGCTTTTTCTTTCGGCAAATGGCAGGTTTGGTTTGCATCAAGTCCGGGTCTTCATCCCAGAAGACAGACGCAAGCCTTATTTCGACAGTTCAACCTGTTCAAAGTCGAGTTCAACCGGGGTTGCACGGCCAAAGATAGAGACCGAAACCTTGACCTTCGCCTTGTCGAAATCAAGCTCTTCGACCACGCCGTTAAAGCTAGCAAACGGCCCGTCGAGAACTTTGACGCTATCGCCAATTTCATATTCGACATTGACCTGCTGCTTCGGCGCAGACTTGGCTTCTTCCACTCCGCCAAAGTAGCGCGCAGCTTCTTTTTCAGTGATCGGCTGCGGCTTGTTATTGTTGCCAAGGAAGCCCGACACTTTCGGCGTGTTCTTGACCAAGTGATAGACATCATCGGTCATCTTCAGCTTCGCCAGAACATAGCCCGGCATAAATTTGCGTTCGACCTGAACTTTCTTGCCGCGCTTCACCTCTGTGATGGTTTCTGTCGGCACTTCCACTTCTTCGACACCGTCAGACAGCCCAAGACGCTCCGCCTCGGAAAGAATCGCGTCGCGCACCTTATTCTCAAATCCGGAATAGGCATGGATGATATACCAGCGAGCCATGAAATTTACGTCCTGTCTTTAAAAGGGTAATTGGGTGTGAGGAAGCGGTGAAACTCAGCCTTTACAGGCTTGCAAGCCACGGAACAGCGGCGCGAACAACGCCGCCAAAAGCCGTATCAACGCCAAGGAAAAAGAGCGAAAGCACGATCACAAGGATGAAGACGAAAATCGACGTGCGGATCGTCTCTTCGCGCGTTGGCCAGGTTACTTTGCTGGTTTCCGTGCGAACTTGATTCATAAATTCGGCTGGCGATGTCTTCTTCTTTTTCTCTTCGGCCATGGCGGTTTCCCGTGAAATGCAAAAGTCTTGCGTCTTGTAATAGTCCGCCTTCCGGAATTGGGGGATCGCCGCCCCAGATCAAGTCTGGGAGGGGCTTTTAGATTTCCAATGTCAGAAGACATTTGGGTATTTAAGCGCCAAACAGGTCAAAAGCAAGCGTCTCGCTGGCAAGTGGTTGCGCGCGAAACTTTAGGGCTAGTCAAGCGTGAAAGGCAGCTCTAGCTTGCGCGGCTTATATTCGGGCAGAGGCGGTGGCTGATGCCTAGGGAAAGCCAAAAGGGGAAGCCACTCATGGCAGCAGCAGGCAGCGCACCGGTTAGTTTTGCAGACCGCGTGGTCAATGTGTCCGACTTTATCTGGGGAGGCACATGGAATGGTGCAGAGATCATTCCCTTCCCGCCTATGGTCATCATCCTGCTGGGTATCGGCCTTTACATCATGGCTGGCCTTAAATTTTACCCCTTACGCAATTTGTTCAGCGCTTTTGGAGGCCTGTTCAAAAGCCGCAAAGGCGAAGGTGACGGGGAAATTTCTCCTTTTGCCGCGCTTTCAACCGCGCTGTCAGGGCAAGTGGGAACCGGCAACCTAGCGGGCGTTGCAACAGCCATTGCACTGGGCGGACCGGGAGCGATCTTCTGGATGTGGATCACTGCCCTTATCGGCATGGCGCTGGCGTTTGCCGAAGGCTCACTTGCGATCCGCTACCGAGAGAAGACATCCGACGGTGTCTATCGCGGCGGCCCGATGACCTACATCATGATGGGGCTTGGGCCGAAATGGACCTGGCTTGCCATTCTCTTTTGCCTCGGCACGCTTTTCTCAGCCATGATCACGGGCAATTCGATCCAAGCCAACGCTGTTGCTGATGGCCTCAACGAATTGTTCGGTATCGAAGAATGGCTGGGCGGAGCGATTGTGGCCGTAGCCGTGTTTGTAGTGATTATCGGCGGGATCAAATCGATCGGTAATGTCGCGGAAAAAGTCATTCCGTTTATGGCTGGCGCGTATCTTGTGATGGCGCTGCTCGCGCTGATCCTCAACATCGCGGACATTCCGGCGACGTTCGGACTGATCTTCTATTCAGCATTCAACCCAACAGCGGCGACCGGCGGCTTTGCAGGCGCAATGATCATTATAGCGATCCGAGCAGGTGTTGCGCGCGGGCTGTTTTCCAACGAAGCAGGTCAAGGCTCTACGCCGATCGCCCATGCGGTCGCCCAAACCAATGATCCAGAGCAGCAAGGCCGCATGGCGATGCTGGGCTGTTTCATTGATACGGTTGTAATCTGCACAATGACTGCGCTGGTGATCCTTACGGTTCAAGGCGACTTCACTGGAGGCGGCGAGGCCGTTGCCCATGCGTGGGAAAGCGACTTGGAGGGCTTTGCGATGACGAGCGGCGCGTTTGCAGCCGCCTTCCCCGTCCAAATCGCGGGCATTGCGGTGGGCACTTTGATTGCGTCGATCGCGTTGATCCTATTCGTGTTCACGACATTGCTCACCTGGAGTTATTATGGCGAGCGCGCGATCACATTCATCTACGACCGGATCCCCGGTTCGACCCGAGGCGGTGAAAAAATCTTGCACATGATCTGGCGCGTTTTGTGGTGCGTTGTGATCTACATCGGCGCAAGCGCTGATCTTACAACGGTGTGGCGTATGGGCGATATCTCCAATGCAGCCATGGCGCTGCCGAATCTGCTGGCGCTGCTACTGC
>CAZAIG010000037.1:4138-17184 GCA_964485135.1 uncultured Porphyrobacter sp. | reverse complement strand
CACCAATTGCGAAGTTTGAAAACGCACGGTCGCCTTGGAAAACCGATGAACGGTTAAAGTACTCAGCGAAGACGGTTGCATTACCGCGCCCATCATCGAACGACGTACCGATTGCGCCGTGGATTTGATAGCTTTCGCCATCACCGCGGTCTGAAAGCGCGTATTGAGCGCCCATCTCAATACCCTCAACCTCTTTAAGATTGAAGTTCACAACGCCGGCAAGAGCGTCAGAACCGTAAACAGCAGATGCACCGCCCGTCACAACATCGACATTTTCGATGAGGAACTGAGGGATTGTGTTAAGGTCAACGATTTGCTGCGTGTCGAAAGACATCCAGCGGCGGCCATTCACCAATACCAGAGTACGCTGCGTGCCAAGACCACGAAGGTTCAAGGTCGAACTACCGTCGCCTGGGTTGTTTGAGAATGATGTGTTTCCAGGAATAACCTGTGGCAGAGCGTTGATTACGTTCTCAACGTTGACTGCGCCGGAAAGCGCAAACTCTTCATCGGAAACGACTGCGATAGGCGCAGCAGTTTCGACATTACGGCGCGCAATACGCGAACCGGTTACGATGATTGCTTCACCTTCAGTCGCTGTTTCTTCAGCGGCAATGGTTTCTGCATCTTGCGCAAAAGCTGGTGTAGCGATCATCGCGCCTGCCATGACCGTACCGGTCAGCAACGAAGCTTTATTTAAACGGTTGGACATTCCAATCCCCTTAGAATTTCAGCCACCGCATTGGTGACTGCATGCGTATCAAATCTTTCGATACACATTTCGAATGATTGGCCCTTAATCCAACGCCGCGCAAAACCGCAATCCGCCAGTCACCTAATAATGATCAATCTGGGACACTGTGGCTTTCCTGTTACAGTTGGTTAACGGAGCAGTTTATGGCACCTATTGCACGGTCGTCCGATGAGGAAATCTCTATGCGCTCCCCTTTGAAATTCACCCCTGCAATCGCAATTTTGGCACTAGCCTTTCCGGTGGCAGCGCAAGAGAGTGCGCCCCCGGCTCCGCAAGAGCCCGATTATTTTGAAGCACTTAAGGCTTGCCAGAGCATTGAAGAGGATGCCGCGCGCTTGGTCTGTTTCGATCGGGCAGTAGGTTCAATTGTGACCGCGTCAAACAGCGGCGATGTGCAGATTATCGACAAGCAAGAAGTGGAGAAAACACGGCGCAGCCTGTTCGGTTTCTCACTGCCAAAGCTTGGAATTTTCGGCAACAAAGACAATCAAAGCGACGACGAGCAAAAGAGGAACAATTTACTCGAAACCACCATCACCAGCGTGCACTATTCGAAATCCGACGAAATTTTCTTCGTCACACAGGAAGGTGCAACCTGGCGGATTTCAAATGTCCCTAGCCGGCTACGCACTGTGAAAGTGGGCCAACCCGTAGTCTTCAAAAAAGCAGCCATGGGCAGTTTCTTCATCCGCATCAACGGACAGACAGGCGTTAAGGGACGCCGCATAAGATAGCGCTTTACGCTAGATATCTAGCGTATCGTTTTACAGCTTTTTGCCACCGCAAAGAAAAAGCCTTTACCCGGGCATTCCGGGCAAAGGCTTGTCCTTTTCAAGTGCTCAGCAAAAGCGGTTAGATGTCAAGGCCCAGCTCTTTCGCCATTCGCTTAGCATCAGGGTCCATTGGCAAACGTTTGGCATAGTCCGGATCCGAGCTGATATAAGCTGGGTTGAACTTTGCTAGCCATGCAGCTGCCCCTCCGAGCCATTCGACGCGCACATTGTCATAGGGCAGGTTGTGGGTGTTTTTCTCCTGCTCGATATAGTGGAAATCAACGCCCTTACGCTTGCCCGATGATTTGAGTGCGCTCACTAGGCCAGTGGCCTGTGCCAACGGTACGCGGGCATCGCGAACGCCGTGGACGATCAAGATTGGAGACCAAGGGCCATCCGCGTTCTTCGTTGGGCTAACGTCATCAAGATCAGCTGCACCTTTCGCAAGGTAATTGGACCCGAAGTTACCCAGATAACCAACGTCATAATCGCGCATTGCCTGTAAGTCATAGACCCCTGCACCAGCCACTGTGCAGCGCCAACGGCTTGGGTCGCGCTGGGCAGCGCGTGCCGAGGCGTAGCCGCCATAGGACCAACCCATCATGCAAGCCCGGTTGGGATCAGCGATACCTTCCTTCGCAAGGTGATCAATCGCGTCATTAAGATCGTCCTGCATACGCAGGCCAAAGCCATCATCGCGCCCCTTCTTGATCCACTCGCTGCCATAGCCGCCGGACCCGCGATAGTTCGGCTGGATCACAACATAGCCAAGTTCAGCAATCGCCTGATTCCATCCGAACCCGTCGTAATCAGCGCTGTCGCGCGGGCCGAAAGGGCCGCCATGCGTGATCATCACAACAGGGAGGTTTTTCTGGCCCATGCGATGGCGCGGATAGGTAACAATCGCCTCAATCTCTTCGCCATCCGATGCTTTATAGCGAAGCGCAGAAACCGGGTTCAACTCCATTTCGCGCAAGGTGTTGTTCGTATAGCCGATTTCTTTGAAATCACCCGTTTCGACGTTGTAATAGAAAAAGCCGCCCATTTGGTTGGTCTTTGCCACCCTCAAGACCAAGTGCTTCTTATCGAGGCTGGCGCTGGTGATCCGTGCATTGCCTTTCCCAAAGGACGGATCGAGAACTTGCTCTTGGACCGTCTTGTAATAGGGATCGAAATATTTGATGCGGCGCCTATCGGTACGGTAGCTCACACCCACCATCTCGCTGGAATCGGTATTTCCGATCACGCCATCAACGTCATAGCCATCTACAGAGAAGATTTCCTCGCCTAACTCCATCGTCTTCAAATTGGCCTTGTACACCTTGTTGAACCCAGTGTGATTGCTGGTAACGATTGCCATATCAGGATCATCGAGGAAGACCTCTGGCGTTATGCCTTCATCAGTGAAATTCTCATCCTTCACTTTTTGAACGGTTTTGAAATTCCCGCCAGATGCCGGCCGGTAAAGCATGCGCTCTTCACCGCTATCAGGATCGAAGGAAGACCCCATCCTTACATTGCCATCGCCGTCTGCAAACCAGCCGCCAACAATCAAATTGGGGCGCTGAACACGTTCAAACTTGCCGGTCGCGACATTCACGCGAATGACTTCGGGTCGGCGCTGATCAGATCCGCTGGAATAGCTCCGGTTAGTGCGCTCGAGCAGGATCTCTCTGCTCTCGTGATCAACATGCAAAATGCGGCTGGCGTTGCCGCCTGAATCGCGCCAAGCAAGCGGCTCCATCTTACCCGTATTGACGTTGAAGGAGACGAGCCGTGCCAGATCACCGCGCTGGCCAAAAATAACTTCACGAGAGACCAGTTGGAAAACCAAGTGGTCATTGCCGACCCAGCGATAAAAGCCGACCGTCCGGTCCCCGGATTCTCTAAACTCTCCAGCAGAGGCGAATACTTTGGGCCTGGGCTTCGGATCGTCCAGATTGAGCACGGTGTAAACTTCCTGCCCCTTGGAATTCATCGTCATCGCAAGCCGATTGCCGTCAGGCGAGATCACGACTTGCTGCGTATTGGGAATCCGCCCCATCACGGAAATGGGAACTTGCCGGTCCGCTGTCACGGTAATATTAGACGCTGCTTTGTCTTGTGCCAGCGCAGCTCCGCCCGACCCAATGGTCGCAAAACCTAGCGCGATAAAACTGGCGCCCTTCAAGGCGGCTTTTGCAAAAATCATCTCGTTCCAATCCCTTATTCAACGATGCTGAATGAAGCCCGACTTTGAAGTCATCTTCACTGGTGTTTGATACAACTGTCAACGCTGGAGCTTCGCCCTCTTATTTCGAGAGCGTTGAACGCGTCGCCACAATATGCTTTTGTTAATTCAGCGGCGATGAACTGCAAGTGAAAAATCTGCACATCTCTTTGTGACGAAGCCGATTGAAAATCCGCAGACCTTTTAGCAAAGCGTAAATAGCACCATCCCCCACCTGTTGATCAGCCCCGCTCAAAAAGTAGCGTTGTAGCCAAAATGCAACATTGGATAAGTTTCCCTCCTTCCAACCCCTATCGCGGATTGTCTCGAATCGTGCGGATGTAGTTTAAGCGCGAATTAACGCGCGTCCGAGGGGCCGTTTGTGAATACATCACAATCGCTGGAAGCGCGCTTTAAGTAGAGGAAATATAATGAAATTTTCGACATTAAAGAAGCTGACTGTCGCACCAGCAGCCATCGCGATTTCCATGGGGGCCAGCTCCGTTGCTGCACAAGAAGCGGATGCTGCCGAGGCTGAAGCTTGCGCCGACGAAGATGGCAATGGCGTTTGCGACTCCGACGAAACTCCAGAAATAGACGGCGGTGCAATCATCGTTTCGGGTTCACGGATTGCGCGCGCTAGCAACCTTGACGCGCCCGTTCCGATTACTTCTGTCGAAGCAGGCGAGCTGATTGACGATGGTGCGCTTTCTCTGGGGGATGCGCTCAACGATCTCCCTTCATTGCGTTCGACATTCTCAACATCCAACTCACAGCGTTTCATTGGAACCACGGGCGTCAACTTCCTCGACCTTCGCGGCTTGGGGACATCACGCACACTCACCCTGGTAAACGGCCGCCGTCACGTGACTGCTAGCGCCGGTGACTTCCAAATCGACGTCAACACGATCCCGTTCATTTTGCTTGACCGTGTGGACATCGTAACCGGCGGTTCGTCGGCCGTTTACGGTTCTGACGCGATTGCCGGTGTTGTGAACTTCGTACTTCAGCGCGACTTCGAAGGTTTCGAAGTTGGTGGTCAAGCCGGTATTTCTGATCGCGGCGACAACTCTCGCTATTCTCTCGAGGGCGCATGGGGCAAGAACTTTGCCGATGGTCGCGGTAACATCGCAATCGCTGCGGAATATTCGCGCATCAAGCCGGTTCTCAACGTACAGCGTCCTGAAATTTCCGGTGCGTTCATCGGTTTTGAGGGTTTCGTTCAAACCGATCCATCGCTTGACGATGAAGGTGAGACCAACTCGGATGGTATCCCCGATCTGTCAATTGTTGACGGTCTGCGTTTGGACTTCATCTCCGATGGCGGTACGCTCAGCCCGTTCTGTATTTTTGGCGCAGCGGTCCAGCCCCTGGCGTGTGATGATGACGGCAATGACGTTCAATTCCGGTTCACGCCGTCTGGAAATCTCGTCCGCGAGGACAATCAGAGTTTCCCTGGTACGAGCAACGTGCAAGGCGGTACCGGTTCAGACTTCGGTACGATCGGAACGCTGATTCCGAATATTGAGCGGTACAACATCAACCTGCTGACCCACTTTGACGTCAGCGACGCGTTCCGTCCTTACGGTGAATTCAAATATGCGCGGATTGAGGCACAAGGGGCTGGAACGCCTTCGTTTATCAATGGCATCTGCGGCGGCTTAGGCGGGGCAGTGGGTCTTGGGGGACGCGCCGCATGTTACGATAACGATTCGACACCGTTGTTCATCGATTTTGATAACGCGTTCCTGACACCTCAAGCACGGGCCACAGCAGAAGCCATTCAAGACGAATTGCTCGTTGCCTTCGGTTTCCCGCCAAACTCAGGCGCAGCGACCGGCTTCACGATCAACCGCAACAATATCGATTTCGGTGCGCGGACTGATGATCTGGTGCGCGAGACATACCGCGTTGTTGTTGGTGCAGAGGGCGATATCTCGTCAAACACTCGTTATGACATCTCCTTCAACTATGGCCGGTTTACAAGCAACTTGAATGCGACGAACAATCTCGTCTTTGGCCGCCTTCGTAACGCTGCGGATGCTCAATTCGCTAACGATGGTAGCGGGAACATTGTTTGCGGCATCAACAATGATGCGGATACGACCAATGATGATCCGGCATGTGCTCCAATCAACCTGTTCGGCGTCGGTGGACCTTCGCCTGAAGCCATCGCATACATCAACTCGATCGCTGAATTGAATGATAAGGCTGAACAGTACAACGTACTGGGCTATATCGCGACCGACTCTAGCAATCTGTTTGAGCTTCCCGGCGGGCCAGTTAGCGTGGTTGTTGGTGGTGAATGGCGCAAAGAAACTGCGTTTTCCGAACCTGATGAGCTTTCGGCGAGCGGCGTGACATTCTTCAACGCCTTCGACGTTTTCGATCCGCCATCACTTGAGGTTCTCGAAGGTTTTGGCGAGATTGAAATCCCAATCCTTGCCAATACACCAGGATTTGAAGAACTGACGCTTTCCGGCGCTGCCCGTTATTCGGACTACAATTCCGGCGGCGGCAACACTGGCGGCGTTTGGGCCTACAACGGCAACCTGATTTGGGCGCCAATACCGGATATCAAGTTCCGTGCTAACTTTTCGCGGGCGGTGCGCGCACCAACCTTGTCGAACCTGTTTGCGGCTCAAACTCAGAACTTTGTGTTCCTGACTGACCCTTGTGATGATGACCTGATCAACGAAGGACCCGCATCACGTGTCACCAACTGCCGCGCTGACGGTGTGCCAGTTGGCTACGATGCGGATCAGATCCAATCAAGCCAGGCAATTTTGCAGGGCGGTAACCAGCTTCTATCTGCTGAAACTTCGGACAGCATCACCTTGGGTGCCGTTTTTGAGCCGAGCTTCGTGCCCGGATTGGCCTTCACTGTCGACTATTATGATATTCAGGTGGACAGGGTTATTGCAAACGTTGGCGCAAATGCCATCTTGTTCAATTGCTACGACGGTGTCGATCTCAACAGCTCATTCTGTGGCCAGATCAATCCACGTAATGCAGATGGTACATTCGATGACGACGCTGCCCTGATCACCGGTCCGGTTAACTTCGCTCGGCTTGATGCAGAAGGCATCGACTTCGATCTTCGCTATGACAAGACGTTCGACAACGACGACCGGCTTGCGCTCCGTCTGATCGCCACTCATGTTCTTGAGCGGACAAACTTCCTGGATGTTGATAATCCAACAGTTCCGAATGTCGTTCGCGGCGAATTGGGCGATCCGAAATGGGCAGCTAACTTCAACGCATCCTATCGCAGAGGCGATGTCACCTTCTCGTACAGTGCGCGCTTCGTGGATAAGATGTTCATTGGTACGTTTGAAAACACCAATGAGTTCACTATCGCTTGTCCAGAGGACGGAGTGATCCCGCGCACTGGTGGCTCAACCTGTACGCCGCTTGATCTTGTGACCGCTCCAGCAAACAACCCGGACCGGTTTGAAGAGGAAGAGTATTCAGCGCGCTTGTACCACGATGTGCGTTTGGACTTCCGTGTCGGAAACGACTACCGCTTCTACTTTGGTGTAGACAATCTGACCGATAAAGCACCGCCACGGCCGCTCACCGGTTCGGGCGCTGGGTCAGGCATCTATGACAACATCGGCCGCTACTTCTACGCTGGTTTTGGCGCAGAATTCTAAGCGAAAGCTGAGTACAAAAAAGAAGGGCTCCGGGAAACCGGAGCCCTTTTTTGTTGCGCTGAAGGAAAAGACCTTCTCGCTAACCAGCATTCGGATGTGGGGCTAATAGCTGGATCTGCTACTCAACCGTCATGCTAAGCTCGCCGTCGCCCTCATCCACCTTCAGCGTGCTGCCATCGGGCACTTTGCCTTCAAGCAACAGCTCGGCCAGCGGGTCTTGGAGATAGCGTTGCACAGCGCGTTTGAGAGGCCGCGCGCCATAGACAGGATCGTACCCTACGCGGCCAAGCCAGCGCAGCGCCGCCTCGGTTAGATCAAGCGTGATCTTGCGATCATTAAGGAGCTTCTGCACTCGGCCGACCTGTATCTCAACAATCGGAGCCATATGCTCCATCGCCAGACGGTGGAACAGGATGATCTCATCCAGCCGGTTCAAGAACTCAGGGCGGAAATGCCCACGTACTACATCCATTACCGCCTCCTCTACATCCGCAACTTTCCCATCATCGGGCATATTCGCCAAATGCTGCGAGCCAAGGTTGGAGGTTAGGATAATCAGCGTGTTTGAGAAATCGACCGTGCGCCCCTGCCCATCGGTCAGATGGCCATCATCGAGCACTTGCAGCAGGACGTTGAACACATCGGTGTGCGCTTTTTCGACCTCGTCAAAAAGCACCACTTGATAAGGGCGGCGGCGAACGCTCTCGGTCAATACGCCGCCTTCATCATAGCCGACATAGCCAGGAGGCGCACCGATCAACCGAGCGACCGAATGCTTCTCCATAAATTCGCTCATATCGATGCGGACCATCGCTTGATCGTCATCAAACAGAAATTCGGCGAGTGCTTTGGTCAGTTCGGTTTTACCAACGCCGGTGGGCCCAAGAAATAGGAACGAGCCAAGCGGACGCCCCGGATCTTGCAATCCGGCACGCGCGCGCCGCACGGCTTTTGAAACCGCTTCGATAGCGGGGACTTGGCCGATCACACGTTTGCCCAGAAGCTTTTCCATATCGAGCAGTTTTTCCCGCTCGCCTTCCATCATCCGTTCCATGGGGATGCCGGTCCAGCGAGCAACAACGCTGGCAATGTCTTCTTCGGTCACTTCCTCGCGCAGCATGGCGTTTTCGGTAAGGCTTTCGGCTTCTGCGATCTGCTTTTCCAGCTCCGGAATGGTGCCATAGGACAGCTCACCAGCGCGGGCGAGATCGCCTTCACGCTCAGCCTGTTCCAGCTCTAGCCGCGCAGCATCAAGCTGTTCTTTCAGCTGCGCTTCTGCGGTGATTTTATCCCGTTCGTTCTGCCAACGCGTGGTTAGCTCCGTGCTTTCCTGCTCAAGCTCAGAAAGCTCTTTGCGCAAGGCTGTCAGTCGGTCTTTGGAGGCCGCATCGCCTTCTTTTTCCAAAGCGCTTTCTTCGATTTTGAGCTGGACGATCCGCCGGTCTAGCTCGTCAATCTCCTCCGGCTTACTCTCCACCTCCATTCGGATGCGCGATGCCGCCTCATCCATCAGGTCGATGGCTTTATCGGGCAGGAACCGGTTCTGAATATAGCGGTGCGATAACTGGGCCGAGGCGACCAAAGCGCTATCTGTGATCCGCACGCCGTGGTGCAGCTCGTACTTCTCTTTGAGGCCGCGCAAGATCGACACGGTATCCTCAACGCTCGGTTCATCGATATAGACCGATTGGAAACGCCGCTGAAGTGCGGGATCTTTCTCGACATATTTCTGATACTCATCCAGCGTGGTCGCGCCGATGCAATGCAGCTCACCGCGCGACAGAGCGGGCTTCAAAAGGTTTGAGGCATCCATGGAGCCTTCAGAGGCCCCTGCCCCGATCAGCGTGTGCATCTCATCAATGAACAGGATGATCTGTCCATCGGCACCCTTCACCTCATCAAGCACTGATTTCAGCCGCTCTTCAAATTCGCCGCGATACTTTGCGCCAGCAATCAACGCACCCATATCAAGGCTCATGAGAGTGCGCCCTTTTAGGCTTTCGGGAACATCGCCATTGGCGATCCGCAGTGCGAGCCCCTCTGCAATCGCAGTCTTGCCTGTGCCCGGTTCACCGATCAGCGCTGGGTTGTTTTTGGTCCGGCGCGAGAGAATTTGGATCGTGCGGCGGATCTCTTCATCGCGGCCAATCACCGGATCAAGTTTACCATCGCGCGCCGCCTGCGTCAGATCACGGGCAAATTTCTCCATCGCGTCATACGCATCTTCCGCGCTGGCCGAATCCGCTTTGCGCCCGCCGCGCAGCTCGGTGATCGCTTCTTCTAAAGTGCGCGGGTCCAGCCCGCCCGCCTTGATCGCCTGACCAGCGGCTGTGGTGCTTGCTAATGTCAGTGCGAGCAGCATGCGTTCCACCGTGACGAAGCTATCGCCCGATTTCTCGGCCAAAGTTTCTGCCTGATCCAGCACGCGGACCACATCATTGTCGAGGCCCGGCGTTTGCTGAGCGCCCCCGCCAGACACAGAAGGGATCTTGCCCAAGTCCTTGTCAATCTCGGCAGTCACTAGCGCCGGATCGCCGCCCGCACGGGTGATAAGGCCCGCGCACATACCCTCTTCATCTTCTAGCAGAGCCTTTGCCAGATGCGACGGCGTAATCCGCTGATGGTTCATCCGGATCGCAACGGTTTGCGCGCTTTGCAAAAAACCTTTCGAGCGGTCGGTAAATTTTTCCAGATTCATGCGCGGTCCCTCAGATCAAATTTTGCCTCAAAAGAGGTGTGTTACTTGTATAGGTAGGTTCGCATGCACTTTTCGCAAGGCCCCTGATAATGCCTCGCGAATGACGCTTATGCTTGACGGGCAGGGCCAGCCAAAGCACATCCGTATCAAAGTTGGCGCAAAGCCAATGAGAGGATGCAATTGGTGACGGATAAGGACACTCAGGCCAAACCCACTCATTGGCTCGCAAGGGCCGCTTGGACGGCTTTGGCTTTGCTCATCATCGCCTTTATCACCCTTGCCACATGGGAGCCTTTTTTTGCGCGCGAAAGCAAAGCCCCCCAAACCGATGGCGGCTACAGAGCCGAGATTGTCCGCGATGAATTTGGAGTGCCGCATATCTATGGAAAGCGCGATGCCGATGTCGCATTCGGCGTGGCGATTGCGCAGTCAGAAGATGATTTCTTCACCTTGCAAGACACAGCTGCTATGGCAAAGGGCCGCTATGGAGCGATCGCGGGCGAGGCAGGCGCGCAGCTAGATTATGCATACCATTTGCTAGATGCGCGGGGCACGGTTGACCGGAAATATGCCAGCTTGCCCGCCGATACACGCGCTTTGTTCGAAGCATACGCAAGCGGTCTCAACCACTATGCGCGCGAGCACCCAGAAGAGCTAAAACTCGCAGGACTATTTCCTGTCAACGGCGCGGATGTGGCAACCGGTTTTGTGCTGCGCCAGCCGTTCTTCTTTGGGCTGGGAAATATCATTGGCCCATTGGTCGAAGGCGGCGAATTGCGGCGAGAATTTGGGCCAGATATTCCCGGCTTTCCCAGAAATGGTGCAGGCGGCGATGAGCAGACCGATCTCGCTGATAAGGACGCAAGGGCACCAGAGGAACAAACCGCCCATTCGATCAACTTCCCGCTGCCCTGGGGCGAAACTGCGGCAATGTCAGGCTCCAATGCTTGGGCCATCGCGCCGCAGAAATCGGGTGACGGCGTAACGCGGCTTGTTTCCAACGCGCACCAGCCATGGCGCGGCGGTGTCGCATGGTATGAGCTAAGCGTGGAAAGCGAGGAAGGCTGGCACTTTACTGGCGCGAACTTCCCCGGCTCCCCCTTCCCCTTTATCGGGCACAACCGGCATCTTGGCTGGACCAATACGGTCAACCGGCCCGACATGACCGACATTTATAAGCTTGAGATGGATGAAGCGGGCAAGCGGTATAAACTCGATGATCAGTGGCTGGAGCTCGAGGCGAAGACCGTCACTCTGCCGGTCAAGGCGGGGCCTCTAACATTGCCCATTCGGCGCACAGTCTATCGCAGCGTACATGGTCCAGTGATCAAGAATGACAATGGCTATTTCGCCCTTCGCTATGGCGGGATCGACACGATTGAGCAGGTCGATGCCTACTACCGCATCAACAAATCCAAGACACTGGATGAATGGCAAACGCAAATCGCGCGGATGGCGATCCCCAGCACCAATTTCATCTATGCCGATGAGGCAGGCAATATCGCATACGTCTATAATGCCGCTATTCCTGACCGGCCCAAAGGGCACAATTGGCGCGGGATTTTGCCGGGTGATCGCAGCGATCTTATCTGGGATGGTCCAGTCGAATATGCGGCAATTCCCAAGCTTATTAATCCGGCTAGCGGCTGGCTTTATAATGCCAATAACAAACCCTATTCCGCCGCAGGACCGGGCAGCGATTTAGACCCGGACGATTTCGCACCAGAGCTGGGCATTGAGCTGAAGATGACCAACCGTGCCCGCCGTGCAGAAGTTCTGATGAATTCCTTCGACACCATCGACCGCTCGACATTGGAACGGATAAAATATGATACCGCCTATGAACGTGCAGGGTATGTCAAAGACCTGTGGGAGGCTGTGACTGCTTTTGATCCTGCGGGCGATGAAGAACTTGCCGAGGCGCGCGATTTGCTGCTTACGTGGGATTTCAATGCTGACAATAAAGGCGCAGCGGATGCATTGGCGCTGCTGATGATCCGCGATTTTATGTCGGCGGAATATCAGAATAAGAACAATGCAGAGCTGCCCGATGTCGCTGATCAATTGACCAAGCATACCGCCCATCTCAAACGCCACTTTGGCCGAATTGATCCGCCGATGTCCGATCTGCTCAGGCTGCGCCAAGGCACGAAAAGCCCCTATTCGGTTGATCTGCCGCTGGATGGTGGGTCAGACACTCTGCGCGCCTCCACAACTTGGCGGTATGAGGATGATGGCCGTATCTCGATCATCCACGGCGACAGTTTCATCCAGTTTGTTGAGTGGGAACCGGGCAAGCGAGTGCGCTCTGAAAGTGTCCAACCGTTTGGCTCAGCGGTCACTCGCCCGGGCAGTCCGCACTACACTGATCAGTCGCAATTGTTCGTCGATCATAAGCTGAAACCGGCCTATTTCTGGCGCGATGATGTGCTGAAATCGGCAAAAAGGCGTTATGTGGTTGAGTCTTACTGACACCAGTGTAAATGCTGTGTCCGTGGGAAACAAAAGCCTGTGCCAATATGGCGGCGGGAACGAGTACAGAGATTTCAATAAGGAGAATACAAATGTCAGTAGGCGGATCATATGATTGCGTAACAAAGAGCCCAATGGGCGATCAAAAGGGCACCTTCACTGTCGAAGATGCTGGTGATGGCACATTCACTGGCTCAATGGTTGGTGCAACCGGTTCGATGGATGTCGAAGAAGGCAAAGTCGACGGCAATACCCTCACTTGGAAAATGAACATGACTGTTCCAATGCCCATGACACTGGACTGCGAAGCGACCATTGATGGCGACACGCTGACCGGTAACGTAAACGCAGGCGCATTCGGCGCTATGCCGCTGACAGGCACCAAGACAGCCTAATAGCTTCCTCAATTGAGGCAAACAAAAGGCCCCGCAGCGCACATGGCTACGGGGCCTTTTTTGTGACCACCTGAAATCCAGCTTAGTTA
>CAZAIG010000037.1:0-4038 GCA_964485135.1 uncultured Porphyrobacter sp. | reverse complement strand
AGCTTAGTTATTTTTTCTTAGCCGGCGCCTTCTTAGCCGGAGCTTTCTTAGCTGGTGCCTTCTTTGCACCCGCTTTTGCCGGAGCTGGCGCTGCTTTCATCGGGTACTTCTTGGCATGGCCTTTATCATCGCCCTTGGCGAGAAGCCGAGCCTGCTTAACCCATTCATCGCGGTCGATCCGGCCTTTGATTTTGAGGTATTGGTCAACCTCTTTCACATCGGCTTTCTTCCACTCAGCGATCTGGTCAAAGCGCTTCACACCCAAAGATTGGCACAGATCATTGAGCTTAGGACCAATGCCTTTGATCCTGGTGAGATCATCCGCCTTGCCCACAGCCGTTGCGATTTTTGGCTTGCCTTTGGTGTTTTGAACCTTGGGCTTTGCTTTCGCAGGTGCTTTGGGCTTGGCTGGCGCTTTTGCCTTAGGCTTAGCTGGAGCTTTGGGTTTGGGCGCAGCTTCCGGCTTTGGCTTTGGCGGCGCTTTTGCTGTCACCTTGTCTGCGGCTCCTACAGCCGTATCTTTAGCCGACGTCGCTGTATCAACCGCCACATCTTTAGCCGTACTGGCCGTGCTGACCGCTGCATCCTTGGCAGAAGTCGCAGCAGCAACCGCGCCCGCACCAACGGCAGCCACGCCGCCTGCGGCCGCGCCCGCTGCGCCTTTACCAGCGTCCATCACGCCGCCAGCGGCATTGCTAACGCCGCCGACAGCGCCGGAGGCCATATCGCCCATATCACCGGCAGCGTCGCCGACAACTTCCGTCAAGCGGCCCCAAATCCACCAACCGGTGAGAAAGCCGATGACCAATGCGGCTAGGAAAACGAGTGGGTTTTCACCTATCAAACTAAACATATTCTCTGCTCCCCTATCCGATCAATTGCGGCCCCAGATCAACCAGGCAATGCCCAATCCGACCAGGAATACCAACATGATGAGGATCCAACTTTCAGCAAGTAGCGACATCTTATTCGCCCCCCTCTTCTGACTCTTGAGATGCAGCCTCAGCGGCACCCGAACTTAGGGTGAACTCAATCCGGCGGTTTTCTGCGCTGGCGCCGTCGCCGGGAACTTTAGGCTGGCTAGAGCCATACCCTTTGGCAGTGACTCGGCTGGCATCAACGCCGCGCTCAGCAAGAGCCGCTGCAACAGCATCGGCACGCGCCTGACTCAGCTTGTCATTGACCTCTGCACTGCCAACCGCATCAGTGTGCCCGCCAATCGCAACGCTCATTCCGTTACAAGCGGAAAGCGTTTCGGCAAGAGTATCGATCAAAGCTAGCGAGCCTTCTCCCATATAGGCGCTGCCCGATTTAAAGTTGATCGTTTGGCCTTTCATAATACCATCGACATCCGATTGGCAGTTGGCCACCGCTTCTTCGCTTGCGGCTTCTCCTGCACCTGCTCCATCAGCAGGCGCGTCCGCATCACCTTCCCAAGTGATGTGATCGATGTTCTTTGCCGCCAAGGCTGCTTCGATTTTCTTGCGTTCTTCTGGGTCGCTAACGCCGCTAAGCGTTGCGCCGCGCGTTAGCGGGTTGCGTTTCCAAGCGATTGCGACACCGTCAAAGCCGCCCTCTGAAAGAGCCGCTTTGCCGTCAGCTTCGAGCCTGTCGATATATTGTGCGCCGGTGCTTTCATGCGCGCCCCATGCGAGCAGCGAAGCCACGCCAGCGCCAATGACACCTTTTGCGAATCCGTTCATTTTACTCCCCTTCTTTATGCAGCGAAAATTGCATCCAGCGCATTAAACGTAAAGCAAAATCTTGTGATTATATCGGCTTGTCCCAAGCTAATACGCCAGCGGCGCGCTTCGGCGGCGCTTATCCCAATTTGCCCTTGAGCAGCTCATTGACGACTTGCGGATTTGCTTTGCCCTGCATCGCTTTCATGGTTTGACCAACGAAGAAACCAAAGAGCTTATCCTTGCCGCCTTTGTACTGCTCAACCTTGTCAGCATTATTCGCAAGGATATCGTCAATCGCAGCTTCGATAGCGCCGGTGTCGCTGACTTGCTTTAGCCCTTCGGCATCTGCGATTTCAGCAGGTGCGCGGCCCGTTCTCAGCACAATCTCATAAATCTCTTTGGCTTGCGGTCCGCTGATCTCGCCAGCGTCCTGCATCTTCAGGATCGCTGCCTGAGCCTCAGCCGTGGCGTATTCCAAATTGGCTTCATCCCCGATCGATTTGATCACGCCGGGAGCGATAGACATGGACCAATTGGCCACCAGCGTTGCGACCTTTGCCTCTGACTTGCCCAAAGCCTCTGCCACGCTTCCCAAAAGCGTTTCAAACCGAGCGAAGGTTTCGACCTCTGCGGTCAGTGTCGCGGCGTTGTAGTCGGACAGACCCAGCTCCTCGACATAGCGTTTACGCTTCGCATCGGGCAGTTCGGGAAGCGAAGCACGGCAGCTTTCCAAGAAGTCATCTTCCAGCTCAAGCGGCAGCAGATCGGGATCGGGGAAGTAGCGATAATCATGCGCGTCTTCTTTGCTGCGCATGGTCCGCGTGGTGCCAGTCGCAACATCGAACAGCCGCGTTTCCTGATCAATCGTGCCGCCTCCTTCGATCACATCGACTTGGCGGTTGGCCTCATACTCAATCACTTGCATGACAAAGCGCACCGAATTGACGTTCTTCGTCTCTGTGCGCGTGCCAAGCTCCTCGCCCGGACGGCGGACAGAGACATTGACGTCGGCCCGCATGGAGCCCTCTTCCATATTGCCATCGCAGCTACCGACATAGCGCAGGATCGAGCGCAATTTGCGGACATATGCGCCTGCCTCAGCAGGTGAACGCATATCGGCCATAGAGACAATCTCCATCAGCGCAACGCCGCAGCGATTGAGGTCAACATAGGACATGGTCGGATGCTGATCATGCATCAACTTGCCAGCGTCTTGTTCAACATGGATGCGTTCGATCCCGATGATCTTCTCTTCGGGAATGCCGCCCTTTTCATCCTTATCCAGAACCAGCTGACCTTCGCCCACGATCGGGTGATAGAGCTGGGAAATCTGATAGCCTTGCGGAAGATCGGCGTAGAAGTAATTCTTGCGGTCGAACCGGCTGTATTTGTTGATCTGTGCCTCAATCGCCATGCCAGTGCGCACAGCCTGACGGATGCATTCCTTGTTCGGGACAGGCAGCATCCCGGGCATTGCAGCATCGACCAGGCTCACCTGACTGTTCGGCTCGGCACCGAAAGTGGTATCGGCACCCGAAAACAGCTTGGACTGAGAGGTGACCTGCGCATGCACTTCTAGGCCGATAACGACCTCCCATTCACCGGTTTGCCCTTGGATACGGTAGGTTGATTCGCTCATTGGTCCTCGTCGATGCGCTTAGCCGGTACCGCATCTTCGCGGCGTTTGTCCTCCGGCTTTGTCAGAGTTTTGCCAGTGTCGCTGTCAAAGCGCGCTTCTCCATGCGCGGCAGTGCGCGCGACAAACATCGCGACGCCGACAACCGCGACCAAGGAAAAGAGCAAGATAAACATGAACAGCATATTGGGTTTCTATGTAGTCGCGGCGGGGGATGAAGCCAAGCGAGTAATCGCGCGTCCTGTGATCAATCCGCAACCTTAAACCAAAACGCGCCCGGCTCTGTCTTGGGGTACTTGGTAAGGATCGGGAACGCCTTTGCCAAAGCCGCGCCATGATTGTGCTTCAACCAATTGAGCGCGAGCAGGGTTTCGTAGCGCGGATTGTGCGCCAACATTGCTTCGAGCAGATATTGCTCATTCCACAATCGCCGCTCTTCGCGCAGCCAGCTTTCGGGATATTCGCGCGGGGTGAAGATGTCATGCACATGGACCAAGACACCCGGCTTCAAACGCGGGATGATGCTGAGAAATTCGGTCAGCACATCGCCAAAGGGGCGGATCACATGGCTGCTATCGATGAAGAGGACATCGCCCGCTTCGAGCGCCTCGAAAACGGCAGGATCGACATGCTCGACCCGCTTGCGCATCACCTCAACGCCTAGCTGTTCGAGCCACGGCATTTCGAACGGTTCAATGCAAAGGTGCCGGCAGGTAT
>CAZAIG010000036.1:8210-17186 GCA_964485135.1 uncultured Porphyrobacter sp. | reverse complement strand
GTGGGAGCGGACATGGGATCGATAGAGCGCGTTTCTTCTTAGGCGTTAAGAAAAAATTCCTTCTGGTCGACGGCAAGTGCTCGACTAAGGGCGCTTTCCAAGCCAAAGGAAACTTCTGCCAATCGGAGACTAGTTGTGACTAGACTGACGGCGCCAGTTCTTGGCTTTCCAACGACGAGGCCGCAGGACAGCCAAGTTCTGCTATCCGAGCTTTGCACCGCCAAAGTTCACGCCAAATGCGCGGCACCAGATCACCACAGAATCTAGTTCAGAAATGTCGATGCCTGCTGGAATGCGGTAAACTTGCTCGCCTTTGTTTGACTTCAACCTGCCAAGATCGATGTGGCGTTCCCCTTTAACCGATCCTGCATTGGTGGGGTTGGAAGATGCGCTGAGCCAAACGCGCAAGTCCGGTCCCGACCGCACTTTAAAGGCAGAACTCAGTTTGATTGCACGTCCGCCGTCTTTCAGCCGGATGATTTGAACGCTGCCATTGGCGGCATAGCCCCGATCTGACGCTTTAAAGCTGCCTGCATCTGATAGCTCGGCTGCCTGTGCGGCGGTGGCGAAAGGCGTGACGATTACGCCGGTGCTAGCCGCGATGGCTAAGGCGAAAGGAATGAGTTGGCGTGCGATAGTGTTCATGGTGATACCCCTTGATTGGTTTGATTGATCAGGTGTCAAAGGGGAGTTCGCAGCCAAATTATAATCGGTTACGCCGGTTTATATGATATGTGTAATCGGTTTTATCGATTAATGTTTTGGCGAGATCGCCTTATTGGATAAGTCAAAGACTGGTCTTTCCAAATTCGCCTGAACAACCGAGCAGGCAGATCGAACTTCCGAAACTGGGTCGGATGCCGAAGGTCTGTTTCCGATACAAGCCTCCCCAGATCAACAAACCATTTTCCTACTTAGCCCGATTGTGCCTAATCAATCAGCCTTTCTGCCGAATCCAACTCTGCAGGATTCCAACTCCGCCGGATTCCAACACCGAAAGGCTCTCCAATGAACGCTCCCTTCAAACGCCCATTTGCCCGCAAACCCATTTTCGATGCTGTACGAGAATTGCTTGGCCGCCCTTTTCGCCAAGCAGAAGTCGACGGGCTGGACGACACAATAGATGCAGCGCTAAGCGGAAAAGACCTTTTGTCTCTAGACAGTGTCCCAACTGTCCCCAACATGGTTAAACGAAAGCGCGATATCCGCACGATTGGTGCCGAAGGTATTGCGCTGATCAAACGGTTCGAAGGCTGCGCGCGGCTGCGCAAAGATGGTCTGATTGAAGCCTATCCTGACCCGGGCACTGGCAATCACCCATGGACAATCGGCTGGGGCGCAACCGGCAAAGGCATCGGTCCGGGCACGGTCTGGACGCAAGGGGAATGCGATGCGCGCCTAACCCGCGACCTGATCCGCTATGCCAGCGATGTAGCGCGCGCTTTAAATGGCGCGCCGACCAGCCAACCGCAATTCGATGCGCTTGTCAGCTTTCACTACAACACTGGCGCGATTGGTCGGGCGACTCTAACGAAGAAGCACAAGGTTGGCGATTTTTCAGGAGCTTTGGCCGAATTCCACCGCTGGAACAGAGCGGGTGGACGCGTATTGAAAGGTCTTTCGCGCAGACGCGCTGATGAAGCAAAGCTCTATGCGAAGGGATAGGCCGCGCCGCGCAATCGCGGGCGAAGAGGTTAACCAGCGCGCGCCGGGTGCCCAGAAACAGGATGGGACGCAGGCTGCTGCAAATTCTCGCCCGCAGGCGAAACGGCTTGGCCATCCTTCGTCGCTGAATGCGGCAAGGGCTCTGCTGAAGTATCGCGCGGGCGAACGGCATTAGCAATAAGTTGCGATTGCTCTGCTGGGTCCATCCGGACCCACCCTTCGCGGGTGAGTTTTTCCAGCGGCCGGTAGCGCACCTTATACTGCATCCGCGGTGAACCCTCGACCCAATAGCCGAGGTAGACATAGGGCAGAGCATCCGCCTGCGCCCGGCGAACATGGTCAAGGATGATGTAATTGCCCAAACCTTCGCGTGCCGTATGTTCTGGATCATAAAAGCTGTAGATCATCGACAGGCCGTCACCCTGCCTATCGGTTAGGCATGCGCCCACCAACCGGCCTGGGGAGCCATCGGGAGCCAGTTCACGGTATTCGATCACGCAGCTGGTCACCGGCGTATGTTCGACCATGTCGGCGTAATCCATGTCCTCCATCGCGGCCATTCCGCCTTCTGGGTGGCGTGATTTGAGATATTTGAGGAGAAGTTCGAACTGTTCATCGGTCGCCCACGGGCGGCATTCGGTTGCGATCAAATCGCCGTTGCGGCGCAGGTTTTTGCGCTGGGTCGCGGACGGTTTGAACTCTTCGGCGACCACGCGAACAGAAACGCAGGCTTGGCAGCCAAGGCAGCTTGGCCGGTAAGCAACCGTTTGCGAACGGCGAAATCCAATGCGGCCCAACGCTTCGTTGAGTTGATCAGCATTGTCGCCTTTAAGCTCGGTAAAGACTTTGCGTTCGCTGCGTCCCGGTAGATAGGGGCATGGAGCCGGGCTTGTGACGAAAAACCGGGGGAAGCGAATCGGTGCGGTCACGGGCCTCAAGCAATCCTACCAAGCGCCTGCAATTCAAAGGAGAATCGCCAAAGCACTGTTGAACAAACCGCGATTATGCATACTCGTGCCCGATCCTTAAAGGGCCTTAACCAATAAACTGGGCCAGAAAGCTGTAAAATCTCCGCCAGAATGGTCCCAACTTTGCCGAATGTGCCAGTTCAGATCAGTTGAGCTCGACAGGGTCAACGGAATATCCCCGCTCACGAAGGGTGCTGACCAGTGCATCCAATTGTTCACGGTCGCGTGCCTCGCACTCAATGTCGGTGATTAGCCCCTTGGCTGGAAGGCCAGTAAAGATGCGCTGGTGGTAAATTTCGATGATGTTGACATTATGCGCATCAAATTCGCTCATCACTTTGAACAGGGCGCCGGGCCGATCCTGCAAAGTCACACGCAAACGCGCAAGCCGCCCTTGTCGGGCCAAATCGCGCAGCAAGACATTGGCCAAAAGGCGCGTATCGATATTGCCGCCGCACAGGACCAATCCGATCCGCTTGCCCGCAAACGCTTCGGGTTTGTCGAGTATGGCGGCAAGGCCCGCTGCACCTGCCCCTTCTACCACGGTCTTTTCAATCTGGAGCAGCAAAGAGACCGCACGCTCAATCCGGTTTTCAGGCACCAGCATGACGTCATCGACCAATGCTTCCACGATCCAAGAGGTGAAGGCGCCGGGCGCTTTCACGGCGATGCCTTCGGCCAAAGTGTCACCGCCGCAGCTGGCTGCCTCGCCCTTCACTTTGTTGTGCATGCTTGGGTAAAGCGCGGCCTGCACGCCGATCACTTCCATCTCTGGCCGCAACGCACGGACAACGGTCGCCATGCCAGAGATCAGCCCGCCCCCACCAATCGGCGTCACGATGCAATCAAGGTCAGGCTGTTGATCGAGCATCTCCAGCGCCACCGTGCCCTGCCCAGCGGCGACACTGGGATGATCGAAGGGGTGGACGAAAGTGAGGCCCATCTCTTCTTCCAGCTTCAAAGCATGAGCGTGTGCATCATCAAAGGTCTCGCCTTCTAAGACGACGTTACCGCCGACATGCTCGGTCTGCATCACCTTTACCGTGGGGGTGGTGCGAGGCATCACGATGGTCACAGGAACGCCCAAGCGAGTCCCATGATAGGATAGGCCCTGGCTGTGATTGCCCGCCGATGCTGCGATAACGCCGCGCTTGCGGGTGGCTTCATCGAGCAGCAACAGAGCGTTCAATGCGCCGCGCTCTTTATACGCAGCGGTAAACTGCAAGTTTTCGAACTTGAGGTAAATCTCAGCTCCGGTGATCGCGGACAAAGTCTGCGAATACATCATCGGCGTGCGCACAACCGCGCCCTCGATCCGCGCGGCCGCTGCCCGCACATTGTCAAGGGTCAGAGCAGCAAGCGCTGCATCGGAACTGGCAAAGGTAGGAGTGCTGGTCATAATGGCGTGCGCATTACGGCTTTGTGGGTGCCGCTGCAATCGGATTGTTGCACCAGCTAAAGCGTGATTTCGATTGCATTGGACCGAATTGGAATTAACCCCTTTCGAATGAGCAAACACACACTCGCATTCTTGGGACTTGGCGTTATGGGCAGTCCGATGGCTGGGCATTTGGCAGCCGCCGGTCACCGCGTCATCGCTTACAATCGCAGCGCAGATAAAGCGCAAAAATGGCTCAAAGCGCAGCAGGCGGCCGGGTATGATTGTGCCATTGCCAGCACTCCAGCGCAGGCAGCGAGCAAGGCGGACATCACCTTTGCTTGCGTTGGCAATGATGAAGATTTGGAGAGCGTCGCGCTTGGGCCTGACGGTGCATTGGACGCTATGCCCAAAGGCGCATTGTTCGCCGACCACACCACTGTCTCAGCCAAGATGGCACGCCGCATCAACGAAGAAGCGAGCCGCCGCGGGCTAACCGCGATTGATGCGCCTGTATCGGGCGGACAGGCTGGCGCAGAAAACGGCCAGCTAGCGATCATGTGCGGAGGAAGCGCTGAGGCAATGGCACGCGCAACCCCGGTAATGGATTGCTATGCCAAATCGATCGTCCATGTCGGTGAAGCGGGAGCGGGACAAACCGCCAAAATGGTCAACCAAATGTGCATCGCAGGCGTATTGGGCGGGCTTTCAGAAGCGATGCGGCTGGCAGAGGCAGCGGGCCTTGATATGGACAAGACATATCAGGCCATTTCGGGCGGCGCTGCACAAAGCTGGCAGATGGACAATCGCTGGGAAACCATGGCTAAAGACCAGTTCGACTTCGGCTTTGCGATTGATTGGATGCGTAAGGATTTGGGCTATGCGTTGGATGAGGCAAGCGCACTCGGCCTATCCTCACCCATCTCCTCTCTTGTCGACCAATTCTACGCTGAGGTGCAGGCCAATGGAGGCGGACGTAAAGACACCAGCGCTCTCATCAGTCGGCTTCCGAAAGGGACGGCCAAAGGGAAAATCACATGATCCGCTCTATTACCGCTGCACTGGCAGCGACAGTCGCCGCTTTATTAGCGACACCCGCCACCGCTGATACGCTGATCGATAATGTAGAAGGGATCACAATTGGTAAGGATGGGGAGCTGGAACGCTTCACTGGCCTTATCATTGATGATGATGGCCGCATCCGCGCAACCTTAGAGCGCGGCGAAGAGCGCCCCCGCGATATCGAATTCAGAGAAGACGGCGGCGGCAAAGTAATGCTGCCTGGCATGATCGATGCGCATTTGCATGTGATGGGCCTTGGCCTTGGCGCTCTGACATTGGATTTGTCGGACACCAGCTCGCTTGAAGAAGCGTTGGCCGCGATCAAAGCCTTTGCCAATGAAAACCCCTCGCGCCCTTGGATATTGGGGCGCGGCTGGAACCAAGAGAAATGGGGGCTTGGACGCTTTCCAACGGCGGCCGAATTGGATGCAGTCGTTCCCGACCGCCCTGTCTATTTGGGCCGGGTCGATGGACATGCTGGCTGGGCCAACAGTATGGCGATGGAGCAAGCGGGCGTCGATGCCAGTTCAGTCTCGCCCAGCGGCGGACGCGTCATCCGCATAGCTGGATCGCGCGAACCAGCGGGAGTCTTTGTGGATGCGGCTGAGCAGCTCATGCTCTCTGCTATCCCAGCCCCGCGACCAGCAACCCGCGACCTAGCCTTTCGCAAGGCACAAGACTTGCTGCATTCTTACGGCATCACTGCTGTCGCTGACATGGGCACATCGGCGCAGGATTGGCACACGTTCCGAAGAGCAGGCGATAATGGCTCACTAACGCTGCGCATCATGTCCTACGCAAGGGATATCGACACGATGTTTGCCGTTGCTGGACCGCGCCCTACCCGTTGGCTGTATGATGACAAGTTGCGGATGAACGGAGTGAAGCTCTATCTTGACGGCGCGCTGGGCTCGCGCGGCGCCGTGCTCAAACGGCCCTATGCTGATGAGCCAAGCAATAAAGGCCTCCCGCTGCTCTCCTCGACCCAATTGCGCAATTTGATGAGCCGCGCGACGCTGAGTGGCTTTCAGCTTGCTGTGCATGCGATCGGCGATGCTGCCAATGCCGACGTGCTCTCAGCGATCGCTGGGCTGAGCGAATCATACAGAGGCGATTTGCGCTGGCGGATTGAACATGCGCAGATCGTTGACCCGGTCGATATTCCCGCTTTTGGAAAGCATGGGGTTATCGCCAGTATGCAGCCCATTCATCAAACGTCAGACCGGCTGATGGCAGAAGCGCGCCTTGGCCCAGATCGTTTGGACGGAGCCTATGCTTGGCGCTCGATTGCGGCGGCGGGAGCAAAGCTTGCCTTCGGCTCTGACGCTCCGGTTGAACGCCCCGACCCTTGGGCAGGCATCGCCACCGCGATCAGCCGTACCGATGCCAGTGGCGAGCCGTTTGGCGGATGGCGCCCTGCAGAAGCAGTATCACGCGTGGATGCGTTAAAAGGCTTTACCAGCGACGCTGCCTATGCCGGATTTGGCGACGGACGATTCGGAAAATTGGTTGCTGGAGAGCGCGCAGACTTCGTTCTTGTAGACCGCGACCCCTTTCTGGCTTCTCCGCAAGAGATCCGCTCGATTCAAGTCTTTCAAACATGGGTTGGCGGACGCAAAGTCTTTGATTCAGCAAGAGTCCGTTGACCTCAATTTGTGCTGCATTGCAGCAACACTTCAGTATTTTCCGCGAGTTTCGTCGCAATTTACCCCCTGTTAATCTTGAAATGTCTAAAGAGCGCGTGACTTTTCTTGTCTCGACCCATATTCGGGAAGAGAGGTCGCTACAGGACCAAACAACGGTTTACGTCGCTTTGAAGTAAAAGTGACTTAAAGCAAATCGGGAAGCGGCTGACTTCGGCCATTGGCGGAAACGCTGAAAGTCGAAGGAAGCGAGTAAGTGGTAAAATTGCAAGGCGTTTACATTTGAAGGCTGTATTTTGATCCACTCCAACGGATCTTCGCCGGAGAATGTAACAAAATGCAAAAAAGTGGGTTGTACTGGCGGCGAAGGTCGCTTAGAGCAGCCAATGAAATTGAATAAAAGCTCCTAGGAGACAAACTAATGAATATCCGTAATCTCGCAATTGCTACTGCAGCTATCTCTCTTGCTGCTGCGCCAGCAGTGGCTGAAGCTACTGCTGCACCAGCGGTTGCACCTGTTGAAGGCCAAAGTGAGCTCGGCGGTGGCGAAGATGAATCAGGTCTGATCATCTCTCTACTCGCTGCGGCAGCAATTATCGCTGGTATTATTATTGCTGCCGACGGCAGTGACGACGATCCAGTCAGCGCCTAATTTCAGGCTACAAAGAGTACATTCAGGGCTCCCCTCGGGGGGCCCTTTTTGTATGTGCCGTCGATTGCCTGGAGGTTAGCGAAGGTTACTACTCTCCCTATCTATCTCATGCAGAAACGTAGCAATTTCACATCGCTATGACTGGTAAAAGATCGTCGCTCCTAGCTAACCCGAAGTAAGTCGGAAGCGCTCTCGTGCCTTAGGCTTCTTCCGCCTCTTCAATGGCTTCTTCGGCCGCTTCCTTGCCACCCGATGGTTCTTGCAAGCGCATCAGAAGAAGCGATCCTTCGAAAAGCAGCAAGAGCGGCACGGCCAAGATAAGCTGCGATCCCGGATCTGGCGGCGTCACAATCGCTGCCAATGCAACAATGCCTACAATCACATATCGCCGCGCCGCCGCCAATTGCGAGCGCGTTACGATGCCCGCACGGTTGAGGATAAGCAGCAAGACCGGCAGCAGGAAACTCACTCCAAAGGCGAGGATAAACTGCATCACCAGCCCCAGATAATTACCCGCTGACGGCAGCGCTTCAATATCTAGCCCGCCAGCCTGCCCTTCAAATCCCAAAAACCACTTAAAAGCGGTAGGCATGACGACGTAATACGCTAGTGCAGCGCCTGCGAAAAACAGCAAGGGCGTCATAATCAGAAAAGGCAAAAATGCTTTCTTTTCATTGGCGTAAAGCCCGGGAGCAACAAATGCCCAAAGCTGGTTTGCTATCAGAGGAAAGGCAAGAAAAAAGCCGGCGAACAGCGCGACCTTGAGCTCGACGAAAAACACCTCATAAAGCTGAGTGAAGATGAGCTGTCCCTCGCCTTGGGGAAAGGCATCCTTCAGCGGCTGGACCAGAAAACCCAGAATTTCATCAGCGAAGTAAAAACAAACCGCAAAACCGGTCACGAGGAACAAGACCGACCACAAAAGCCGGGTGCGCAGCTCGATCAAATGATCGAGCAAAGGTGCCTGCGTCTCATCAAGGTCGCGGATATTGAAAGCCATTGCCGACGCCTAACCCTTGGCGCTTTCGCCAACGGACGGATCATGTGGATCTGACGTTGCCTGAGGTTGCGGCCCCTTCATCTCGCCATCCAAAGCATCATCTCCCATTTCAGGCACGGGGTCTTCGCGGTCAATCGCTGCCTCTGCGGATGCGCTCTTAACCTCGCTGGGAGAAGGAGTCTCCGCCATAATTGCAGCGTTCTGCTCCTTCCACTTCTTCTCCATATCTTCCAGCTCAGCTTCGCGGATCATGGTGTCGAGACCGCTGCGAAAATGACTGGAGACACGGCGCACTTTACCGATCCAGCGTCCGGCCGAGCGCAGCGCCATCGGCATATCTTTCGGTCCGATCACAACAATCGCAACGACAATTATGACAAGGATTTCTGCTGCGCCGAGATCAAACATAGATGTTCCCGCGCTGATCCATGGGTTCAGTCAGCCTGTTTGCTGCTGCCCTTGGTGTCGGTAGCAGGTGCATCCGCTTTACTGCTTTCCAACTGTGCTGATGGCTTGGTTTCCCCGGCATCAACATCTTCGTTCATGCCTTTTTTGAAGCTGGATATACCCTTGCCGAAATCGCCCATCATTTCTGAAATGCGGCCACG
>CAZAIG010000036.1:0-8110 GCA_964485135.1 uncultured Porphyrobacter sp. | reverse complement strand
GCGCGCAATTCATCCATGCCGGGCAAATCCTTGCGAGAGGACAGGCTGAAGTGATCAAGAAATTCGGGCGTTGTCGCGTAAATCACGGGGCGCCCGGGCACTTCGCGCCGCCCTGCCAGTTTGATCCAGCCCGCTTCCAGCAAGACATCCAAAGTGCCCTTCGCGGTTTGCACGCCGCGGACTGCTTCAATCTCGGCTCGGCTAACCGGTTCATGATAGGCGACAATCGCCAGCACTTCGGTCGCGGCCCGGCTGAGACGCCGAACCTGCTCGCGTTCGCGCCGCAAAAGGTGTGCAAGATCGGAAGCGGTTTCAAAATGCCAGCGTTTGCCGCGCTCCACCAGATTGATGCCGCGCTTTTCATAATGCTCTGCTAAAGCTTGCAGCGCATCGCGTACCTGCGTCTTGTCCATATCACCAAGATGACCCGCGAGCGCATCCACGCTGAGCGGTTCCTCCGAAGCGAATAGAGTGGCCTCCACCGCGCGCAGCACTTCATCGGCTGGACCTTGCGTTTCTTCGTTCATGCCGCGCTCTCCTTAAGACGCCGCAAGCGCATCGCGCCAAAGCATTCCTCTTGCTCAATTTCTGCGCGGCCAGTGCGGGCAAGCTCCAGCGCGGCGACAAAGCTAGAAGCCAGCGCCGATTTGCGCAGTTCAGGTCCAGCATGAGGGGGAAGAAAATCGCGCAAATCCATCCATTCCAGCGTCACACCGAGCATGGCAGAAACCCGCTCCAGCGCGCTATCCAGCGTCATCACTGGCCGGTCGGACACGTGATAGATTTTGGGCGCGGTGCGCGCTTTCACCTGCCCGTAGGCTTGGATCAACGCAAAGCTATCGCAGGTCCATTGCACCTTTCTATCAATGCGAAGGCCCTCTGGCGCGGCCCGAATAAAGATATCGCGGCCAATCCGGTCGCGCCCCATCAATTGCGCCGCCGCCTCGCGCATCGCACCCAGCCGCGCAAGCCGCAATTGCAAGCGTAAAGCCAGCTCTTCTGGGCTTGGGTCCTCCTGCTCGTCCTTGGGCAAAAGCATGGCCGATTTTAGGTAAGCAAGCCATGCCGCCATCACCAAATAATCGGCGGCCAGCTCCAGCTTCAGCGCTTCTGCTTCTTCGATATAGGTGAGATATTGGTCGACCAGAGCGAGGATAGATATCTGCCGCAGATCAACCTTTTGCCGCCGAGCAAGGTCGAGCAGCAGGTCGAGAGGCCCTTCCCAGCCGTCCACTTCGATATAGAGCTTGGACGTATCATCCGGTTGGTCAGAGGCGATGCCAGCCCATTTTCCGGCCCAATCGCCAGTGGCGTCCCCCAATTCCCCTTGGCGGCCAGTGATAAGGAGGTCTTCTTCACTCATGCGTTTTGCGCCACCACCTTCAGCAAAGCATCGCGTTTGGCGAGCAATTCTGCCTGTTCGGCCTCGTTAATGACCGTTGATGTATCGATGAACGCTACTTCCAATCGCTGCTCTCCCCGTTTGGTGAGCGCTGGCACGGCCTCAACCGTTGCTTCCATATCGGAGATTTTTGCCCAGCAATTAAGGACCACGTCGCAGCCAGCTTTAAGCGCTTTGGCAGAGCGGTCAGCAATCGTGCCAGTCAGCGCTTGCATATCGATATCATCGGTTAGCAGCAGGCCGTCAAAACCGATCGCGCCGCGAATGATGTCTTCGATCACCGTTCTGGACAAAGTTGCCGGAAGCGCAGCATCCCAAGCGGTGAACTCGATATGCGCGCTCATTCCAATCTTCGCAGTCTTGGCGAGCGCACGGAAGGGAGCGATATCTACATCCAGCTCTTCTGCGCTGGCCGTGACTATCGGCATTTCCTTGTGACTGTCCGCCGTTGCGCGCCCATGGCCCGGCATATGTTTCAGACAGCCCGTCACTCCCGCCTCTGCCAGCCCTTCGATCACAGCGCGGCCCAGCGCAGCAACCTGCACCGGATCGCTGCCCAATGACCGGTCGCCAATTGCATTGTCAGTTTCGGGGCGGCGCACATCAAGCGGCGCTTGGAATGTAACGTTAATGCCCATCGCGGCCAGCTCTGCGCCCATCGCTCTGGAATTGACGCGAGCAGCCTCAATCGCAGTGGCGGGCGCTATACTGTAAAGCTGGTCAAACACTTCGCCCGAAGGATAATCGCTCCACTCCGGCGGCCTTAGCCGGGCGACACGTCCGCCCTCTTGATCGATAGAAATGAAAGTGTGCTCGCGCCCGTGCAAACCGCGCAGATCATCGGTCAGCGCGCGCAGCTGATCGCGAGAGACACAATTGCGCGCGAACAGGATGTAGCCCGCCGGGTCCGCCGCCTTAAAGAAAGCGCGTTCATCTGCCGAAAGGCTTTCGCCTGCAATTCCGAAAATAGCCGGTGTCATGGAGAAAATTTCGCAGGATGCGGCGCCATGGGCAAGCGCAAAAGCGAGGGTGAATGGGGAAAACGGCCTGAACCGCTAGCGATTCAAAGCCGTTTTACCTCATTTCATTGTTTCGGAGCGGATTTAGCGCTTCACCTGACAGGGAAGACCATCCGCTTTCAGCTTACTGCATAGCTGGTCAGCAGCGGCTGCATTGGCCGTTACCGCCTGCAAGCGGTAGACGGTGCCGATGTCAGCGGTGCCTTTAACAATGCGGTATTTCACGCCGTTAAGAGCCGCAGATTGGCCGCGCAATTCGTCCCAGCCCGCTTTTGCACGCGCTTCGGATCCAAATGCTCCGACTTGGACCCCAATACCGCCAGCAGAAGATGCCGCCTGCTTAGGAGCTTCTTCCTTTTTCGCTGGGGCAGCAGCGCCGCCCGCCTTTTCGTTCTTATTGGTGAAAGACGCACCAGCATTGGCTGCCGGTGAATCTTCAATTTTCGACTGGCCCTCCGCGTTTGCAGCAGAACCATCACCGATGGTGCCTTCGCGAGTTTCACCCTGCCCAACAGCAGGAGCCATATCGCCCGTTCCGGCAAATTCCTTGCCGCCAGCATCATCGGGACGCTCTTTATAGTCGCCAGCTGGCGCTTCGATTGTGCTGCCATCAGCAACTGCGTTGGCGCCATCGCTGCGATTGGTCAGCCACCACAAGCCATAGATGAAAAGCCCTAGCAAGAGCAGCAAGAGCGCGGCAAAGCCGATGATACGCGCTGTATCAACCGTGCCAGCATCATCGTCATATTCATCAGATTCTAGCCAGGGCAGGCTCTCATCATCGTGCAATTCAAGCTCGTCTGCTGCTTCTGCAGCATCGTCCACCCAATCCTCGTCGCCGGTGATCGTACCATTTGCGACCATCATCACTACATCTCCTCAACCGCCGTCACGCCCAAAATGCGCAGGCCATTACGTATAACTTGCCCCAATTGCTCGCTTAGGAAAAGCCTAGCCGCTGATAAATCAGGACTTTGTGCCACAATGAAGCGCTTATCAGGCCGGTCATTACCCATATTCCAATAGGCATGAAAGCTGCCTGCCAGCTCATACAAGTAAAAAGCGATCCGGTGTGCTTCGCGCGCGGAGGCCGCCGCTTCTACCAGACGCGGGAATTGGGCAGCCTGTTTAATCAGCTCCAACTCTTCTTCGCCGAGCAGATCGAGATGTTCAGCAGAAGGTGCCAAACCTTCTTTCGCTGCCTTGCGACGGGTCGAATGGATCCGTGCGTGAGCATATTGGACGTAGAACACGGGGTTTTCTTTCGATGCTTCGACCACTTTGGCAAAGTCGAAATCCATCTGCGCCTCTGGCTTGCGGGTAAGCATTGTGAAACGCACCACATCCTTGCCCACTTCATCGATCATATCAGCCAATGTGATGAAATTGCCCGAACGCTTCGACATTTTGAGCGGCTCGCCATCGCGCATCAACTGCACCATTTGTACGAGCTTCACATCAAACGGTATCTCGCGCCCTGCCCCTTTGGTCAGAGCCGCAACCGCCGCTTTGATCCTTTTGACCGTGCCTGCGTGATCAGCGCCCCATATATCAATCAAAGCATCAGCGGTTTCCGCCTTTTGAAAGTGATAGGCGAGATCCGCTCCGAAATAGGTCCAGCTGCCATCGGATTTCTTGATCGGCCTATCCTGATCATCGCCAAATTGTGTGGAGCGGAAAAGCGGCAGTTCCACCGGTTCCCAATCATCCGGCGTCTTGCCCTTGGGTGCCTCTAGCAAACCGTCATAGACAAGATCGTGTTTGCGCAGCCACGCCTCTGCATCAGCGGCCTTACCCGCATCATGCAATGCGGCTTCTGAGGAAAACAGATCATGCTCAATCCCTAGCAAGGCCAGATCGCGGCGGATCAGATCCATCATCTGATCGGTTGCATCTTTACGAAATACAGACAGCCAATCGCTTTCTGGTGTGGTTTTGAACGCATCGCCATGCTTTTCGGCCAAAGCCGCACCAACAGGGATCAAATAATCGCCGGGATAAAGCCCTTCTGGGATCTCTCCGATATCCTCACCCAGCGCTTCTAAATAGCGCAGATGTGCCGACCGGGCGAGAACATCGACCTGACCGCCGGCATCATTGATGTAATATTCGCGGGTGACCGTATGCCCGGAAAATTCCAACAGACTGGCAAGCGCATCGCCGACTACCGCGCCTCGGCAATGCCCCATGTGAAGCGGCCCGGTTGGGTTGGCGGAGACATATTCGACATTGACGCGAGTGGCTTTGCCATCACTATCCACACCCATAGCAGACTGGCCATAGGCATCGCCGAGTTCAGCGATTGTGCGCAATTCACCCACCCAAACCGCCGGGCTCAGGTGCAGATTAATAAAGCCCGGCCCAGCAATCTCGGCACTGGTTACGTCGGGATCGACAGAGAGTTTCTCGACAATTTTGCCAGCAAGTTCCCGCGGATTGGTCTTTGCCTGTTTGGCCAGAACCATTGCCGCATTGGTCGATAGATCACCGTGCGAAGGATCGCGCGGCGGCTCTACCGTCACACCCTTGCGCTGGCTATCAGCAGGCAGCGCGCCTTCTGATTCCAAAGCGGACAGGACAGCATCAATCTTGGCCGCGAATCCGGCGTGAACGGTTGGACTTTTTGAGCTTTTATCAGACATGCCCGCGCGCCTAGCGCAAATGGCAGAGAAGGCAAAGACTAGCCCGCGCAACCAGCGGATGAATTACCGCGTGGCGTTGTAAGCCAATTGCTGCTCATTCAGCTGAAAACCAATGAGCAGCTCAAAACTTGTACGCTGGATGGCGGCACGCACGGCCGGATCGGCCAGCGGGTCAAGCGCGGCATCGACATCGCCTGCTTTGCGGCGGCGCGTGATCTTCTCTTGAACATCCGCGGGCAGGGTCGCAGAGGCCTTATCAACATAGGCCCCCGCTTTGCCGCTCGCTTGTGCGCGTTCCTGCCCATCGGCAAAGTTCAACGTCACCGCGCCTACACGCTTGGTCACAACCGCACTGCCGCCGCGAAGCACGGTCGAGAAATAGGGCAAAGTCACCTGACGCGCGCCGCGCGTATCGCTGCGCCTGCCCACTACGTCAAATGTCGCGCCAGTATAAACCTTAGCAGTCGAATCATCGCATGTATGGCGCAGATTGGTGATCGCAGCGGTTACATCGATATTGCTCGCTGTTTGAATGCCGGCAGAACGGAACGTCGTGACATCGCCGGTGTAATCAGGAATGCCAACGGCTGGGCATGACGATAGAACAGCGGTGATGCCAACGCCCTGATCCACCACCAGTTCACCCGTGCTAGAGCAACCAGCTACGGCAAGGCCCAAAGCGCTCGTCACAATCAAACGGTTAGCAATTGTCATTGTTCAGCTCATGTCCCTCATTCAGCCGTGCGGCATCAAAAACGCTTTACACCGCCCTAGCGGCGCGCATCCGAAAGCGCTAGAGGGAGAGATATGAACGCTCCCTTTCAAGATACGCAAACCGGGGAAAAACGCCCCGGCCTTACGCTTTTAATTGCCGCCCCACGCGGTTTCTGCGCAGGGGTGGACCGCGCCATTGAGATCGTTGAACGCGCGATCGAACGCTATGGCGCGCCCGTCTATGTCCGCCATGAAATTGTTCATAACCGCTATGTCGTCGACAGTTTAAAGGCTCAAGGCGCCATCTTCGTGGAAGAATTGGACGAAGTGCCGGATGAAGCTCCGGTGGTTTTCAGCGCGCACGGCGTCCCCAAATCGGTTCCAGCCGAGGCTGAACGCCGCGAAATGATCTATGTCGATGCGACCTGCCCACTGGTCAGCAAAGTGCATAGGCAAGCCGAACGCCAGATTGAAAAAGGCCAGCATATCATCTTTGTCGGCCATGCAGGCCACCCCGAAGTCATCGGCACGATGGGCCAAGTGGATGAAGGGCAGATGACACTGGTTGAAACGGTCGAGGATGTGGCGACCTTGAATTTCGGGGCAGATACCAGCCTGTCTTACCTCACACAGACCACACTTTCAGTCGATGACACAGCCGAGATTATAAGTGCGCTGAAAGACCGTTTTCCGCATATCGTCGGGCCTAAAGCGGAGGACATTTGCTACGCCACGTCCAACCGCCAATCGGCGGTTAAGCAAATCGCCCCCGGCGCAGATTTGGTGCTGGTCATCGGTGCGCCCAATTCATCGAATTCACTGCGCCTCGTTGAAGTTGCAGAGCGGCTGGGAACGCCATCGAAATTGATCCAGCGCGCTTCTGATATCGACCCCACTTGGCTTGATGGCATCGGAACTTTGGGCCTGACAGCAGGCGCGTCTGCGCCTGAAAAGCTGGTGCGCGAGGTGGTCGATAAGATCAGCGAATGGCGCGAGGTAACAGAGCACACAATCATGGCAGCAGAGGAAAAAATGGTCTTCAAACTGCCCCGCCAACTCACCGAATAGTGCGGATATTTTAGGGGCGAAAACCTAATGGCTGTCTACACCCATTTGGGCGCAGAAGACTTAGCGCAATTGATCGCCCACTATGATGTGGGTGAGCTAGTCTCTGCCAAAGGTATTGCTGAGGGTGTTTCCAATTCCAATTGGCTGATTGAAACAACGGGCACGGGCGGCAAAGACGCGTCAAGCGCGGACAATTCCCGCTTTATCCTGACCATGTATGAACGCAGGATAGACGTGGCGGAGCTGCCGTTTTTCCTCGGCCTGCTCGACCATCTCGCAGCAAAGGGCTGCCCCGTGCCATCTACGATCCACGACCAGAGCGGGGCCAGCCACCGGCAATTGGATGGCAAAAGCGTTGCCTTGATCGAATACCTTCCCGGCGTATCGGTCGATCATCCGACACCAGCGCAAGCGGTCAGCGTGGGCAAGGCATTGGCGCAAATCCATCTGGCTGGGCAGAGCTTTCCCGAATCGCGCCCACAATCGCTGGGTTTGGCAGAATGGAGGCGCGTGATAGAGACATGCGGCAATGATGCTCTGACTTCGATACATCCAGATTTGCCGCAAGTCTGCGCAGAGGAATTCGCGTTCCTAACCAAGCATTGGCCAAAAGACCTGCCCGAAGGAGTCACGCATTGCGATCTGTTCCCTGACAATGTGCTGATGCTGGATGACATGGTCACCGGCATGATCGACTTCTATTTCGCGGCGAATGACTTTTTTGCCTATGATTTGGCTGTCACCCACGCCGCATGGTGTTTTGAGCATGGCACTGGCACTTTCCGTCCGGACATCGCGAGCGCGCTGATGCAAGGGTATGTGTCACACAGAAAGCTCAGTGATGAAGAACACGCCGCCCTTCCCATTTTGGCACGCGGGGCGGCAATGCGCTTTATCTCGTCGCGGACAGATGATTGGCTCAACACACCAGATGACGCACTGGTCGCGCGCAAAGATCCCATGGATTTTGTGAATAGATTGAAATTTTATAGGGATTTAGGCCAAGACATCTTTGCGTAAAGCAATAGAATTGGCAAAAGACACATAATGAAACGGATCGAAATCTACACAGACGGGGCCTGTAAAGGTAATCCTGGCCCGGGCGGCTGGGGCGTGTTGCTGCGTATGGGCGGCCATGAAAAAGAGCTGTCGGGCGGCGAAGCGGACACGACCAACAACAGGATGGAAATGCTCGCTGTAATCCGAGCGCTTGAAGCTTTGATCGAGCCTTGCGAAATCGATCTCTATTCTGACAGCAAATATGT
>CAZAIG010000035.1:6195-17666 GCA_964485135.1 uncultured Porphyrobacter sp. | reverse complement strand
AGGTGGCGAGGCGGAAACCGCGATCGGGTTCGAATTTCTTGACGCCCTGCATCAGACCGACATTGCCCTCTGAAATCAGGTCGGAGACGGGCAGGCCATAACCGCGATAACCCATCGCAATTTTCGCGACGAGACGCAGGTGAGAGGTTACCAGCTGCGCTGCTGCCTCTGGATCTTCATGTTCTGCATAGCGTTTGGCGAGCATATATTCCTGCTCAGCCGTAAGCACGGGGTATTTCTTGATTTCTGACAAATACCGGTTGAGGCTTTGCTCGCCTCCTAGTGCGGGGACGGTGGTTTTCGTCTTGGTAGTCACTTGGTACCTAACCTTTCTTTCGCCAGCCTCTTGTCTTCGGACCCCTAATGGGCATCCGTAGCTACGGACCGCGTGGTTACATATATGCGATTTTTTCGCGCTTTGCAGTGCATTTCGTCGATTAAACTATGCAAGTTCGTCGATTAATGCCTGCATATCGCTGGGGAGTTCACACGAAAATTCGATAAAATCTCCTGAAATCGGATGGTTAAAGCCTAGATGCGCCGCATGGAGTGCCTGGCGGGCGAATTGCAGATCTTTCAAGACTGATCGCAATTGTTTGGGCGTGCGTCCATAGGTTTGGTCCCCTAATAGGCTATGTCCGATTGACGCACAGTGAACGCGGACCTGATGGGTTCTCCCGGTCTCTAATCGGCATTCAACGAGGCTGGCCTCGCGCAGTTTTTTGAGCAATGTGTAATGCGTGATGGCATGTTTCCCGCGCGAGCTTTGTTCAGGAAGAACCGCCATTTTCTTACGGTTTTGGTCGCTTCGCCCGATCCGGCCCTTAATTGTGCCTTTAGATGCGCTGAGATGACCCCCTAAAACGGCGAGATAGACCCTAGATATCGAGTGATCGGCGAATTGCTGCGCCAGACCTTCATGTGCGGCATCGCTTTTGGCGACCACAAGCAAACCCGATGTGTCTTTATCGATCCGGTGCACAATGCCGGGGCGGGCCACGCCGCCAATCCCCGACAGCTGCCCCCTACAATGGTGCAGCAGCGCGTTGACGAGCGTTCCGTCAGGATTGCCAGCGGCAGGGTGCACCACCATTCCGGCAGGCTTATTGACGACAATCAGATGCTCGTCTTCGAAAGCGATGTCGAGAGGGATGGCTTGTGGCCGTGCCTCTGGCTCTACAGCGGCGGGAACGCGCACAGTGAAAACTGCGCCTGACTGCACTTTGGCGGATGGGGATCGAGCGGCCTTGCCATCAATCTCTACGTGGCCATCAGCGATCAGCGCCTTTATCCGCTCGCGCGATAGATCGGTAGCGCTCGCGAGCGCTTTATCCAAACGGCCTGCGCCAGAAATTGCGCCGGTAATGACTTGAGGCTCGCTCATGGGTAAAGCTCATGCGCGATGGTAATCGAAGTGACAAGTTCTGTGATTGAAGCAATGCGGGCTGCCGCGCGCAAAGCTGATCCCAAAGAAGCCTGCGGGATATTGCTGGGCGGGGACGCACGGATCACCAGCTTTACCCAAACGAAGAATGTCCATCCTGCTCCGCAAACGCATTTTGAGATTGATCCTGCCGCGCTGATCAAGGCGCATAAAACCGCGCGCGGCGGCGGCCCGCAAGTAGCAGGCTATTTCCATTCGCACCCAAGCGGCGATGCGGCCCCATCGGCCACTGATCAGAAATCCTCCGCTAAGGATGGCCTCATTTGGGCGATCATTGGCGGCAGCGATCTGCGCATGTGGCGCGATGATCCCAGCGGTTTTGAAGAGGTTTCCTACTGCATATCGGACAGCTAGAAGCCGAAGCATGACCCACCCACTTGCTCCATTCTCCAACAGCTTTTGTAAGGGCCCGCTAGCGGGGCTGTGTTTTTCGCTCTAGACTGTGTCCCAACTGTCCCCAACAATGGGTTCATGTTACGATTTTGGGATCGCATATATGACGCAAACATCCGCCACTGAACTTGCCTCTCTTCTGTGTTCGCGGCTCTGCCACGACATGCTTTCCCCCGTCGGCGCGCTCGCCAATGGGCTTGAGCTGCTCGCCGATGAAGATGATCCGCAAATGCGCCAGCAATGCATCGAGCTGATGGAGCAAAGCGCTGAAAGCAGCACGAACAAGCTCAAATTCTTCCGCCTGGCCTTTGGCGCAGCAGGCGGATTTGGCGATGCTGTTCCGGTTGAGGAAAGCCAGGATGTGATCAATGCTCTGGCGAGCGGGGCAAAGGGTGTTGCAATCAATTGGGCAATAGATGCGTCCAGCCTGCCCAAGCCTGCGGTCAAGGTGATGCTGAACTTTGCGCAAATTGCGATGGATGCGCTGGTCCGCGGCGGCACTCTTGATATTGGCGCGGAAATGCGCGGCGGAGCGGCGGAAATTGTGGTGCGGGCGAGCGCGGAAAAGATCGCTTTCGATGACGCCATTGGTGAGGCGATTGAAGGCAATATGGATGCCAGCGAGCTGTCCAGCCGTACGGCAGCGGCGCATATGATTGCTTTGCTTGCAGAAGAGATCGGCGGCGGCCTGCAATATAAGCGCGATGACAATGCGCTGGTGCTGGGCGCGGTGCTGCCTCAGCCCGATGGGATGATCGGCTGAGAATGGGGCTTGAGCCGCTTCCTGATGACGAGCTCGTCCATAGCGAACGGCTTTCGCCCAATTGCAATGACCGCAAATTGCCAGTCACAATGGCGGTTATCCATTACACCGAAATGGAAAATGCTGCGGTCGCGATTGATCGGCTTTGCGATCCTCAGGCGCAGGTTTCTGCCCATTATCTAATTGCGCAATCCGGCGAAGTCACGCGCATGGTGCCAGAGGAAAAGCGGGCTTGGCATGCCGGTAAATCATCGTGGCGGGGCGTTACCGACGTCAATTCCGCAAGCGTCGGGATCGAGCTTGATAATATGGGGCACTATGCGCGGCTCAATGGTAATGCAGAGGCGCCATTGCCGCCTTATACTCCAGCGCAGATTGCATCTCTCGTCCGGCTGCTCGCGCGTATCGTAAAGCGTTTTGATATCCCGCGCGCCAATGTCGTGGCCCATTCTGACATTGCTCCATCGCGCAAAATCGATCCGGGTGAGCATTTTCCATGGGAGGTGCTGGCCGATCATGGACTGTGTCTCGCTCGGCCTGAAAAGCTGGAGCTGGGCGATCCGTTTGACAATGATGGCGCGTTTTTCCTGGCGCTCGAACGGTTTGGCTATGACATTAGCGATGAGCCCAAAGCGGTCGAAGCATTTCAGCGGCGCTGGAGACCGGAGCGCATCGATGGCAAAGTGGATGCGCAAGTGCGCGCAATATTGTTCCGAATTCTTCTAGATCGCGATCGCGGCGCTGCCAGATAGTTTTCAGACCAAAATTTTACAAGTTGTGATCCCTTCCTCGTAAATTCCTGCTAAAACTGCCGTGGATTTTACATTTATAGTTTTGTAACCGGGGGCAAATACCGAGGAGGGACTAAATGAGTAAGAAACTTGCAGCCGAATTTTTCGGCACATTTTGGCTGGTATTTGGGGGGTGCGGTTCGGCCGTGCTTGCCGCGTTGTTTATGACGCCGGAGCCTGATGCGGTGCAATTGGGTATTGGCTTTGTCGGAGTATCGCTGGCGTTTGGTCTAACCGTTATGACGATGGCCTACACAGTCGGTCACATTTCAGGCGGCCACTTCAACCCTGCCGTATCCCTTGGCCTCGCCATTGGCGGCCGGTTCAGTTGGGCTGAGCTTGTCCCCTATTGGGCGGCGCAAGTCATTGGCGGCTTTTGTGCAGCGGGAACATTGTTCCTGATTGCCAGCGGCGCGCCCGATTTCGCAGCCGGCGGATTTGCGTCTAACGGCTATGGCGAGCTTTCGCCGGGCGGCTATTCCATGACCGCGGCTTTGATCGCTGAGATTGTGCTGACCGCATTCTTCTTGATTGTAATTCTAGGCTCAACATCGTCGAAAGCGCCCGCCGGTTTCGCACCAATTGCGATTGGTCTGTGCCTAACGCTTATCCACCTGATCTCCATTCCAGTTACGAACACATCGGTTAATCCGGCGCGTTCGACCGCTGTGGCCTTCTATGCGGAAAACTCTGCTTTCGTTGGCCAACTTTGGCTCTTCTGGGTCGCACCACTTATCGGCGCTGCCATTGGCGCGTTGATTTGGAAGATGCTGCTGACGTCTGATGACTAAGTAGCGATGCCAAGAGGCAAACGGGGAGGGCCGGTCTCGCAAGAGGTCGGCCCTTTCTCTTTGGCCCTTTCCTAGCCGCTCGTACCGGTGTATCGCGGACGATGTCAGGGGGCCAAGGCAACCGCGCACTTCGCAAGAGGTTCGAGGAAAGTCCGGGCTCCACGAAACAAGGGTGGCGGGTAACGCCCGCCCGGAGGAGGCCGCAAAGCCAAGACCGAGGGACAGTGCCACAGAGAGTATACCGCCGATGGTCCGAGTAAGGATACAGGCAAGGGTGAAAGGGTGCGGTAAAAGCGCACCGGGGCTCTGGTAACAGCGTCCGCCATGGCAAACCCCACCCGGAGCAAGGCCAAATAGGGACCTCGCGCCTGCGCTGTCTTAGGATGGCAAAGGTAGGAGCGTTTCGCTCGCGAGAGGTCCGGGTTGGCTGCTTGAGCATGGGAGCAATCCCGTGCCTAGATGAATGGTTGCCCAGCGCCGGATAGGTCTCAACCGAGATACCGCCGGCCAAGACAAAACCCGGCTTATGCGGCCCCCTGATATTCTTGTAGCGCTAGGCCAATTTCGTTTCGCCAGAAACGACACGCGCCCGCCCACCCCGTCTAAAGAACTCTGGGGTGGGCGCGTTTCGCACCCACCCCAATGATTGAAAAGGGGCGGCCGCTTGGTTGCTTTATAATCTGATGGACCTCTAACCCCGTCCCACACTCGAATAGTCAAACCCCGCCTCGCGCATATCATCGGGGCGGTAGATATTGCGCAGGTCGACAAGGACCGGTTGGTTGGCAAGCTCCATCACGCGGCCCAAATCAAGCGCGCGGAACGCGTCCCACTCGGTTACAATCGCGACGGCATCTGCGTCTGTGATGGCCGCATAAGGATCATCGCACATGGCGACTTCGGGCATCAGCGGCTTCGCGATCTCCATCCCTTCTGGATCGTAAGCGGCCACTGATACGCCGCTATCTGTCAGGGTCTGAGCAACAGCAATCGCGGGGCTGTCGCGCATATCATCAGTGTTGGGTTTGAAGGTAAGGCCGAGCAGCGCGACCTTCTTGCCGCGCGCAGCATCCGCGCCGCCTAAAGCGTCCAAAACCTTGCGGCCCATCGCGCGCTTGCGGCTGTCATTGGCTTTCACCACCGCCTCTACGATGCGCACCGGACTGTCATAATCCTCTGCTGTCTTGAGCAGAGCGAGTGTGTCTTTGGGAAAGCATGATCCGCCATATCCCGGACCAGCGTTGAGGAACTTCGGCCCGATGCGGCCGTCCATCCCGATCCCGCGCGAGACGTCTTGCACATTCGCGCCCACTTTCTCGCACAGATCAGCCATTTCGTTGATGAAAGTGATCTTGGTCGCGAGAAACGCATTGGCGGCATATTTGATCAGTTCTGAGCTGCGCCGGTTGACGAAGAGGATCGGCGATTCATTGAGGAACAGCGGGCGATAGACCTCGCTCATCACGTCGCGGCCAAAGTCATCTTCTGCCCCGATTACGATGCGGTCGGGCCGTTTGAAGTCGCCAATCGCTGCCCCTTCACGCAAGAATTCTGGGTTCGAGACGACGGCGAATTTGTGAGCGGTGCCAGAGGCTTTTAGGATCCGCTCAACCTCGTCGCCTGTACCCACAGGCACGGTGGATTTGGTCACGATAACCGCATCATTGGAAAGGCTCGCGCCGACTTCTTCGGCCACGGCATAGACGAAGGAAAGGTCGGCATGGCCATCACCGCGCCGCGAAGGGGTGCCCACCGCGATGAAGATCGCTGATGCATCCTTGATCCCCTCCGCCAGATCGGTGGTGAAAGAGAGGCGGCCCGCTTCCACATTGCTGGCAACCAGCTTGTCCAAGCCCGGCTCATAAATCGGCATGACGCCATCATGCAGCCGGTCAATCTTGGACTGGTCTTTGTCAATGCACACAACATCATGCCCGAAATCGGCAAAACAAGCGCCTGAGACAAGGCCGACATAACCAGAGCCAACCATTGCGATCTTCATGGGTGTAATTCCTCGTGGGTGATGGCGATCGTGCCGTCCTCGTCAATAGCCTTAATCGCGCGTCTCGTGTCTGCTTCTAGAACCAATGCGGTTAACACTCCGCTTCGAAATGCGCCGGTGTCGATGCCGATGCGGCTGCCGCAATCCTCAATATCGGGAAAGATGGTGTGACCGTGCACCACGACCTTGGGCAGCTCCCCTTCGTAGCGAAGGAAACGGTCGCGGATCCACAGCATATCCTTGCGTGTTTGATCCTCGATAGAGCGCTTGGGATTGATCCCAGCGTGGACGAAAAGGTAGTCGCCAGCGATCAACTTCTCATCGAAGCCGTCCAAGAAATCGCGATCTTCTTGCGGGACGATATCGGGCAACTGGTCGAACAATTCGTCGATACTGAGCTTTTTATATTTCTTCGGCGAGATATCATAGCTCAGGATCGTTTCGCGCCCCCCATGCTTCAAAAAGTGGCGCAGAACCTCTTTATCATCAAAGCTTTCGAGGAACATCTCTTCGTGATTGCCGGCAAGGATGTGAACCTTTCGCCGGCGCTGCCAATCGCGGGCAGCGGCGATGACACCGGCGCTATCGGCACCGCGGTCAACCAAATCACCCAGTAGGACGATGACGGTTTGAGCGGCAGGCGACGCTTTGTCATCCGCTTCAACCGCTTCGATCAGCGCGCCAAACAGGTCATTGCGGCCATGGATATCGCCCACAACATAATAGCGCGTGCCATCGGGGACACGCGGGCCATCCGCTTTGCGCGGCTTTTTGCCGAAGAGGTTCTTGACTGCTTTGATAACCATAGTTTTACGGGGCGGTGCTTACTTGCTGTGACCCTTAAGCCAAGGCTAAGGGGACAGCAACCAATCCCGGCTCCGCGTGCTGACAAAGGTGGTGCATAATCTCAACACTGTTCATAGTTTTAATGCACCTGCGCAATTTCTCTTGTGCAGTGCGGCAAATTTGGGCAAGATTATATCGCTTTCGGCAGAGATCGTCCGCTAATAATGAGGCGACCGCACGAAAACGCAGGCGGGACTGAAGCTACAACAAAGACACAAGGAAGTTGTCATGCTAACGTCCATCCGCGGCCTTACCGCCGCTACTATTGCTACCGGCCTCGCATTTGCGGCCACCCCAGCTTTTGCGGCTGACACTGTTTCTGAAGAAACAATCTCTCAAGAAACCCTGACCGAACTAGGTATCGAAGAGCAAGCTGTTTCAGCTGACGATCTTGTAACCGTTGTCGATACCTCAACACCCGAAGTGGCCGTTGAAAAAATCGAAACAAGCAAAGCTAGCTACGCTGCTGGTGAAAGCGGTTTCGAATTCTCCGGCAATGTCGCTCTGGTCAGCGAATACCGTTTCCGCGGTGTTGATTTGTCTGGCGGCGATATCGCCGTTCAAGGCGGCGTCGATCTGGCCCACAGCTCAGGCTTTTATGTCGGCACATGGGGATCATCGCTTGACGAAGACACTGTCGGCTACGGCCACACAGAGCTGGATGTTTACGGCGGCTTTTCCGGTGATCTCGCAGAAGGTCTGTCCTTTGACCTTGGCGTGATTGCCTATCTCTATCCAAACGCCGGTCCAGGCGATTTCGACTACGTCGAACTGTATGGCTCGGTCGGCTTTGAATTCGGTCCAGCCGAAGTGACGCTGGGTGCCGCTTATGCGCCTGAGCAAGACTCACTCGGCAACCAAGACAACATCTACGTTTACACCGATGTTGGCGTTGGCATCCCGGGCACAGGCCTGTCGGTAGCAGGGCACCTCGGTTACACCGATGGTTTCCTGACCTTCACCAATGATAGCAAGGCATTTGACTGGTCGATCGGCCTTGAAACAACGGTTGCTGGCCCTGTCAGCCTAGGCGTTGCCTATGTTGGTGCAGAGGGTGATATCCCTGCTGGCAATTACGACTTTGTTGACGATGCAGTTGTTTTGACGCTCAGCGCGAGCATCTAAACCACGAGTTCAAGCGAACACAGATTCGCTGGAGGAACGAAGGCGCGGGTCTCAAACGGCTCGCGCCTTTTTCTTCTTTTGTTTCCGCACCCCACCCGGGGTACGAAATCCTCACTCTTGCGATCATAGATCGCATGGTTGCGTGCGGGCAGGCACCCATGAGATTTCGGCGCCCTTGCGGTCGCCTCAGCGACCGATTATCTAGCGCTCCACAAAGGACGCGACCTATGACAAAATTCCTCCATTCCATGATCCGTATCACCGATCCTGATGCGACAGTCGCGTTCTTCAAGCTGATCGGGCTGGAAGAGGTTCGCAGGTTTGATGTTGAAGCAGGGCGGTTCACCCTCATCTTTCTGGCTGCTCCTGGCCAAGAAGGCGTGGCTGAAGTTGAGTTGACCTATAATTGGCCGCCCGAAGATGGGAGCGCGCCGGAAAACTATGATGGCGGACGGAATTTTGGGCATCTCGCTTACCGTGTCGAGAATATCTACGAAACGTGCCAGCGATTGATGGATGCGGGCGTCACCATCAACCGGCCGCCGCGCGACGGGCATATGGCCTTTGTGAAATCACCCGACGGCATCTCTATCGAGCTTCTTCAAGAAGGGCATCTCGATCCGCAAGAGCCATGGGCGAGCATGGAAAACACTGGAAGCTGGTAAGCGAACACACTTCTTCAGCAGTAGCAAAAAGGCGCGCATCTCGATTGTGAGTTGCGCGCCCTTTTTGATGCGTGAAGTCTGCTCGGTACTGAACCTTTAAGGGCGGTTGTCCAGCTTGGCTGCGCTGTCAGGGTGCACGGTCGAAAACCGCAGCACGACATACCCCATCACCGCTGAAATCGCCGAACCAACCAGAATGCCGATCTTCGCCTCGTCGATCAGGAACTGATTGCCGGGGAACGCGAGCAGTCCGATGAATAGCGACATCGTAAAGCCGATACCGCACAGGATCGTAATGCCCCAAACCTCTTGCCAGCTTGCGTGCTCTGGTCGTTTTGCGAAGCCGATTTTCTCGCAAATGAAGATCGCGCTGAAGATGCCAACCTGCTTACCAACCACCAGACCAGCAGCGATTGCAACTGGTAGTGGGTCAAGCAGGTTCTGCAGAGTGAGGCCAGAGAAGGACACGCCCGCATTGGCAAAACCGAATACTGGTACAACTAAGTAGGCGCTCCATGGAGCAAGCCCGTGCTCCAAGCGTTCCAACATGGAATTGCCATCCTTGCGGTGCATCGGGATCGTTAGTGCAGCCAGAACACCAGCAATCGTCGCGTGAACGCCTGTGTTTAGAACGCACCACCAAAGCACTACAGCGAGCAGAATGTACGGTAGGAAACGGCTAACGTGAATGTGATTAAGGTAGGCCATTAGGGCAAAGACCGCTGCTGAAGCGCCCAGCCAAACCAGCGAGACCTCGGGCGTATAGAACAGCGCGATAATGGTGACCGCACCCATGTCATCGACGATAGCAACAGTAAGCAAGAATATCCGCAAGGATGCTGGCACTCGGTTACCCAAAATGCCCAAAATGCCCATCGCAAAGGCGATGTCAGTTGCCGCCGGGATGGCCCAGCCATTGGTGTATTCACCGCCGCCAGATACGGCGAGGAATACAATGGCAGGGACGACCATGCCTGCGGCTGCCGCTACCATGGGTAGGCGGCGCTGCGCAGGATCAGCCAATTGTCCGCAGATCAGCTCTCGCTTCACCTCTAGGCCAACAACGAAAAAGAACACCGCCATCAACCCGTCGTTCACAATGTAGTGAACCGAGCTCAATTTGGCATGCGGATACCATCCGAACTTACCATTGATCAGCTGGTCGTAAGCAGGTGCCAGAGCCGAGTTCGCTGCCAGCATAGCGCCAGCGGCCACAATGATCAGCAATATGCCTGCCGAGGCATCGCCAACAAACAGCGCGCGCACGGGCGCAAAAACGGAGCGAAGCGGGAGTTTGTTCTCGGTCATATCAGCCCCTCTTTTTCGGAAAAACTCTCTGGTTGCAAGTGAAGATTGTTGTGTCTATTTTGCAAATAGTCGAAAAGTATTGGTGTGGACTTTGACTTCAGAAATGCAGGTAATATTTGAATGGGCTATAGTTGTCCAAGCGGAAATTCTGCTTTTTGCGGTCTGTTTTTTCTTAATTGGATCAATAGATGATTTTGCTGTTGATCTAGGATGGCTTTGGTTTCGGTTGAATGGGCAGGCAATTACAGCGGTAATTGAGACCGAAGATTGGTCGGCAACTGCGTTAAGGGGCGATGCCGCCTTATTTATCGCTGCATGGAACGAATCGCAGGTTATCGGCGATACCATTGCGCACACTTTGGCTGCTTGGCCGCACGAACGTTTGCGGCTCTATATTGGGTGCTATCGCAATGACCCCGATACAATTGCAGCGGTCATGGCCGCATCCAGCGGCGACCGGAGGCTACGATTGGTTATCCACGATTGTGCAGGACCTAGCACAAAGGCCGACTGCCTAAACCGGCTCTACGCGGCATTAGAGGCGGATGAGCGGCGTGATGATCGGCTTGCCCGAATGGTCGTGTTCCATGATGCAGAAGACATGGTCGACCCGGCTGCTCTTACCTTGCTCGACAAGGAAGTGGGCAGAGTGGATTTCGTCCAACTACCGGTATTGGCCTTGCCGCAAAAGGATAGCCGCTGGCTCGGCAGCCATTACTGCGAAGAATTTGCAGAGGCGCATGGAAAGGCGATGGTGGTGCGAGGCGCCCTGGGCGCGGCCATCCCGGGCGCAGGCGTGGGATGTGCTATCCGCCGGTCTGCGCTGCACGCCATGGCCGCTGAACGTGCAGCTGATGACGGGCTGGAAGGCCCGTTCAACTCTAGTGCCCTTACTGAGGATTACGAGATGGGATTGGGGCTGGGCAAGTTTGAGGCGCACTCTAGCTTTATCCGCCGCCGTTACGCCAATGGTGAGCTGGTTGCGACGCGGGCCTATTTCCCCTCTCGCCTGGATCATGTGATTAAGCAAAAGACCCGCTGGCTTCACGGTATCGCTTTTCAAGGGTGGGACCGGTTGGGCTGGCGCACCGGTGATGTTGTGAAACCGGCTGAGCTTTGGATGCGGCTGCGCGATAGGCGCGGGCCGTTGTCGGCGCTGGTGCTGCTAGCGGGATATTTGCTGCTTGGGCTAAGCGCCGTGATTTGGTGTGGAGCGATGTTGGGCGGACCCACGCCTCAGCCGATTTCTCCGCTAGTCCAAGGTTTGTTGCTTGCCAATTTGGCCGCGTTCCTGTGGCGATTGGCGATGCGCTTTGCCTTTACAGCGCGTGAGTTTGGCGCGC
>CAZAIG010000035.1:0-6095 GCA_964485135.1 uncultured Porphyrobacter sp. | reverse complement strand
ATGCGCGGACAGCCTCTGGTTCTTTTGGCAGTGGTCATTAGCGGTTGGGTTTCGGCCCGCGCGGTGGTTTGGGAGACGCCTTTTCCCGAAGCGCAGATGGATTGGGGTACTGCCCCATTGGCGGGCCAAAGCGCTGCCAATCTACCAAAGCCCGCTGGACCGGTGGTGCGGATCGACCTCGACACTGCGCGCGCAGTTGAAAGCTTTCCTACCGCATCAGATTTGCCGATACGATTGGCTGAGCCGGCCCACACAAAAGCGCGGGCTAGCGGTAGACGCATGGTTTCTGTCGCTGCCGATTCTGGGCAAGCTGCTTCTGGCGGGGCGAGCACTTTGCTTTCTGTCGTTCAGCCGCTTTCAAATCTGGGCGAGGACTTACAAAGCACTGCCTCGCATCAATTGCTGTGGATGGCAGCCATGGCGCATTTGCCTGTTCCAACGGCAATCACCAGCGCGTTGAAGGCGGCCTCGGGATCAAACACAAACGACTTGCCAGCCTTGCCCAAGTCACCGCGTCCAGATCGTTGGTCGCTCGATGCCTGGGCTTTCTGGCGGCAGGGTTCCGGCTCGTCCTTGGCGGCATCGGGCCAATTGCCGAGCTATGGTGCAAGCCAAGCGGGCGCGATCCTGCGATATGAGCTTGCGCCCAGCGGGACAGTGCGGCCGCGCGCTTATGTGCGTGGCTATTCCTCGCTGGTAGGCAATACTGAACAGGAACTCGCCGCTGGCCTTTCAGCAAAACCAATCAAGTCAGTTCCTTTGCGCGTCCATGCAGAGGGCAGGGCGCTGCAATCCGGCGGGCGTACCAACGCGAGGGCGGCTGCTTTCGTCACAACTGAAATCCCACCGGTGAGGCTGCCCGCAGGCTTTGCCGCAGAGCTTTATGGTCAAGCAGGCTATGTTGGTGGGCGGTCCGCTACGCCTTTTGCTGATGGGCAATTGCATGTGATGCGCACCGCCGCTTCGTTCGATCTGGCAAGGGCGAATGACACGCGGTTTAAAATTGGAGCGGCTGCCTTTGCTGGCGCACAAAAGGGTGCGCGGCGTGTTGATATTGGCCCCAGCATGCGGATCGAGACGCGCATTGCTGATACACCTGCGCGCCTGTCCGTGGATTGGCGTCAACGCATTGCAGGCGATGCAGAGCCGGGCTCTGGCCTCGCGGTCACGCTTTCGACCCGTTTCTAAGCGCTTTGCCGTGCATGTTGCGGTTTTGAAGCAACCATCCGATCTCCTTCGTGCGAAACCGCTAATCTGCGGGTTTAAACGCCGCGCGCGCTAGGCTAGGCCGAAAGGCATGGATGTTTACCTGCCCATTGCGAATCTTTCAGTAAACGGTCTTTGGATCGTTCTATTGGGTGCAGTGACGGGTGTTCTATCTGGTCTTTTCGGTGTGGGCGGAGGGTTCCTTACTACGCCGCTGCTCATTTTCTATGGCATCCCGCCAACAGTCGCCGCGGCCTCTGCTGCGACACAGGTAACAGGCGCCAGTGTGTCTGGCGTGCTCGCCCACAATAGGCGCAATGGAGTGGACTACCGCATCGGCACGGTAATGGTCGGCGGAGGCGTGATCGGCGCTATATTCGGCGCGTTACTGTTCCGTTTTTTTCAAGCGGTCGGGCAGATCGATGTCGTTATCAACATCCTTTATGTGATCATGCTAGGCACCATTGGCACATTGATGGCGCGCGAGGGCTTGGAGGCGATCCGTCCCAAAGCGGGCAAGGCCAAACCCGTGCGCAAACGGCGCCACCATCCGGTCATCGCGGCCATGCCCATACGCTGGCGGTTTTACCGGTCGGGACTGTATATTTCTCCTCTTGCGCCTTTGTTGTTGGGTGTTGGCGTTGGTGTTCTGACTATGCTGATGGGCGTGGGCGGCGGTTTTATCTTGGTACCAGCGATGCTCTACATTCTCGGCATGAGCGGCAATGTTGTGGTCGGAACATCACTGTTTCAAATCCTGTTTGTGACTATGGCCACCACGGTCATGCATTCGCTCACGACCAAGGCGGTGGACATTGTCTTGGCTGGCCTATTGCTGCTGGGTTCGGTTCTGGGCGCGCAATTCGGCACGCAGATCGCGATGAAGGCGCCGCCTGAGATTCTGCGTCTCGCCCTTGCCGCCGTTGTGCTCGCGGTGGCGGCGCGAATGCTCTATCAATTGGGCGTGCAGCCTGATGAGATTTTCACGGTGTCGCCGCTATGAGGGTATTCTTCCTCATCTTCGCTGCCTTTGCGCTGATGGGGCAGCGCGATGCGATCCTGGTGCCAGAGGTGTCTCAGAGCGAGGTGCAAGTGCGTCAAGGCTTTACCGGCACGCAATTGCTCTTGTTTGGCGCGATCCTTGACCCTGCTGGCCGGCGTGCAGGTGCGCAGTATGACATTGTCGTCGTGCTGAAAGGCCCAGCGCAGCCCATCCGCATGCGCGAGAAGGAGCGCTTTGCAGGCGTTTGGATCAATGCTGCCTCGTCCGATTTCCGCTCTGCTCCATCATTCTTCGCTGTCGCTTCATCGCGGCCCGTATCGGAGATTGTCGATGACCGGACGGCGGCCATTTACGAGCTTGGCACAGACTTCATCCAGCTCAGCCCATCCGGGCAGATCGATCCTGAGAAAGAACGCCGATTTGCCGCCGGTCTTGTCGAGCAGCGCACGCGCCAAGGGCTCTACAAAGAAAATATGCGCGGCGTCGAAGTGAGCGAGCAAGTTTTGTATAAGGCGCGTATTGGGCTGCCATCCAATGTGATGACGGGAAAATACACTGCTGAGACTTTTGCCATTTCAGACGGCCAAGTGATCGCCTCTGCCGTGGCCGATGTTGACGTACGCAAGGTCGGCACGGACCGTTTTGTTGAGGAAGCCTCGCAGGAATGGTCGCTCACCTATGGCATAGCCGCTGTCATTCTATCGATCGGCATGGGCTGGATTGCCGGGCGATTGTTCTCGATGGTTTAGCGCGGGGTCCCAGGGCTTTATTGCCGCCCTGACACCGTATGGCGTTGACACCTTGTTAACCATATTTCCCTTATAGCTTGCTGGATTTCTTTAACGGCAACACAGGTTTGGGGCTTCACATGGGCGATATGGCCAATCAGAATTTCGACGCTAATCAGCAGGATGCAGCGCCTGCGAGCAATGCAGGCTTGTCCGATGAGGAGAATGCGCGTCTGCCGATTGGGGTTGTGCTCGAAATTGCTGGCTCGGGGTCGCAGATCGCGCTCGATATGCAACGCCTGACCGAATGTATGGATGCTGAGGATCCATCGATCGGATTGGCTGGACAGGTTGGTAGCCAGATCAAGATTCAAGTGGGTAGCAATTGGTTGTTGGCCAGTGTTCGCAATCAACGCAAGGACCGCAAAGCCAATGGCGGCATTCTCGCCAATATCGACTTTCTGGGCGAGGGCACCGAAGAAAAGCTAACCGGCCGCATTCACGGCTTTCGCCGCGGTGTGACGCGCTATCCTGTGCCCGGCGCGCTGGTCTATCCCGCGACAACCGCCGACCTTGAGCAAATCTACGCCAGCGATGGCCGTTCGAACATCACCATTGGCACGGTCTACCCGACCAAGGATATTCGCGCAGGCATGTATATTGATGCGATGCTGGGTAAGCACTTTGCTCTGCTCGGCTCGACCGGTACTGGTAAATCGACCAGCGCGGCTCTGATCCTTCACCGCATTTGTCAGGCCGCGCCGCAAGGCCACATCGTGATGGTCGATCCGCACGGCGAATACTCAGCCGCATTCCGTCAGACGGGTAAGATTTTCGACGTATCGAACCTTGACCTGCCCTATTGGCTGCTCAACTTCGAAGAGCACTGCGAAGTCCTTCTCACAAGTGATGGCAATGAGCGTCAGGTTGACGCTGATATTCTTGCCAAATGCTTGCTCAAATCGCGGCAGAAGAACCGGCTTGCCGATGTTATGGGCAAGATCACCGTGGATTCGCCAATCCCTTATCTTCTGTCTGACCTGACGAATGCGATTAAGGATGAGATGGGCAAGTTGGACAAGGCGACCTCCTCTGCACCCTACATGCGGATCGCGACCAAATTGGAAGAGATGAAGTCGGACCCGCGCTATCAATTCATGTTTTCCGGCATGCTTGTCGGCGATTCGATGGCGGACTTTATCGCCAAAGTCTTCCGCATGCCTGGCGAGGGAAAACCGATCTCGATCATCGATGTTTCCGGCGTGCCGTCCGACATTACATCGACCGTGGTTGCGGTGCTCAGCCGTCTGGTCTTCGACTTTGCTATTTGGGGCCGCGAGGAAAAGACACGGCCCATTCTGCTGGTTTGCGAAGAAGCGCACCGTTATGTACCTAACTCTGCCAATGAAGATGGATCATCCGTGGGCCGCATCCTTGGCCGGATTGCCAAAGAGGGCCGGAAATACGGTATTTCGCTGGGACTAATTACTCAGCGTCCATCAGACCTTGCCGAGGGCGTTCTATCGCAGTGCGGCACGATTATCTCGATGCGCCTCAACAACGACCGAGACCAAGATTTCGTTCGCTCCGCTATGCCCGAAGGCGCGCGTGGTTTCCTCGATGCGATCCCCGCATTGCGCAACCGCGAGTGCATCATCTGCGGCGAGGGTGTGGCCATTCCCATCCGTGTCTCCTTTGACAATCTTGAAGAGAACAAACGGCCAGCATCTGAAGATCCAAGCTTTGTCGAGCTATGGAGCGAAAGCGGCGGCGAGGAAGAAACCGTGGGCCGCGTTGTTCAGCGTTGGCGTAGTCAAGGTTAAGCGGATTTCCCCGAGGATTGGGCGTTTTCATATCATGCGCCCACCTCCGTGGGCGCTTCCTCGCGGCTATTCCTCCTTTCAGTCGGGCCGCCGCGCCGAATGGCGCGGAAGCCAAGTGAGCGCCCCAAGGATATAACGCGAACGCCGGCGCTTGAGGGCAAACAAAATCAAGTAGCGCGTTCATCCCCATAAAGATGGATATGCAGTCGGTCGGACATGCGAAAGCCGTGCTCCAGACACAGCGGGGCAAGCCACTCTGCGCGATGACGCAAGGTCTCGCTATCAGTGCCTTCAGGCATCAGAAAGACTTGCCCTTTCTTGAAATGATGACGGGTGTTTAGCGTAAGTACCTCGTCCACATCATCAGGCGATTGAATCACAAATTTGAAGTATGCGCGTGGATCAGCGGCATAGAAATCCAGCCGCTCTTCAACCAGTGCCAATTCCGCCGGATTGCCCGAATGCGCGAGCTTGGGGCTGACGTTATACTGATCCACCCGAATATCGACATACGAAGGCGCTTTGGTGGTGCCATTGGTTTCAATCTCCACCGAAATATCAGGCAGATGGGCAAGCATTTCGGCCAGCCCAGCGCATTGAAGCAAAGGCTCCCCGCCAGTGATCACAAGCCGGTTTTGTCCAAGCGCGAGAATACGTTCAGCGGCATCCTTAGGAGCGAGCTTTACCTGATTGGTCTTGCGGTCATAGGCCAAACCATCACGGTGCGGCTTCGCATCATCCCACCGCCAGGTGTAGGCCGTGTCGCACCACGTACAGGCAAGGTTACACCGTGACAGACGGATAAACGCAACCGGCATGCCTGCTGATGGCCCTTCGCCCTGAAGCGAGGCGAAAATCTCCGGCGCGCCAGTATCGTCCGTGGCAAGAGCTAAGTCAGCCACTTTACCCCAGCCGCTCCAATGCGCTTTTCAACCGCTCTGCTTCGCCTGAATGGAGGGCAAAGTCAGCTTTGGCTTTCTCCACCGCTTCGGGCTTTGCGCGCTCAACAAAGTTCGCATTGCTCAGCCGCCCTTCCAAGCTTTTGGCTTCTTTCAAAGAGGCCTCTAACGCTTTGGTCAGACGCGCTTTTTCCTCTGCAATGTCGATCACGCCTTCTAGCGGGATTATGAAAACATCCTCGCCAGCGGTGATCTGCATCGCGGGCCCGTCTGGCGCATCGCTCAGCGTGACAGGTGTTAGCCGCGCAAGCCGTTCAATCGCTGCGCTGCTGCGCTCGATTGTGCTGCTGGCCAGCGGTGACGCGTTTGGCAGGAACGCGGCCAATTTTGTGCCGGGCGGAATGCCGAGTTCGTTCTTAGCGCTGCGCACATTGCT
>CAZAIG010000034.1:7870-18011 GCA_964485135.1 uncultured Porphyrobacter sp. | reverse complement strand
CGCGGACCTCTGCATCGGCATCGAAGACCGGCACGCCAGCTTCTGCAAACATCGCGGCAACGGTGGATTTGCCCATACCGATGGAGCCTGTGAGGCCGATGGTTTGTGGTTGGTGTGTTTTCTCTGCGTTCATAACGTCAGAAGCTCCCGCAATTCACCGTCATATTCGCGCGGGGCAGGCTGGCCAAAAAAGAACTCAAACGCATGCGCTGCTTGCCCGATCAGCATTGCATAGCCATCCACTGTCTGATGGCCAGCGGCGCGCGCCTTTTGAAGGAATGGCGTCTCCAGCGGATCGGTCACAATGTCATAGGCGATCGCGCCGGGCGGAGCGTGGCTCCAATCAAAAGCAAGTTCTGCCTGCCCGCGCATACCGAGCGGCGAGGCATTGATAATCAGATCGAGCAGACCCTCTCGGTCATCGAAAGCGAAATCGGTCGCCTCGGCAAAATGGCTGAGTGGAGGCGTGTGATGCTCTACGCCGCCTTTCGCCGGTGCAAGCTCATCCAAGAGGGTGCGCGCTTTCTCCGGATTGCGCCCTGCGACAACCAGAGTGAAGCCTTCTGCCGCCAAGGCGGTGATGATCGCCCGGGCTGCTCCGCCGGTACCGATGATGCGCGCCATGCGGAACAGATGGGTTTGCGCCAAGACTTCGCGCAAAGGCTCCAGAAAACCGGCAGCATCCGTATTGGTGCCGATCAAATTCCCGTCACTGCGCCGGATGACCGTATTGACCGCGCCAATCGCGCGCGCCTGCGGCTCGACGCCGTCGAGATGATCAAGCAAAGCCTGCTTATGCGGCATAGTGACATTGCAGCCGCGCCAATTGGCGTCTTGGCGGCGCTCTGAAAGGTAACCTTCAAGCTGATTGGGGGTGACATGATGCGCGCGGTATTCAGCGTCAATCCCAAGCTTCTTCAACCAGAACCCGTGGATTACCGGGGATTTAGACTGAGCGATTGGATCGCCGATCACCTCTGCGTAGGGACCACTCATGACGCCAAAACGCCTTCCTCGCGCAAGGCGGCCATGACCGGCAGCAACGGCATACCGAGCACGGTGAACTGATCGCCCTCTATCCGCTCAAAGAGTTGCGGACCCATGGCCTCGATCCGAAATGCGCCCGCGCAAAAGGATATTTCGGGCCATTCCTCCTCAAGATAGGCATCGATGAAATCTTCGGACAATTCGCGCACATGGAGCTGCGCGCAGGCAGCATGGCTCCACACACACGCATCATCCCGCACCAAAGCAGCAGCGGAATGCAGATCCATCACTTTGCCAGAGAAGAACCGCAAATGCTCCGCGGCCGCATCATGGCTTTCCGGCTTGTCGAACCGGCGCCCGGCGACAGCGACCAGTGAATCGCTGCCCAAAACCAATGCGCCCGCATGCGCCGCTGCGACATTTTGCGCTTTGGCAACCGCTAGCGCCTCTGCCACTTGCGCAGGAGACGCATCCTTGAGCGAGGCTTCTATTGCGCGCTCATCCACATCGGCAGGCACGGCGTCATGAGGGACCCGGGCCGCATCGAGCATCGCGCGCCGCGATTGGCTCTTTGACGCCAGAATAAGCGCAGGATTGCTCATATCGGCTTCGCAGCTCCGTCAACGGCTTTCTTTGGCGCGCCTTCATCAGAAGCGAGCCGGCGGTCGCGTTGCTGCGCAAGCCGAATAATCGCTGCGGCGGTCTCTTCGATAGAGCGCCGCGTGACGTCAATCACCGGCCATGCATTATCGGCAAACATCCGGCGGGCATATTGCAGCTCGCTTTTGACCTGCTCGCCATCGACATAGGCGGTTTCGGTGCCTTCGTTTAAAGTCAGTAGCCGGTTGCGGCGGATCTGCACCAAGCGTTCCGGTGCTGTCGTAAGGCCAACCACAAGCGGATGCCGCAAACCAAACAAAGCAGTCGGCGGCGGGCTTTCGACGACGATCGGGATATTGGCGACTTTATAGCCGCGATTGGCGAGATAGATGCTGGTTGGCGTCTTGGAGCTGCGCGACACGCCAGCGAGCACAATATCGGCCTGCTCCCAATCTTCCCACGCGATCCCATCATCATGAGCAATAGTGAACTGGATCGCCTCCACCCGTTTGAAATAGGCATCATCCATCAAGTGCTGGCGACCCGGCCGGCCGTGCGCTTCTTGCCCCAATTGCGCCTCAAGCGCGGCCGTCACGCCGTCAAGCACAGGAACGGCTGGCAGGCCGATTTGACGACAACGTTCCTCTAACCGAGCGCGCGTTTCGGCATTGACCAGAGTAAAGAGCACAAGGCCGGGATTGTCGGCTAAATCGGGGACAATCCGATCAAGGTGTTGTTTTGATCGAACCATTGGCCAAAAGTGCCGGATCACATCAGCATCTTCGAATTGCGCCAGAGCCGCCTTGGCTATCATTTCCAAGGTTTCGCCAGTGGAATCGGAGACAAGATGGAGATGCAAGCGGTTCATATCGCAGGCCTGATTAGCGCTCTTGTGGGCTTGTGGAGAAGTCAGGCCATAAACCACGGGAGAAGTCTGACGACAAGTTAGGGGGCGAGTTTCATGCCCAATCTTAGCCAATTGGGGGCCAGTTTACGGACAAGCAGCCACGGTTTTCGACAGGCTGGGGATAGCAGGCAAAAGTATGACTCGACTCAATGGAATCAGCGATTCGCATTTGTCAAAATTGCTGTTCATCGCCGGATAAATCGGGCAATGGGCGGCAATCCCCAGTTTCCACAGGGCCAACAAAACCTTCATTCTTCTTATAAATATATATATTTATTGATTGGACTTAGTCTCGATGCCTGGATTGCTCTTAGACACATTGCGCGGGAAACGCGCTGAAAAGGCTCCCGTGTGGCTCATGCGGCAGGCTGGACGTTACCTGCCAGAATACCGCGAATTGCGCGCTGAGAAGGGCGGATTTCTGGCGCTGGTCTATGATAGCAAGGCAGCAGCTGAGATCACCTTGCAGCCGATCCGGCGCTTTGGCTTTGATGGAGCGATCCTGTTCTCCGACATTCTGATCGTCCCGCATGCGATGGGGCAGGGGCTTGAGTTTCTGGCCGGTGAAGGGCCCAAGCTATCACCGCGATTGGTCGATGAAAGCCTGGAGAGTTTTACCGCGGTGCCTGAGCATTTCGATGCGATCTATGAAACTGTGCGCCTTTGCTGTGAACAGCTCGATCCGGGTGTCACTATGCTCGGCTTTGCAGGCAGTCCGTGGACCGTTGCGACTTATATGGTGGCGGGCGAGGGTAGCCGCGATCAACATGTGACGCGCGAGCTGGCCTATAGCGATCCGGCTGCTTTTCAGGCGATCATCGATGCGATTGTCGAGGTGACCATCGGATATTTGCGCGGACAGATTGATGCAGGGGCGGAAGCCGTGCAATTGTTCGATAGCTGGGCTGGCAGCCTAGCCCCTGATGAGTTTGAACGCTGGGTCATTGCGCCCAATGCGGCGATTACAGCGGCGATAAAGGCCTCTCACCCCCATACCCCCGTCATAGGCTTCCCAAAGGGCGCAGGAGCCAAGCTGACGGCCTATGCGGGCGAAACGGGGGTCGATGCGATCGGCTTGGATGAGACTGTGGATCCAGAATGGGCCAATTCTGTGCTTCCAGAAGGCATGCCAGTGCAGGGCAATCTTGATCCGCTTATGCTGATGGCGGGCGGCGAGCGTTTGCAAACCCGCGCTCGCAAAATCCTCGATAGTTTTGATGGCCGTCCGCATGTCTTTAATCTGGGTCATGGTATTGGCCAGCACACGCCGATTGCGCATGTTGAGGAATTGCTTGAAGCGGTTCGCCAGCCTTCTTAAGTAGCGCAGCACGATGCAGGAATATCTTGCCATGACCTATCTTTGGCTGAAAGCTGGCCACATCATCTTCATGGTGTTTTGGCTGGCTGGCCTGTTCATGCTGCCGCGCCAGATGATTTATTTGCACGGCGTGGATACTGGCAGCGAGGAATCGGCGCTTTGGGAAAAGCGTATGGGTCTGCTGCGCAAGATTATCCTCATTCCCAGCATGATTGTGGTGTGGGTGCTTGGCTTGGCGCTTGCGAGCGCGATTGGTGCTTGGGACCAAGGCTGGTTCCACGCCAAATTGCTGCTGGTTGTGCTGCTCACTGGCTATCACGGATGGCTGGTATCGAAAGCGAAGAAAATGTGTACAGGCGAGCGCCCGCTTTCTGAAAAGCAGCTGCGTTTAAGCGGCGAGATCCCCGGCGTATTGCTGGCTTTCATCGTTGTGCTGGTTATCGTCAAACCGTTCTAAGTTGACGCATCACCTGCTTGCGCTTAATCCTCTGATCAACGGCATCGTCTTTCACACAAGCGTGTAAGACAGGTCTGCTTTCTCCAAGCCCAACGATTTCTCACATCTTGAGCAATCACTGACCTGCCGAACTACATTGACGAATTACAAATATCGGACTCGAAATGCATCTTAAAGACCTCAAAGACAAACCCTCGGCAGAACTTGTGCTGATGGCTGAAGAGCTTGGCGTTGAAAGCGCCTCAACCATGCGCCGTCAGGATTTGCTGTTCAGCATCCTGCGCGAGCTTGCTGAGGATGAGGAATATGACGAGAAAATCATGGGCATCGGCACGATCGAAGTGCTGCAAGATGGCTTTGGTTTTCTGCGCTCGCCTGAGGCCAATTATCTCGCTGGACCCGGCGATATTTACGTCTCGCCCAATCAGGTCCGGAAATGGGGCTTGCGGACAGGCGATACGGTAGAAGGTGAAATTCGCGCACCGAAAGAGGGAGAGCGTTATTTCGCGATCACCAATCTCACCACGGTCAACTTCGAAGAGCCCGACGCTGTGCGGATGCGCACAAACTTTGACAATTTGACCCCGCTTTACCCAGAGCAGAAACTGTCGCTCGACACGCTCGATCCCACAGTGGTCGACAAATCGGCCCGCGTGATCGATATCATTTCACCGCAGGGTAAAGGTCAGCGCGCTTTGATCGTTGCACCGCCGCGCACGGGTAAAACCGTGCTGCTGCAGAACATTGCAAAGGCAATTACCGACAATCACCCAGAGGTTTTCCTGCTGGTATTGCTCGTCGATGAGCGTCCGGAAGAAGTCACCGATATGCAGCGCAGCGTTAAGGGTGAAGTGATCTCCTCCACCTTTGACGAACCTGCGGGTCGCCACGTTCAAGTCGCTGAAATGGTGATCGAGAAAGCGAAACGTCTGGTTGAGCACAAAAACGATGTCGTGATCCTGCTCGATTCCATCACGCGCCTTGGCCGCGCTTACAACACAGTCGTACCAAGCTCGGGTAAAGTCCTGACCGGCGGTGTGGACGCGAACGCTCTGCAACGTCCGAAACGCTTCTTTGGTGCGGCGCGTAACATTGAGGAGGGCGGATCGCTTTCCATCATCGCAACCGCGCTGATCGATACGGGCAGCCGGATGGATGAGGTGATCTTTGAAGAGTTCAAAGGCACCGGCAACAGCGAAATCGTGCTCGACCGCAAGGTTGCTGATAAGCGCATCTTCCCAGCGCTGGATGTCGGCAAATCCGGCACACGTAAAGAAGAGTTGCTGGTTGAGAAGGACAAGCTATCCAAGATGTGGGTGCTGCGCCGGATCTTGATGCAGATGGGCACAGTCGATGCGATGGAATTCCTGCTCGACAAGATGAAGGATTCCAAGACTAACGAAGATTTCTTCGAGAATATGAATCAGTAAGCAAATGACTCGCTTCGTCTGAGGCGAGATTCCATTGGTCGCACGAATCTTTCATTTCGTCGCTATAAATGCATGGTGTAGGGTGGAGGTCCACACCATGACAGATGACCGTCACCATGAAATAGATCACAACTACGATTTTTTTCAGCGAAATTTAAACGAGTATTTGGTGAAACACCGTGGTGAGTTTGCGCTCCTTAGAAAGCAGACTTTGGTGGGGTTTTACGCTGACCCGGGTGGAGCATATCGTGCGGGTTTGGCGAAATTTGCGGATGAGTTGTTTTCTATTCAAGAAGTCGAAGATCGCCCCGCTGAAATGGGGATGATGAGCGTTGCGCTCGATTAAGGGAGTCAGGCAAGACCGCCGTATCCTCTTGGACATCCAAGTTTTCGCGTCGCGTGACCCGAATGACTTCACCAACGAAACTTATACTGCGTTGCTGGATACTGGTGCGACAGCTAGCTGGGTATCCGGTAGAATAGTGGAGCGGTTTGGTCTTGTTCGGTTGGGCAGCAAGCCTGTTGTAGTAGCTACCGAGGTCCGATTGCGAGAATCTTATATTTTTCGACTCGGTTTGGTTGGCGATGAAGAGGGCGATACGGCACTGCCATTCGTTTTTGCTGAGACGGTTGGATTCAAGATTGACCAAGCCGATGGATTTGATGTCTTGCTTGGCATGGATGTCTTGGCCCATACCGATTTCACTATGAGGCGAAACGGCTCTTGGGAATTGGTTTTCGGCTAACCTCCCTTTGCTCGCTCCAATTGCGCGGCCATCATATCCCAGACCTTGTTCACTGCTTTAAGCGGCCGCACCATCACTTTGAAATCGGTGATCTTTCCCTCATCGTCAAAGGTGATCATGTCGATCCCATTGACCATGATGCCATCCATTTCGGTCGTAAATTCCAGCACAGCTTGATTGTCTTGAGCGATCTCGCGGACATAACGAAAACTGTCATTGCCAAGCGTTTGACCGGCGGCTGACAGATAGGCAGTTACTATTGCGCGCCCTTTTTGCGGCGTGTGAACGACGGGCGAGTGAAACACTGCGTCGGGATGCAAGATTGCCGTCAAAGCATCGATCTGACTGCCGCCCTCTGCGACTTCATGCCAATGTTTCAGACCCTTAGCAGCTACACTCATGACACTCTCCTAAAACTCTCTGCACTGGCAGCATTCCAATGGCGGGCATAGCGGGTCCGATCCGGATCATCCAGCAGCTCGCCCGGCTTTAAGAAGCTGTAGATTTTGTCGATGGAGTCCGAACGCGCCCCGTTCACGCGCTCGCGCATATCAATCGGGCGGATGTCCCACGGCGTCTCCAGTCCCATAGCAGTGACAATTTCCTGCAAGCTGTGGAGCGTGGTTTTGTGAAAGCGTGCGATCCGCGGGGCTTTGTCCTCGACGACAAGGCCTTTCTGACGCCAAGACACCTGCGTGGCGACGCCAGTGGGGCAGTGACCGGTGTGACACTCCATGGACTGGACGCAGCCAAGCGCGAACATAAAGGGCCGCGCCGCATTGCACCAATCCGCGCCGAGAGCGAAGTTCTTGGCCATCTTGGCGCCAGAGTGCACTTTGCCCGAAGCCGCCAGTGCGACCTTGTCTTTCAGCCGTGCACCGACCAGCGCATTGCGGACAAAGATCAACCCTTCACGCAAAGGCATGCCGACAGAATTGCTGAGCTCTAGCGGGGCTGCACCCGTGCCGCCCTCTGCGCCGTCCACGGTGATGAAATCGGGGTGAAGGCCGGTGTGGTGCATTGCTTTCGCCAACGCCATGACTTCATGCGGCTGGCCCACACACAGTTTGATGCCAATCGGCTTTCCGTCCGAAATTTCGCGCAAATGTGTAATCCATTCAAGCATTTGGATCGGCGTCTTGAAGGCAGAATGTGACGCCGGTGACAGCACGGTTTCTCCCACTGGCACACCGCGTGCCTCGGCAATTTCTGGCGTCACTTTTGATCCCGGCAGGACACCACCATGGCCCGGCTTGGCGCCCTGGCTCAGCTTGATCTCGATCATTTTGACTTGGCGGTTGGCGGCATTGTCTTTGAACTGTTCAGGATCAAATGTGCCATCGCTTGCGCGCGCACCGAAATACCCGCTGCCCAGCTGCCAGATCAGATCGCCGCCGGGGCTGGAGTGATAGCGGCTGATGCTGCCCTCACCTGTATTATGCGCAAAGCCGCCCATTTTCGCGCCTGCATTCAGCGCTTCAATCGCTCGGGCCGACAGCGAGCCAAAGCTCATCGCAGAGATATTGAGCAGCGAAGTGTCATAGGGCTGCTTGCAGGTCGTCTCTCCCACGCGTTTATGCCACTGGTCCGGCACATCAGCATTGGGGTCGATTGAGTGGCTGAGCCAGTCATATTCATCGGAATAGACATCGAGCTCGGTTCCCATCGGGTGAGAGTCCAGATCCCCTTTCGCCCGGGCATAGACCAATGCGCGCTCCTGATGCGAAAAGGGGCGGCCCTCCAAATCGCCTTCCACAAAATACCCTTGCGCATAGGGGCGCAATTCCTCGGCCAGCCAGCGGACCCGGCCAATCAGCGGGTAATTTCGCCTAATTGTATGAGAACGCTGAAGAAAATCATACCAGGCAATCATCGCAAGACCGATGAAAAGCAGGCTGAGAAAATATGTAGCCAACATATGCTGGAAAAACAGTGCTGGGATCGCGGCGGTAAGGCCGATGGGGATCAAATAACGCCAAGGCATGGCGCAAAGGGGTAATGCGCAGAGTAAAGGCTTGCAAGCAGGCTTGTAACAGATGCTTAGGCGACCCAAATAGAAATGATGTTACCCGGAAGGACCACGCGATGAAGTTCAAGATTGAGGTTAAATGCACACCTGAAGAGGCGCGCGACTTTCTCGGATTGCCCGATCTGACCGGCCCCAATGGCGTCTATGCCGAAACCATGGCGAAAGCGATGAAGGGCGTGACGAACCCCGGACAGCTTAAAGAATATGCTGAGCAATTGGCGCCGATGGGCCAAGTGGGCCTGAAACTGTTCCAGAGCTTTGTTGAAGGCGGGATGAAAGGCGGCGCTGAAGCGTCTAAAAAGCCCGCAAGCAAATCCGCATCGGGAAAAAAGAAATCCTCTGACGATTAAGTTTCGCTAGAAAGCGGACCATGAGCGATACGATCTTCGCCTTGTCGAGCGGCGCGCCGCCTGCCGCCATCGCTGTTATCAGGGTGAGTGGGCCAAGTGCGGGTTCGGCTCTGGAGGCGCTTTCCGGCAAATTGCCAGAGCCGCGCAGGCCTGTGCTCGCAAAATTGCGCGCGGCTAGCGGCGATCTGCTCGATGAAGCGCTGGTGCTGTGGTTCGATGGACCGCGCACCGCCACCGGAGAAGATCTAGCCGAATTGCACTGCCATGGCGGCAGGGCTGTGGTCGCGGCTGTGGAAGAGGCTCTGGCGGCAATGCCAGATCTCCGCCGCGCAGAACCCGGCGAATTCACTCGCCGCGCTTTTACCAATGGACGCATGGATCTGGCAGAGGCCGAGGGACTGGCCGATCTGCTTTCGGCGGAAACCGAACTTCAACGCAGCGCTGCGATTGCTATGGCGGGCGGCGCATTCTCTCAGCAGGTCGCGGATTGGCGCGGCCAAATTTTGCGTTTCTCTGCCGAGGTGGAGGCCGCACTCGATTTCTCTGATGAAGACGATGTGGCCGCGATGCGGGAAAGTTTCGCCGGTGATCTCACCACATTGGCGGGAGATCTCGCCATTTGGCTCGACAGGCCTAGGGCCGAGCGATTGGGCGAGGGCTTCCGCATCGTGCTCGCTGGTCCGCCCAATGCCGGCAAATCCACCCTGTTCAACGCTCTGCTTGAAAGCGAGGCGGCAATTACCTCTCCCACCGCAGGCACAACCCGCGATGTGATCGAGCGGTCGGTGGCGATGGGCGGCATTCCGATCACTCTGGTCGACACGGCCGGATTGCGCGATGATGCGCAGGATTCGGTCGAGATTGTGGGGGTAGAGCGCGCACAGGATCAATTGACCCGTGCTGATTTGGTCCTGTGGCTGGGTGCAGAGGGGATCGGGCCGCAGGGCTCTTGGGAAATCGAGCCGCGTGCTGATGAGCCCGACCACGTGCGAAAATCCAATCCACGCGCTGTTCTTTCTGCCAAATCGGGTGAGGGTGTGGATGCTTTGAAACGGGCTCTGATGGAGCAAGCGCGCGGTGCCATGCCCAAACCGGGCGAGGCGGCGCTTAACGCGCGCCAACACGCGCTTGTGAGCGATGCTAGAACCGCGTTGGAGGGTGCAAGTTCGCTTAGCGACCCCTTGCTGATCGCGGAGGAGTTGCGCAACGCACGGCTCGCTTTTGATCGCCTTATTGGGAGGGCGACAACCGAGGACATGCTCGACGCTTTGTTTGGACGCTTTTGCATCGGCAAATGATGTTCCCATCTGATGTTCC
>CAZAIG010000034.1:3283-7770 GCA_964485135.1 uncultured Porphyrobacter sp. | reverse complement strand
ATGTTCCACGTGAAACATTCGCTTTGACGGGTGAGGGCGACAGGGCTATTCGGCCAGCGTCATGACCCGCTCTACAAACCCATTTGATGTCCTGGTAATCGGCGGGGGCCACGCAGGTGTTGAGGCCGCCTGCGCTGCGGCGCGTATGGGCGCGCGCACGGGATTGGTAAGCTTTGACTTGAATGCGGTCGGCGCGATGAGCTGCAATCCAGCGATTGGCGGGCTGGGCAAAGGGCATTTGGTTTGCGAAGTCGATGCTCTGGACGGAGTTATTGGCCGCGCGGCCGATGCTGGCGCTATCCATTACCGCATGCTCAACCGGTCCAAGGGGAGCGCTGTGTGGGGACCGCGCGTGCAGGCCGATAGGGTCCTGTTCAAAGCGGCGGTTCAGCAAATCGTGCGCGCTCAGAATAACCTTACGTTGATCGAAGGTGAGGCGGCTGCGCTAACCTTTGCCGGAGGGCGTGTGAGCGGGTTGGAGTTGGCCGATGGAACGGCTCTTACAGCAGGGTCTGTGATCCTATGCACGGGCACTTTCCTCGGCGGAATTCTCTATCGCGGCGAAGAAACCTTTACCGGCGGACGCATTGGGGAGAATGCTGCGCATCGTCTCGCCGAACAATTGCGCGGGGCCGATCTGCCGATGGCGCGGCTGAAAACCGGCACGCCGCCGCGTTTGGATGGCCGCACGATTGATTGGGCTTCGCTGGAAGAGCAGCCGAGCGACGACGATGATTGGACCATGTCGGCATTGACCCAGAAGCGGGCGAACCCCTCTGTCTTCTGCGCCATAACCCGCACGACCGAGGAAGCGCATGACGCGATCCGCGCCAACCTCCACCGCTCTCCGCTGTTTACCGGAGCGATTGATGCGGCGGGTCCGCGCTATTGCCCCTCTATCGAGGATAAGATCCACCGGTTTGGCGACCGCGATGGGCATCAGGTTTTTCTCGAGCCAGAAGGTCTCGGCACCCATCTGATCTACCCCAATGGGATCAGCACATCGCTGCCGGTCGATACGCAGCTGGAGATGCTGTGCGCGATGCCGGGTCTTGCGAATGTGACGATGGAAGTGCCCGGCTATGCGGTCGAGTATGACCATATCGATCCGCGCGCTTTGACGGCGGATTTGCAGCTGCGCGCTATTCCGGGTCTTTACTGTGCGGGGCAGATCAACGGCACCACTGGTTATGAAGAGGCAGCGGCACAAGGGCTTGTCGCTGGCCTGAATGCGGCAGCGCGGTGTCTGGGTAAAGAAGCGCCAGCGCTCGACCGGGCGAATAGCTACATTGCGGTGATGGTCGATGATTTGACCTTGCAAGGCGTGACGGAACCGTACCGGATGCTGACATCGCGCGCCGAATACCGGTTGCGACTAAGAGCGAACAATGCCTCATCACGCCTAACGGCCTTGGGAATCGAGGCAGGATGCGTGGGTGAGGAGCGCGCTGGCTGGCTCACTGAGCGTGAAGACAAGCGCGCAGAGTTCGCACAAGCGCTGGATAAAGAGCTGCCATCGAAGGAGCTGAATGAAGCCGGCCTTCCGGTACGCCGCGATGGCGGGCTTAAGCCAGTGGCGGAGTGGCTGCGCCATGACGGGGTGGGGCTGGCTGAACTGTCCGATTGGATGGATGGCGTTTCGGTCGATGATCCGCTGCTCGCGGAGATGGCAGAGGACGCTGCCTACGCGCCTTATCTCGCGCGGCAAGAAGCGGAATTGCGCGATTTGCGAGCGAGCGAAGAACTGGTGATCCCAGCGGACTTCCCCTTTGCTGAAGTGCCCGGCCTTTCCAACGAAATGGTGGAGCGCCTCTCCACATCCAAGCCCGAGACATTGGCAGCGGCCGGGCGTATTGCTGGTGTAACCCCTGCGGCTTTGTCCGCGCTCTTGGTGCATGCGCGCAGACGGCAGGAAGCTGCGTGATCACAACAGAAGAAGAAGCGCGAAGCTTTGTCGCTGAATATGCGGACAGTGAAGCGATGGAGCGGCTCGAACATCTGGCTCAGGCTCTGATCGCAGAGAACCAAAGCCAAAATTTAATTTCGCGTCCTTCAGAAGCGCAGATTTGGCAAAGGCATATCGCCGATAGCGCCCAATTGCTCAAATTTGTTCCACGTGAAACATTGAAAGATGGGAGCGCAATGGGCCCTTGGCTCGATCTGGGTACGGGCGCAGGATTTCCCGGTCTAGTGATTGCCGCAATCTACCCTAAGCTACCGGTTTTCCTCGTAGAATCGCGCAAACGCAGGGTGGAATGGCTGGAGAGGGCAGCGGCAGAGATGTCCCTGTCCAAATGCGAGACCTTGGGTAGACGGCTTGAGATGATCGAGCCATTTGCTGCTCAATTTATAAGTGCGCGCGCCTTTGCTCCGCTGCCCAAGCTGCTCCAGTTATCCAGCGCATTTTCCACAAGGTCCACCGTCTATCTGTTGCCGAAAGGGCGTTCTGCGGCGCAAGAACTGGCTCAGCTACCCGAATCGAGTCGGAAGATGTTCCACGTGGAACACAGTGTGACCGATGCCGAGGCGGGTATCATCGTTTCAAAGTAAGTCCTTTGCCGGATTGCGGCCAAGGGGTGCGCCAGACAAGGTCAACGCCATGATCACCATCGCAATCGCCAATCAGAAGGGCGGAGTGGGCAAAACCACCACCGCTATCAATATCGCAACGGCCATGGCTGCGAGCGGTTGGCGAACTTTGCTGATCGACCTCGATCCGCAGGGAAACGCATCGACCGGCATGGGTGTGGAGGCGGATGATCGCGAATTGTCGAGTTATGATGTGTTGGTCAATGAAACGCCGCTTTCCGAAGTAATTGCGGAAACGACCATCCCGGGTCTCGATATTGTGCCAGCGACACAGGATTTGAGCGGTGCAGAGGTAGAGCTGGTCTCGGTTGAGGAGCGGACAGACCGGCTGCGCGCCGCGCTTTCCCAGCATCAGGATCATCAGATTTGCTTTATCGATTGTCCGCCATCTTTGGGTTTGCTGACTTTGAACGCCCTGTCTGCCGCCGACACATTGATGGTGCCGCTGCAATGCGAGTTTTTTGCACTCGAAGGGCTCAGCCAATTGTTGCAAACCGTTGAAAAGGTGCAGAACCTTTTCAATCCCAACCTTAGCATTGTGGGTGTGGCGCTGACCATGTTTGATCGCCGCAACCGTCTGACCGATCAAGTGGCGGATGATGTGCGCGAATGTTTGGGCGGTTTGGTATTTGAAACGCCGATCCCGCGCAACGTTCGCCTGTCAGAAGCGCCGAGCCACGGGCTGCCGGCTTTGGTGTATGATCAATCCTGCACGGGCAGCCGTGCTTATATCGCCTTAGCACGCGAATTGATCGCCAGATTGCCCGAGGAAAGGAAAGCGGCATGAGCAAATCAAGCGATCCCATCAGATTCAGCGTGCCAGAGCGCCAGAAGACCGATCCCAAGCGTAAACTGGGCAAGGGTCTTGGCGCATTGATGAGTCAGACCAAGCGCGAAGAACCGCTGGTGTCCGGGGCCGATGTTGACAGTTCGCGGCAAGCATCTGAAAATACAGTGAAAACCGGACAACTAGCGGACACATCTTTCGCTCCAAACGGCGGCGGTTTGGCTTCGCTGCCCATTGCCTCGATTGATCCGCTTCCCGGCCAACCGCGCACGCATTTTGATGAAAGCGCTTTGGAAGAGCTCGCAGCATCCATCGCAGCGCGCGGCGTTATCCAACCGATTATCGTGCGGGCACACAAGAATGGGCGCTATCAATTGGTTGCGGGCGAGCGCCGTTGGCGTGCTGCGCAAAAAGCGCGCCTGCATGAAATCCCTGCATTGGTGCGCGAGCTGGACGAGCGCGAAGTGATGGCGCTGGCGCTGATCGAGAATATTCAGCGCGAGGATCTCAATCCGGTCGAGGAAGCGCGTGCTTACCACCGGCTTAGCGAGGGCGAAGGGCTAACCCAGGCGGACATTGCGCGTATGGTCGACAAATCGCGCAGCCATGTCGCGAATTTGCAGCGGCTTTTGCAATTGCCCGAGGATGTGCTTGATCTGGTTGAACAACAAAGCCTCAGCATGGGCCATGCTCGCGCTTTGATCGGCCATGAAGATGCCTCCGCGCTGGCTAAGAAGGCTGTGAATGACAATCTGTCTGTGCGTCAGGTGGAAAAGCTTGCGCGAGCTGCCGCTCAAGGAACCGAGACCAAGGGCACCGCTAAGAAATTGAGCGCCGCGGGTGGTGCGAGCGGCGGCGCCAATGATGCCGATATTGCGGCTGTGCAGAAACACTTGGAAGAGTTCCTCGGTATGAAGGTGCAGATCAAGGCAGATGCCGATCCCAGCTCCGGCACTGTCACGGTGAGCTACCGCACGCTCGATCAGCTGGATCTGTTGTGTCAGCGTCTAACCGGCGGTGAAATCTAACATGAATCAATAACGTATAGATATTTCGCTGGAGGATCAGCGCTCCGTCATGAGTCGCGCCGCGCGACTTTCGATAGTCTAGC
>CAZAIG010000034.1:0-3183 GCA_964485135.1 uncultured Porphyrobacter sp. | reverse complement strand
GTCTAGCGCCCGGCTGCCTAACCCGCTGTCTGAGCCGCTTTTCGGCCGCGCCCGACCCACCGGCGGCGAATCAAAAACGGCGGAAGGAGCCGAGACCCTTTCCGCCGTTTCTAGGTGTTACAGAAGCTCGCGCGAACGCGAACTCAATTCACTAAGATCACCGACCTTTGATATAGGTTGGTACGCGCTTCACGCGAACACGCTTTGTTGGAGCAGGCTGATAGACTGGCTGCTCAACATATTCCTCGGTCACATACTCGCGAACGACAGCGCGCTGCGGCACAGCAACTTGCTGCTCAACATACATAACTGGCTGAGCATAGCTCTGCACAGGCGCGTAATATTGCGGCGCTGGGGCATATTGCGGCGCAGGGATAGTGCGCGCCGCTGTGTTATAAGCGACCGGCTGATACTGACCGCTTTGAACCATCGCCATGTGACGTTCCAAAGCGGCGTCACAATCATAGTTGCCGCGCTTACCGCCGCGACCGATCAAGCCACCGATGACTGCACCGGCAATACCGCCAACACCGGCACCGATCAGCGATCCAGCAAGACGCTCACCGCGTCCGCCGATACGGTTGCCAGCAATGCCGCCCGCGACTGCACCAAGCAGTCCGCCGACGTTCTGGCTACGCCTTGCGTTACGCTTGCCGCCCGTGCGAGCATAGCACTCTTCCAGCCATTGCTCGGGAGTGTAGTTCACTTGGTAAGCTTGCGGAGCAGGTGCATAACGCGCCTGCTGATAGGCTGGTTGCTGATAATGTTGCTGCGCAGGATAGCCATACGAACCCGCTGCATGGGTGGCTGCTGTGTGCGCCACGGCTGGGGCTGCTGCTGCTGCGATCGGAGCTGCTGCTGCAACGGGAGCGGTGCGCGCCATGATCGGGCCAGTGGCTGCCGCTGCTATTGGCGCTGCAACTGTTTCGACCATAGGAGCCAATTCAGAGCTAGCAGCGTTGAACGCTGCGCCCGCTGCGGCTTCAGCAGCTATCGCATCAATCGATGTAGCGGCGCTTTGTGCCATAGCACCTGTGCTGGTTGAAGCAGCCAGACCTGCGATAGCCAATGTGGCGAATTGCTTGGCGGAAATCATCATACACCTCTTGTCTTTTCTTCATGGCGAAAGACCGAACATGGCCGCCGCACTATTGGTATTGTCACTGAAACCTGTGTCGGAGCAACACCCAAGGTGCGACTCTTAAGGAAGTGTTACCATTGAAGTGCTGCTTGGTGCAGGCCGGAATCGCGGCTGTCCCGAATCGGGCCGGTTGCTGTCCCAAAAGCAAACAAAGCGTGGTGATGCGCGCGCAATACCGCACTATCATACTGAATATTATGGTTAAATCCGCTCCGCCATCAGGGCGGCCAGCGCCTCTATCCCGGCCAGATCTTCGGCTCCGAATCGCGCTTTTGTCGGGCTATCAAGGTCGATCACGCCCAAGACGTCTCCATCGCGGATTATCGGTACAACGACCTCCGACTGGCTCGCTGTGTCGCACGCAATGTGCCCGGGAAAGGCATGCACATCCTCCACAAGTTGCGCCATGCCACTTTGCGCGGCTGTGCCGCAGACGCCCACACCAAACGGGATACGGATGCAGGCGGGCCTTCCGACGAATGGGCCAAGGACAAGCTCGTCCTCGCCATTCTTGTCCGGTCCGACCCGATAAAAGCCTGCCCAATTGCAATCGGGAATAAATTCGCCCAGCAGGCTAGCGACATTGGCCATATTGGCGATCCCGTCTCTTTCGCCATCGGTAATAGCGCGCGCAGCATCCAGCAATTGGTCATAGCGTTCTTTGGTCGAGCAATCGGGCGAAGGGGCAAAGTCAAACATAGCGCTGCCTATGTAGGGGCAGAAATCATTGCCGCAAAGGGCGCGCGCCGCTATTCGCTTGTGCTATGAGCCTTTCACGCAAAATCCTGATCGCTGTCCTCGTCATTCTTGTGGTGCTTGGAGCCCTGTTTTACGTCTTGTCGCGCGGGGACACAGCGGAGCTGTCTGTCGATGATGTCAGCGGGGTAAAGCCAACTTTGGAAGAGGCGGAAGCAGAGGCGTTTCCAACGGTGCAGATCGCGAAGCCGGTCGGCTGGGAAGCGGGTGATGCGCCCGTTCCAGCCAAAGGATTGGAAGTGGTGCGCTTTGCCGAAGGGCTCGACCATCCGCGTGTGATCCACACTTTGCCCAATGGCGATGTGCTGGTGACGCTGACCCGCTCACCGAAAAGCGATGGCGGCGGAATTACCGCTTGGATTGCGGAGAAATTGATGAGCCGCGCTGGCGCTGTTGGCGATTCGGCCAATCAGATCGTGCTGCTGCGCGATAGCGATGGCGATGGGGTGGCCGAGACACAAAAAGTGCTGCTGGATGAGTTGGATTCCCCTTCGGGCATGGCATGGCGCGATGGCACTTTATATGTCGCCAATCACAATGCTGTGCTGGCGTTCCCCTATGTTTTGGGTGAGGATACAGTCACAGCCGAGCCGAAAAAGCTGATGGATCTGGCGCCGGGAGGCGGGCACTGGATGCGCAATATTGAGCTGCACCCGACCGATCCCAAACTCTATGTCGCGGTTGGCTCTGTCTCCAACATTGGTGAGCAGGGCATGGACGTCGAAAAAGGGCGCGCTATGATCCACGAGCTGAACCTCGATACGGGCAAATCGCGTCCCTATGGCGTGGGTCTGCGCAATCCCAATGGGATGGATTTCAGCCCGTGGTCAGGCGATCTTTGGACGACAGTGAATGAACGCGACATGCTGGGGTCTGACCTTGTGCCAGACTATCTCACGGCGGTTCAGCTGGGCTCGCAATATGGCTGGCCATGGATTTACTGGGGCGACACGTTTGATGAGCGGGTGGATGAACGCCCGCCGCAATTCTTGAAAGAATATACGACCGAGCCGGAATATGCGCTGGGTCCGCATGTGGCTGCTTTGGGTCTGGTCTTTACCGCTGAAGGGCATTTGATGGGCGAAAACTTCGCCAGCGGAGCCTTTATTGCGCGCCATGGTTCGTGGAACCGCAAGCCGCCATCAGGCTATGATCTGGTCTACATTCAGTTTGATGAGAACGGCAATCCAGTGGACAAGCCGGTGGATGTGCTGACCGGTTTTCTCAATGATGATGGCACCACCAAAGGGCGCCCGACATGGGTGGAATGGGCCGGTGATGGCGCT